>CAZLYM010000226.1:2366-6553 GCA_964563475.1 uncultured Pirellulaceae bacterium
ACCGAAAAACTCACTCCTCAAACGAATCCTCGTAGGCACGAGCCTGACGTTCATCAACCTTGATCCGTCGGATGCCGCTCGCCTTTCCAGTCTTTCGGTCGACTTCGATGATGACTCCGGAAATCTGAACGTCCTTCTTTGCAACATCGAAGGGAACAGGACGGAAGGTAATCGTCGCTTCCATAACTTTTTCAATCTTGCGACCAAGGATACTCTCATGCGGCCCTGTCATCCCGACATCCGAGATAAACGCCGTACCACCCGGCAGCACTTGCTCGTCCGCCGTCGGAACGTGCGTATGAGTCCCGCAAACCGCAGTCGCTCGCCCATCCAGAAATCGCCCCATCAATTGCTTGTCGCTGGTCGCCTCAGCATGGAAGTCACAAAACCGAACGACCACGTCTTCTGGAATCTCCTTAAGCACTCGTTCGGCCGCTTGGTAAGGACAATCGACAGGCCGCATGAACACCCGTCCCATCAGACTGAATACCGCAACCTTCACTCCGTTGGCGGCTTTGACAACCGTCCAGCCTCGACCGGGCGAGTCGCCTGGATAATTGGCTGGCTTAATGATGTTCTCTTTCTCCTCGAGGATCGGAATGATTTCCTTCTTCCGATAGATATGATCGCCCAAGGTGATGCAGTCGACTCCAGCCGCAATCAGCTTTCGATAAATGGTTGAGTTAATCCCGGATCCGGCGTCGGAATTTTCACCGTTCGCAATGATCAGATCGATTGACTCTTCCATGCGAATGCCAGGCAGGGCCTGCAACATGATCTCCACGCCTGGCTTGCCCACAATGTCGCCGGTAAAAAGGATTCGCACAGCTAACTTTCTGTTGGGATACCCATAAGACTTGCCGCCACGATTTGACGACAGGACTTGAGGGTAAGAGTGCCAAAATAAACGTAATGGATAACCGACTCGACGCAAGCAGGAAAAACGGACTCGAAACTACCGCAGCATCGCCGCGCTGCGTGCGTCTTACTTAGCAAGCTCAGTGAAGCGAGATTCGCGGATCACCACGACCTTGATTTCGCCCGGATAAGACAACCGCTCCTCGAACGCTTCGGCAATGTCGCGACATGTTTTGGCCGCGTGATTGTCATCGGTTTCCCCAGCTCCAACGATCACTCGAACTTCACGCCCGGCCTGAACCGCAAACGCTTGACGGACTCCCTTGAACTCTTTGGCAATCGTTTCCAGTTCTTCCATTCTTTTGATGTATCGATCAAGCGATTCACGGCGTGCGCCCGGACGCGAGGCACTGCACGCATCTCCCGTGGCAACGATCACCGTGTAAGGATGCTCAACGAGAATTTCATCATGGTGCCCGAACGCCGCATGCACCACTTCCTCGCCTTCGCCATACCGCTTCAGCAGGTCAGCCCCGATCTTCGGGTGCCCACCTTCCATATCATGATCGGCCGCTTTTCCAATGTCATGCAAAAGTCCGGCACGACGAGCAAGATCGCCATCCATCCCCATCATTTCGGCGAGCATGCCTGACAAAAATGCGACCTCGACACTGTGCCGCAGCACGTTTTGGCTATAGCTGGTTCGGAAATGCAATCGGCCAAGTAGCTCGATCACCGGTTGCTTCAATGCCGAGACCCCAACCTCCTCGGCTGCTTCGGTTCCCTTGCGTCGAATCACCTTGGCGATCTCTTTCTCGTTTTCGCGAACGACTTCTTCGATTCGCGACGGGTGGATTCTGCCATCACTGATCAACTGCTCAAGGGAACGGCGAGCGATCTCGCGTCGCACAGGGTCGAAACCACTGACAATCACCACGCCTGGCGTATCGTCAATAATAACGTCGATCCCCGTTTCCTTTTCGAACGCGCGGATATTTCGGCCTTCCCGACCGATGATCCGTCCCTTTAGTTCGTCACTGGGAATGTCGACGGTGCTGGTCGTGTGCTCAGAAGTTTGCTCCGCTGCGTAGCGTTGCATCGTCATCAGCAAGATCTCACGAGATTTTTCATCGCAAATCTCCTGCATCTTTTTCTCATGGCGTAGGATACGGCCGCCCACTTCGTCGGAAAGCTCATCCTCAAGCAATTTCAAAAGCTGAGCAGACGCCTCCTCTTTGCTCAGCCCCGTCACCTCATGCAGTTGCTTGCGTTGCTTCTGGAGAACCCCATCAAGGTCTTTCTCTGTCTGAGAAATCTGATCCAGCTTCACCTTCAGCCGATTCTGAGTCGACTCGATGAATTGCTCCTGCTTCTTGAGCCCCTCACCTTGTTGCTCGAGCAAAGTTTCTCGCTTGTCCAACGCACGCTCTCGCTGATGGATTTTCTCGCGAGATTTGCCCAGCATGCGTTCAGCTTCGGCTTCGCGTTTAAGCTCCATCTCTTTGATGGTTGAATCCGCATCGCGGATCTTCAGATCGGCCTGACGCTGACCTTCGTCGAGAATCGCCTGAGCCTTCGCCTTGGCTCCACGGCCTACCAGCAGCGAGTAACCGATCACTGCGCCGATGCCCAGCAGCAGCCCACCGAGCCCGTAAAAAATTTCTTCTTGTCCCATCGCGCACCTTCGTCCGAATGTGCGGGGCAGTCAAATCGTAGCCGTGTCGTTTGTGAAAATTAGGTTCTGATCAAAAATCGTTCTACCAATGGCCGCGAACAGGTATTCCCGGGACGAATCCCGAACACCGGCACAGCTGGCGGCAATCCCCTTAGAACCAAGTCCGGTTGAATCGTCAGGTGCTCGTTTTTTGATTGGTTAAAACGAATCAGCATCGCGGCCAAATCAAAAGATGAGCCTAGAGCCAAAACAGAAGTCCCTGAGTAGCGCACCTTCGGCAACGCAATCGACAATCCGATCGCTCGCAAAAGCACACTTAAAAGCAGGAACAAGAAACTCACGATCAACAACCTAAACCGGTTCGGGTAACACTAAAACGTCAAAATCTAAACAGCTTTTTCACTACTAAATCGACTAGCGATCACAGTCCGACTGCCTCGCGTTGTCACATTGAAAAGAAGCGACCCATTCATCCACATTCCCATTTTGGGTTGAGCAAAAACAGGCTGCCATCTCTTAGCACCCTTAGTTTAACACTTCCGTTCTGTAGTACAATCTCAGAATCTAACCATGCAAGAAACATGCTAGGTTCCTCGTCCGACAATCGATTAACCATCTTTCCCAGAGCCAATCACCGTCTCAAACACGTCGTTAAAATCCCCGCACAACGAAATTGACCGCAAAACCACTAGAATCCATCGAGAAGAAAATTCAGTCCGTCTGGCCTGTCGAACGCTGGCGCGACACGACCACCATCGTGGCGGTGTCCGGCGGGGCGGATAGCGTCGCCTTGCTACACGCGCTGGCTCGCCTAAGAAACCCTGCTGATCCAGCCCAATTGGTCGTCGCTCATGTGGATCATGGAGTTCGAGGAGAAGCTTCGGTGGCCGACGCCGATTTCGTGAAAGCAGAAGCGGAAAACCTTTCGCTGCCGTTCTATCTAGGCGTTGGGTCACACGAAACGGGTGCCGCAACGCCTCCGTCCGAGTCATCGCTGCGTGAGCTTCGCTACCGGTGCCTTCGCGAAGCTGCACAAACGCATGGCGCTCGTTACCTAGTTACCGGGCACACGCTAGACGACCAGATTGAAACGGTGTTGTTTCGTATTTTTCGTGGCACGGGTCTTCGAGGCCTAACCGGAATTCCCGCCTTTCGAAAACTAGCCGACCAATTGACGCTTGTTCGCCCCATGCTGTCTGTCAGCCGTGCCGAAACCCATGGATATCTCCAAAAGATTGGCAGGCAGCACCAAGTCGACGCTTCGAACCATGACTCGCACTACACACGCAACTTTCTTCGCAACGAGCTGCTGCCGTTGGCACGCAAAAAGTTCCCCGACATCGATCGAGCGATTGCTCGGTTGAGCCAAGCGGCTGTCGATCAACAGAACGCGATCCCTCAACTGGTCGCCGCGGCCAGCGAGTCAATTTCAATTATCGAAAAGCCCGTCGATCAAACGGAGCTGCAAATTGACTGCCACTCGATTGTCGCATTTCCCGACACCGTGATCATCGACGCGTTAATCGATCAATGGGATCGTCTCGGCTGGCCCCGAGGTGACATCAACCGCGCGACATGGAACCAAGTCGCCCAGTTAATTCGTTCCGGTGCCCCTGAGCGCCAAGTCATCAACCTGCCCGGCAACATCCGCGCT
>CAZLYM010000227.1:0-6501 GCA_964563475.1 uncultured Pirellulaceae bacterium
AAAGGCTGGATGGAGCACCTTGAGGAATACAAGAAGCACTGCATCGATCAAGCGATCACGATTCTGACCGCGAATCACAATATCAAGTGCATGTTTGGAACGCCCAAGCTGATCGAGTCTTTGTGTTTGGAGTTGGAAGAGCGTGACATGACGCTGGCCGAAACCGGCGTGACGGGAATTTTCTCGGGTGGCACAGAGTTCACGCCGCAGTGGACGCGGTATTGTGTCGAAGAACTGTTCGGCGGCCCGCCCGAAGAAAGCGGCATCTACATGACGCCCACTTACGGTAATACGTTGATGGGATTGGCATGTAGTAAGCCGGTTACCGCCGAAGAAAAGTACAAGATTTCTTATTACGCGCCCCAGCCAAGAGCCGTCACGGAAGTCGTGCAGTTCGATGACGCCAATCAATCGGTTGGCTATGGGGAAACCGGACGCGTGAAGTTGACAACGCTGACGCCCGAATTTTTCGTGCCGGGATTCCTTGAACGAGACGAAGGCGAACGCGAGAAGCCGTTTGCAAAATTCCCGTGGGATGGAGTCAGCGGTGTGCGTCCTTATCACAAGCTGGCGTCAGCTACGACCGTTGGCGTGTATTAGCAGTGGGCGGAATACTTCAACCTGACGGGTAGTTGAAAGCCCCTGTCGTTTTTACGAAAGAGTTTTGCGCCTTTGCGTGAGATCACTTATCCCGAATCGGAACCAGAAACATGTTAGATATTCCTGTCATTCGCTGGGGAAAGCCCTACGAATCGCTCGAAAAAACCGAGGTCGTTCATTTCAATACGGGCGAACCGATCGCGACCGTCAGCGCGGCAAACGGTGGGCTGGTTTCGCGCGACATGCGAAAGGCTCAGCAGGCGCGGGAGCGGCTGCGCGATTTTTCTTGTGCAGACTTGATTGCCAAGGTCGGCAAAGCGGCCGACTTGTTTGAAAACGAAACCTTGGCGCTTGGCAATGGAACGCAATCACCTGATGAATTTGTGCATCACCAGTCGGCTTCGACGGGATTGCCCGAACATATGTGCCGCGCGAACATGGCCAAGAATTGTTTCGTCATGCGGAACATGACCGAAATTCTTGACTGTCTGACGCGTGGATTGGATCTTGATATTTTGACCAAGGGTCATGGCACCGAATCAAGAGGCGTCATCGTCAGCTTTCAGGCTCAAACGCCTGTGCTGGGAGCGGTGCTGCCTTCGAACTCGCCCGGTGTTCATACGCTATGGCTGCCCGCGATTCCGTTGCAGATGGGGTTGGTGCTAAAGCCCGGTTCTTCTGAGCCGTGGACTGCCTACCGCGTTGCGGCGGCGTTCGAAGCGGCGGGGATTCCTCCGGAAGTCATTTCACTTTACCCCGGTGGTCATGATGTCGGCAGCGCGTTGATGACCAGTTGCGCCCGCAGCATGATTTTCGGCAGCCAAAAAACGATTGATCAGTATGCCGGGAATCCGGGTGTCCAAGTTCACGGACCGGGATTTTCCAAAATATTTCTGGGCGATGATTGCGTTGACCGCTGGGAAGAATACATCGATGTGATGGCCGAAAGCATCTACATCAACGGCGGCCGCAGTTGCATCAATTGTTCGGGGATCTGGGCGTCACGCCATACGAAAGAAATTGCTCAGGCATTGGCCGAGCGACTTGGGTCGATCGAAGCGCTGCCACCCGAAGACCCGAACGCAGGACTGGCGGCGTTCACCGTGCCGGGAATGGGTAAAGCGGTCTGGGAGATGATCCAACAGGATCTGAAGGCGGACGGGGTGACCGACTGCACGGCCGAGTTTGGCGATCGGGTGGTCGAGCTAGAACGCGCATCGTATTTGCGACCGGTGATTGCTCATGCGGAAAGCCCGGAATGTGAGATTGCCAACAAGGAGTTCATGTTTCCGTTTGCCACGGTTGTTGAGTGTCCTCAAGCCAAGATGATTAAGGCGGCGGGATCGACTTTGGTGGGAACCGCAATCACGAATGATGAAAAATGGATCGATCAATTGCTGACGGCGACGAACATCGATCGCTTGAACGTGGGGCCAGTTCCGACCAACCGATTGAATTGGCTCCAGCCGCACGAAGGGAATATCATCGACTTTTTGTATCGCTCACGCGCCTATCAAGTAGCTGAGAACAAAGTTGCTGCCGCGACGTAAATTGGCATTCACCCTTCTCGCATCCTCCTGTCCCATTTTGTTTTACCCTTTTCGCGTTATGCAACCATTTGATTTTAATATGCGGACGCGAGTTGTCTCGGGCGAGGGTTCGCTGGGGCGTATTGGCCAGCTTGCGGCGGAGCTGACATCGGGCCGCGTGCTGTTGGTGACCGATCCGGGAATTGTCGCTGCGGGCCACGTCGATCGAGCCGTGCAGGCGATTGAGGCTGAGAAGTTGGAGGTTCGGGTTTTCGATGGAGCCGCTGAAAACCCGACCACCGATGACGTGGATCGTGGCGTGGCGGTGGCTCGGGAATTTCAGCCTGAGCTTTTGATTGGTTTGGGCGGTGGAAGTTCGATGGACTGCGCCAAAGGGATCAACTTTATTATTAGCTGTGGCGGCACGATGCACGACTACGCGGGCGTCGGAAAAGCCACCGCGCCGATGTTGCCGATGATCGCGGTTCCCACAACGGGTGGAACGGGTAGCGAGCTGCAATCGTTTGCGCTCATTTCTGACGCAAAGACGCATGTGAAAATGGCGTGCGGTGATCCGGCAGCCAGCTGTCGCGTTGCGATCCTTGATCCGTTGCTGACGTTGACTCAGCCAGAAAGCGTCACCGCGCTGACGGGGATCGATGCGATTTCTCATGCCGTTGAAACGATGGTGACGACTCGTCGCAATCCGGTGTCACGAGTGTTTTCAGTCGCCGCATGGAAACACTTAGCGAATCATTTTGAAACGGTCATTTCTAGCCCGGATGACCTTGAGGCTCGTTCTGCGATGCAGCTAGGATCGGCGTGGGCCGGGTTGGCGATCGAGAACTCGATGCTGGGAGCCGCTCACGCGTTGGCCAATCCACTGACCGCTCGATTCGGAATCGTTCACGGGCAAGCGGTCGGATTGATGTTGCCTCACGTGATTCGATTCAACGGACAAGATCCGGACTCGCAGCGGGCTTATGTTGAATTGCTTTCGCATTGCAAAGTGTCTGATGCGGGAGAGGACGCAGTTGAGACACTGGCGGACTTGGTCAGTCGGTTCGTTCAAATGGCCGGTTTGAAAACGAAACTTGCGGAATTGAACGTGACGGAGGAGCATTTTGTCGACATGGCAGCCGACGCTGCTCAGCAATGGACGGGGACGTTCAATCCGGTACCGGTCGACGTAGACAGTCTATTACAGCTATATCGCGATGCAGTGTAGAGCAGCTTTAGTGTAGAGCAGCTGTCCCAGCTGCTTGCAAACAGTCGGGACGACTGTTCTACAATACGCGCCGTCGAAAACGTCCAACACTTTATGGCAGATTCGGTGTTAGAATGTTGTTGTTTCAATGTCCGTTCCCAGACAGAGTGTCGTTTGCCCGATGTTAAATCCGCCAAGCAACCAATTTCGAATGCTCGGAGCAGCCGCAACGATTCTCTGCTTGCTGCTTTCGGCATCGATCGCGTCCGCGCAATCAAATGAGAAAGCTCAAGGCTGGCCACTTTTTCGCGGCGATGCGGGTTCATCTGGAGTGGCCAAAACGACGCTGCCAGGAGAACCGGAAGTTGTCTGGAAGCACAAAGTCAAAGACGGCTCGTTCGAAAGCACGCCCGTTATCGTGGCTGAAGGTGACCGGGATCCGATGGTGATCGTTGGTGATTTGGATGGCCAGCTGATCGGTTTGAACTTGAAAGATGGCAAGTTACTGTGGCAGGAAGATTTAGGTGAGCTTGGGTTCACGGCCGCGGCGGCCTACCGCGATGGAAAGATCTTCATCGGTGATTTTGATGGCTTCTTTCATTGTCATGATCTCGACGGAAAGTCGCTTTGGAAATATGAATCCGGTGGCGAAATCAACGGGAGTGCTAACTTCTACAAAAACCTTGTGCTCTTCGGGGCTCAAGATGGTTCTTTGAACGCACTCGATCAAAAGTCGGGGAAACTTGTTTGGCAGTATCAAGCTGACGATCAGATTCAATGTTCGACAACCGTAGCAGGAAATCGGGCTTTCTTAGCTGGCTGCGACAGCAAGCTGCACGTGGTTGATTTGGATTCCGGAAAGAAGGTCGCGAAAGTTGAGATCGAATCACCGACGGGAACGACTCCAGCAACTCTAGGCGAACATGTCTACTTCGGGACTCAGCAAGGCTCTTTCTTGGCCATTGATTGGAAGGAAGCAAAAATTCATTGGAAGCGAGACGATCCGCTCGGCGGGACATCGATCGTTGCCTCGGCTGCGGTGAACGACCGGCAGGTGGTCTACGCGGTTCGGAATCGTCAGGTGATCTCACTCGATCCGAAAACTGGAAAAGAACAATGGATTGCCCAGCTAAAAAGCAAAGTGGATGCCTCGCCGGTGATCGTGGGAGACCGAGTTCTGGTGGCGGCAACCGATGGTCGGCTTTTTATGCTGGATCAAAAAACGGGGAAAACCGTCTGGCAGAAGCAGCTTAATGGTTCGATCGTTGGCTCGGCGGCGGTCGCGTTTGAGCGATTAGTCGTTGCGACTGATCGAGGGCTGGTCTATTGTTTAGGGTCAACTGAAAAAAATAATCAGCGCGAGAAAGCATGGCTGAAAGCTCGAAAACCGAAGTAGGTAGCTACTTCATTTCCAATTACCCTCCTTTTTCACAATGGACGGGAGACAAGCTGGACGATGTCGAGCGTGCGTTGGCTCAACCGCCGGCCGCCGATGTGCCGTTGGGTTTGTACTTGCACATTCCGTTTTGCCGGAAGCGATGCAAGTTCTGCTACTTCAAGGTCTTCACCGACCAGAATGCCAAAGAAATCGAAGCCTACGTGTCGGCCCTGTGTCGCGAGATCGAACTGGTCAGCCAGCAACCGGTCATGGGCGATCGACCGTTCCGATTCGTCTACTTCGGCGGAGGCACTCCGTCGTTTCTGGGTGTGCGGCAACTGCGTTCTCTGGTCGAGCGTCTTCAGGCGAACATCAATTGGGACAAGGCCGAAGAAGTCACGTTCGAATGCGAGCCCGGCACGTTGCAGGAAAGTAAGGTCAAAGCCTTGCGCGAGCTGGGGGTGACTCGGTTGAGCCTTGGGATCGAGAACTTCAGTGACTCGATCCTTGAGGAAAACGGGCGGGCACATCTGACCAAGGAAGTTTATAAATGTTGGGACTGGATTCAGGCCGCCGATTTTCCAAACGTGAACATCGATTTGATCTCAGGGATGGTGGGTGAAAATTGGGACAACTGGAAGCACAACATTCGCGAGACCATCAAGTTATCGCCTCATAGCGTGACGATTTACCAAATGGAATTGCCGTTCAACACGGTCTACAGCAAAGATATCCTCGGCGAAAAAATCGAAACACCCGTCGCTGACTGGGATACCAAACGCGAATGGCTCAATTACGCCTACGATGAATTGCAGTCGGCCGGTTACAAAATCAGCAGTGCCTACACGATGGTGAAGGATCTGAAAGACGACGTCGTCAGTTTCAGCTACCGCGATAATCTGTGGCAAGGTTCGGACTTGTTGGCGACCGGGATCGCAAGTTTCGGTCACGTGTCGGGCGTTCACTATCAGAACAAGGCGGACATGAAACAGTATCAGTCGGACTTGCTGGAAGAAGGAAAGCTGCCGCTGGGACGTGCCTTTACGCCGACGCCCCATCAGGCACTGATTCGCGAAATGATTTTGCAGTTGAAGCGAGGGTTCTTGGAAGTGGATTACTTCCGCCAAAAGTTTGACGTCGACATTCTCGATCACTGGCAAGAGCAGTTTCAGGCTCATCAAGCCGACGGGATGTTGTCGTTTGATCAGGACCGTATCGAGTTGACTCGTAAAGGTTTTCTGCACGCTGACGCTTTGCTGCCGATATTTTTCGAGCCCGAGCATCAAGGGATTCGTTACACGTAATGTCGACCTTGATCTTCATGATGGGCGAATTCGAAGCGGAGTTTCCCTCCGATATTCGCTACGCCGACAATCATATGTGGGTGCGGCAGGTGGATGGTCAGGCCGACCAGTTTCAGTTTGGCTTCACGGCTTATGCGGTTCGTCTGTTGCAGGACGTGTATTTTCTGGATTGGTTGCTTGATGCGCCTGCCGATTTGAAAAGCGGTCAGGAAATTGGCAGCATCGAAAGTAAGAAAGCAGAGAGTTCGCTGTACGCTCCGGCGGCGGGTGAATTGCTGACCTTTAATGATGAACTGATGGAGGATCCATCGGCGATCAACGTGGACAAGTACGGAGACGGCTGGCTTTTCACGATGAAAACAGCCGGATCGCCCGACTTCATGGATGCGAAGGGCTATTTGAGTTATCTTGAAGAGGTCTGGGTGAAGACTCAGCGCACGATCAAAGGCCAATTGAACGATTAGGTCAGGAGTCAGGAGTCAG
>CAZLYM010000228.1:0-6487 GCA_964563475.1 uncultured Pirellulaceae bacterium
TGTTTTTACTTGGGCGAGGACGATCAACTCTTGATCGCTGTTTTTACTTGGGCGAGGACGATCAACTCCAATCCAATGGGTTTTGCCAAGCGTTTTTCAGTTGATCGATGGGAGCATCAATCACATTTTCGTCGCCCGATGTGATCGTTAACGCCGGGGCCGCGTCTACTGTGCCCAGCAGCGTTAATGGCAGGTCAGAAAACTGTTCCTCGAACGCCGCTTTTTGCTCGGGCAAAACTTCGACCACAAAACGCGTATTCGATTCACTGAACAATTGCGCTCGGACAAGATCTGCGTCATTCACACCGTCGACTCCAATCGAGTCAATCGAAATTTTCGCTCCCAGCCCACCGGCAAACGCCATTTCGGCAACGGCGGTCGCGAGTCCTCCTTCGCTCAGGTCATGACAACTGCGAATCAATCCATTCTGAATCGAAGCGTGAACGGCATGGAAAATTCGTTTCGCCAGACCACCATCAACCGTCGGAACGGCGCCGCCGGTCGCTCCCGTGACCAGCGACCAATGAGAGCCGGCCAAGTGATCAAACGTCTGGCCGACTTGGTAAATCAAATTCCCGGCAGCCTTCAAATCCATCGTCACGCACTTACGAACATCATCCACTTGCCCCATCGCACTGATTAGCAACGTGGACGGGATCGAGATCACTTCTCGTTGCCCATCGGCATTGGTGTAGCTAAATTCGTTGTGCAAACTGTCCTTGCCACTGATGAAAGGCGTCTGCATCTGGATAGACAAATCATGGCACGCGAGTGCGGCTCGAACCAGCGAGCCGAGCGTTTCCGGGCGGTCGGTGTAGCCCCAGCAAAAGTTATCCAGCACCGCAATCTGGCTCGGGTCGGCTCCAACGGCCACGCAGTTCCGAAGCGCTTCATCGATCGCGCTGGTTGCCATGTGCCACGTGTCATAGTCGCCAAAGTGCGGGTTCATCCCGCACGACACCACAACGCCACGATAAGAATCGAGCACCGGTCGGACGACCGCCGCGTCTCCGGGCCCATCGTTCTGGACTCCGACCAACGGCTTGATCACACTACCGCCCTGCACTTCATGATCGTACTGGCGAATGATCCAGTGCTTGCTGGCGACATTCAACGAGCCAAGAATCTTCAGCAGGTCGCCCGTCCATTCGGCCGATTGGGTTCGCGCCGGAGCGTTTGCAAGTTCGGACGTCGGCACGGGCTGATAGGTCGCCTCGCGAATCACAGGCGGTCGACCATCGTGCAAGAAACTCATCGCAACATCGGAAACAACTTCGTCACCGTACTTCAGCACCAACTGACCGGTTGGCTTGAACTGTCCGATCACCGTTGCCTCGACCGATTCCGCCGCGCACAAGTCACGAAAGGCGGGCCAGTTTTCTTCCGGGACCGAGAACACCATCCGCTCCTGCGCTTCGGAAATCCAGATCTCAGTGTAGGACAGGCCCTGATATTTCAACGGAACTTTATCCAGCCACACTTCGGCTCCAAGTTCCTCACCCATTTCACCAACAGCACTCGAGTAACCGCCGGCCCCGCAATCGGTGACCGCCGTGTAAAGCTCTCGGTCGCGAGCAACCAGCATCACGTCCATCAGCATCTTTTCGGTAATCGCGTTCCCGATCTGGACCGCTCCGCCTGACGTGATGTCGCTGTCCTCAGTCAACTCGGCCGAACTGAACGTCGCACCGTGGATTCCGTCGCGTCCGGTTTTTCCTCCGATCGAAACGATCAGGTCGTTCGCCTGAGGCTCTTTGAAAGACTTCTCCTTTGGCAGGATTCCCACGTTTCCGCAGAACACTAACGGATTGCCAACGTAACGGCGGTCAAAGTAGACCGCTCCATTGACGGTTGGAATCCCCATCCGGTTGCCGTAGTCCCGGACGCCGGAGACGACGCCTTTCATAATCCGACGAGGATGCATGACGCCGGGCGGTAGGTCTTCGACAACGCTGTCCGGATCTGCAAAACAAAACACGTCCGTGTTGCAGATCGGCTTGGCTCCCATGCCCGTTCCCAGCGTGTCGCGAATCACGCCGCCAATTCCCGTGTTCGCACCACCGTACGGCTCCAACGCCGAAGGTCGATTGTGTGTCTCGACTTTGAACGCGATGTTATGCTGATCGTCGAACCGAACAATTCCCGCGTTGTCACGAAAAACGCTAACGCACCAATCGTCGTCGCCAAGATCTTCGCGAATCTGCATCGTGGCTGAGAAGATGGTCTCCTTGAGCATGTTGTCGAACTGGCGACTACCGTTTTCGTCCGAGTAGTTAATCCGTCCAGCCAGCGTTTTGTGACTACAGTGTTCGCTCCAAGTTTGAGCAACCGTTTCCAACTCCACATCGGTGGGCTCGCGACCGAGCGTTTTGAAATGAGCCTGAATCGTCTCCATTTCGATGGCAGAAAGACTCAACTGCCACTGACGGCTAATGTCTAGCAACTGGTCCGAGTTCAATCCCGAGAGAGATACAACGCCTTTTTCGAAAACGTATTCCGCTCCCACGTCCAAGCGATCCAGCTTCAGGGATCCCGTTACGGCCGTTTCGATCGAGTCGTTCGACAGCAGCTTGGCGGTCAATGTTTGCAGATCCGACTGCTCAAGTTCCGATACCAAGAATTTGCGAAAGGTCCGCACTGCGGAAACGTCGAAACCCAGATTCCGCATCGCCTCCATCGCACTTTCGGCTTGTGGGTCGGTGACTCCGGGCAAGGGAAGCACATAAATCAGATTCGGTCGATCCGTTTGCGATTGATTGATCGCGTCATCGCCAACGGCCGCCAACTGGAACCGCTCGACCACGGGTTCAACCAGCAGATTTTTTGCGATCTGCTGAGCCTGATCACGACTGAGGTCTCCCTCAATCAGGAAACCGCGAGCCGCAGCGATCTTGAGTGAGTCGGGCAACCGCAGATCGCTGGCATCTGCAATCAATTCCGCGGCAAGCCGATCGGGCTGAGATTCCTCGGGCCAGATGTCAATCTGCCAAAGTTGGCTGGTTTTCGACGCCGTATCCGACGGACAATTTTCCACTGCGCTATTCATGGCGGCATTTTAACTTTTGCCGACCGCCGTCACAGGGGTGACTGAATGGATCGCCCCCCTAGCCAGCTCTATTTTTTAGATGCCTTTTTTCGTGGCTTGGCTTTCGGCTTTTTGGCGGTCGCGGGCTTCTTTTTCTTGCCACTGGATCCACCAAATGCGGCAGCCCAGTTGTCCGAGTACTTTTTTGATGCACCGCTACGAAGAAGTGACATGTCAGAGTTTCCTTGATTGAACAAATTTCACAGTCAAAAACGCGCGAGAGCCAAAACGACGATTTTCGCCCGAAGAGATCCCTAGGGTTTCAGATCCCCCAGATTTTCGCACTTGCGGAGCGAAGCACTCTAGCGATCCACGTCTTTTATTGAAACCACAGAATGTGCTCTCACCATGGCAACTCTTGCGGACTCAAAATCGTCACAAACCCGTCTGCACGAACGCCGGACGCGCATGTTTTCGCGTAGGGTTCAAATCGTCACGCGGGGCCTACAGTAAGTAGATAAAATGGACTCTAATATAAATCAGGTAGCAAATTTCCATGGTTGGAAGATTTTAAGCCTGCATCCGTCCCTCCAAACTTTTCCGTGACTGAGAAACACCGACTCATGGCAGCACCAAAATACAAACGGATCTTACTGAAACTTTCTGGCGAGAGTTTTTCACCCTCGGGCGAACGCGGGATCAGCATGGAAGAGGTCGTGCATATCTCCAAGGAGATCTTCGAGGCTCAGCAATTGGGCTGCCAGATCGCGGTGGTGATTGGTGGAGGCAACATCCTACGAGGAAGCCAGTTTACGGCCACTAACAGCACGGTTCAGGAAGCCACCGCACATTACATGGGCATGATGGCCACGGTCATCAACGGCTTGGCACTGCAAGACGCGTTGGAGTCGGTCGGCTGCCAGACTCGATTGATGAGTGCGATCAAAATGGACGGCGTTTGCGAACCCTACATCCGTCGCCGCGCCGATCGGCATTTGGAAAAAGGGCGAATCGTGATTCTAGGCGCGGGCACGGGCGGGCCATTTGTAACCACCGATACCGCCGCCGCTTTGCGAAGCATGGAACTGGGCTGCGACATCCTGATGAAAGCAACTCGGGTCGACGGCATTTATACCGAGGACCCAGAAAAGAATCCTCACGCCGTGTTGTATTCGGATCTGGCTTTCCAAACCGTGATCGAGAAAAATCTGCGAGTGATGGATTCGACCGCAATCTCGCACTGCATGGAACACGACATGCCACTGATGGTGTTTAACTTCCGCAAGGATGGCAACATCATCAAAGCAATCACGGGTGAGCGAGTCGGCACCATGGTCACCAACGACAAAGTTGCCGACTGATTTCTGGGCGATTCCGGCCAAATTCAATTTGCCCCTCCCGTTTTCACGTTCGGCATGAAAGTGCTAAACTGTTTGGTGTTGCGCTTGCCGGTGATCGGCCAAGCGGCCAAATTGAAAACATGAAAACGAAAACGCTTCGATTTTTCTAGATAAAGGGAGTTAATCAATGCCTGCCGACGAAATCACCAAAGATTCCGAAGAGAGAATGGAAAAAGCGATCGAGGTACTCAAGAAGAACCTGGGCGGCATCCGAACGGGGCGAGCGAACCCGGGCTTGGTCGATTCGCTGCGAGTCGACGTGTATGGATCGCCGACACCGATCAAGCAGGTTGCCTCAGTGGGTGCTCCCGAACCGACTCAGATCGTGATCCGTCCTTACGACGCGGGCATCATCAAGGAAATCGAAAAAGCGATTGTCGGTAGCGACTTGGGTTTCAATCCGCAAAGCGACGGGCGAGTCGTTCGGATTAACATCCCGCCACTATCAACCGACGTCCGTAAAAAGATGGTCAGCCGGATCAAAGAATTAACCGAAGACGCGAAGATCGCCATTCGTAACGTTCGTCGAGATGGCAACAAGCTGGCTGATCAAGAACAGAAGGACAAGGTCATTTCTGAAGACCAGCGTGACGACATCAAAGACTCGATTCAGGACTTGACCAAAAAATTCGAAGAACAGGCGACCTCCATCGCCAAAACTCGAGAGTCCGAAGTGATGGAAGATTAGAGGTCTGGTCAAAACGGATTCGTCGTCTGGTCGTTGGTAGAAAGCGGGAGCACTGCAATGGAAAGACGCTTCCATTCAAGTAGATCATGCCAGCCGGGTATTTATTGGTTGCATGTGAAGTTGGGGTTGGGCTTGGTTTAGAAATAGTCGTGGCTTAGAAGTCGATGCTCAATCGCTCCCGCTCTACGGCGATGGTTGCTATCCTGCTCAAAGCCGCCACTCCCACATTCACAATTGCATGTTGACAGAAACACGCAACCGCTTACTGGCAGCGATCACGATAGCAACCGTGATTCCTATTGGCCTTTTTGCTCGCTCCCACCGAGCCGGCGCTGACGCGTCTAATCCGCTCGGATTCTTGGCAACCTATTTGGGCGATACGCTGTGGCCAATCATGTTCTATTTCATGGGACGATTCTGTTTTCCGCTTGCCTCCCGCCGAACGCTGCTGATCGCAACGCTTGCCATTACGCTGACCTTGGAATTTGGCCAACTCTGGAATCCGCCGGCTCTCCTGTGGCTGCGTCAACAACCCATCATCGGCTTTATTCTGGGCAACCATTTCATCTGGTCTGATGTTGTTTGCTGCGTGACCGGCGCACTCTTAGCTTTGCTGATCGATTTCCTTCTCGTCAATCGATTGGACAACGAAAGCTGAACTGCGAAGACTGATAGGTTGGCAGCCCGCTCCTGCGCGTTCGTAGTCGATCCTGCAGGTAACCTGGTAGACATGTTTACACACGGACCTGTAAGCAGCATGATAACTTTTCCGAAGAGCTTGGCGCAAAACAAAATGCATGCAAAGTCGTATTCACACAATCACCAGACGTCTAAAACCTAGGCGGTCAAGCGCGATGTAACTCCGCATGGAATACGGCGAGATCGCTTGATTGCGACCCGGATTTCGCGTTTGTCATGCAAAAACTCATGAATGTGGCTGGACTGGGCAGCGTGTTCGCAAAAATCAGATGACTTGCTGCAGATTCTCTGTTAATGTACATACACTGGAACATTGATTGCCATTAACGGTCGTTACGGGAAACACCCCGCTTGCTACTTTGCGGCAGCCGATCTGGCACCCGTCGCCCCACCTGTCACCGCACTTTCCGTTGAGGTCGTATCCACGAATATCGCGTCTGTGCCGACTGCACTCGTTGCCACCGATTCTGGTTCTTTGACTCAAGAAGAATCGCGAGATTCAACTTCGGAGCGCAACGTCAGCACGCCTGCACCAATGACGCTTGCCAGCATGATCGAGACGGACGACTCAACCAATGCGTTGCTTGACAGAACGTTTTCAAATGAAAACGATGCAAGCGAGGACGAAACGAGCGAGTTGGATCAAGTATTTGCTGAAGCAGCGACCGCCATCGT
>CAZLYM010000229.1:0-6410 GCA_964563475.1 uncultured Pirellulaceae bacterium
CCGGCGCTCCAGCGAGACGTTCCCGCCGTCGGTAATGTGTGGTTGGGCCCGACGCCATAGTCGCCAAACACTTCGGCCGACTGGTGGCCAATAAACAAACAGCCCGCGTGCTTGATTTGTTTGGCAACCGATGCCGCATCGCGGCAGTGGAGTTCAAGGTGTTCGGTCGCGATGTCGTTGCAGACTTTAACCGCCTGCTCGATCGAGTCGCAGACGATTGTGGATCCGTTGGTCAACGCTTGCCGAGCACTTTCGGCAGTCGGCAGCGAATCCAATTGGTTTGTTAGAGCCACGTTGACGGCTTCGGCAAGGTTCTGATCGGTTGTGACCAGAAACGGCCTCGCGTCGGCATCGTGTTCGGCTTGTCCTAGCAAATCAGCCGCGATCGTTTCGGCGTCGGCCGAGTCGTCGGCAAGCAGCACCAGTTCGGACGGACCGGCCAGCATGTCGATGCCGCAGTCGCCGTGAACGATTTGCTTCGCGGCAGTCACCCAACGGTTTCCCGGGCCGCTGATTAAATCGCGTCGTTCCAGACCATCAAATCCGTAAGCCATGGCGGCGATCGCTTGAGCGCCACCGACGGCCAGAACTTGATCCGCGCCGGCAACCGATGCCGCGGCCAGCATTAAATCGGACGGGTTGGGTGTGGCCAACGTTACGTTTTCACATCCCGCCACGACTGCCGGAACGACGGTCATCAACACGGTTGAGGGTAATGCGAACCGGCCCGCCGGAGCGTAACAACCGACGTTGACGATGGGCTCGATCGTGTGCCCTGCAAAGCCGCCGGGCACCGGCGTCTTCAGTTCACTCAGTGATTCCAATTGAGCTTTCGCAAATGCTCGGACACGCTCGGCGACCCGCTGAAGCAATGCCAAGTCTTCGGAATCAATTCGTTCGCGGGCCGCGTTCATTTCATCCGGTCCGATCAGCAGCGGTTGGTCATCGGTTCGCTCACCGAACTGCGCTGCGTACTTTCGAATCCCGGCTTCACCTTCTGCGCGAACCGTATCGACGATCGCTTGCGCACCGGCGAGCGTCTGTCCATCGATCGATCGATCGAGTTGCTCGGGCTGAAAGGAGGTGAATTGAACTATGTTTAGCATTCGGTCGTCGTTTGTTTTGACTGGATAAACAACATCTTGAGTCCAGCGTGGATTTGTCGCTGCTGTTAATCCTGCTTAGTTGTTTTCTGGTTCTAGTTTGTTCTTTCGGCGGACGACTCGGTTCATGCGTCGAGCCAATTCCTGATGGACTTTTTCTAGGGCGACCCCGTTTTTCAACATCGCGACCAGCGAGAAATACAACACATCGGCCGCTTCCCACGCAATCTCATGAACGTCGTCCGTCTGACTGGCTTCGGATAACTCTTCCGCTTCCTCCAGCAACTTCGTCCGCAACATTTGCGGATCGTTGGCCAGTTTTCGAGTGAACGATTTTGGATCGGTGTCTGCAATTCGTTCCGCCAATCGTTGCACCACCGTGGCGATCGATCGTTCTTCCCCGAAACAAGTGTGTATTTGGCGGTGACAGAAACCGGGCGCGTCTTGCGTCACCGTGAATCGCAGGCAATCACGATCGCAATCCATTCGGACGCCCAGCAATTGCTGAGTCGCTCCACTGGTCGCGCCTTTGATCCATAATTCGTTGCGAGACCGCGACCAGTAAGTTCCCTGGCGAGTCTTAAGTGCGTGCGTCAAGCTTTCGGCATTGGAGTAAGCCAAACCGAGCGCGATACCAAGTGGATCGGTGATGACGGTTGGCCAGAGCCCATCGGGGCGATCGGACGTGAGCACGGCGGCGAAGAATTGGCCCAAGAAATCTGGGTTCTCCGCAAGCCAGCTCGAATCGATGATCGCGTCGACGCGAATTTTCTCTAACGCTGCCACCTGATCCACACTAGGAGCATTCTCAAGCAGCACGTGTTCACCTGCGGCCAGTTCATCCGCTGATTCATCGGCCAGTACGATCATGCGGTCTTCCGGGATGACCTGGGCTTGTTGCATGAAACTGGTTGAACAGACGATTTTTGAACCGCCCACATTCAACAGCTTGAGTGCATCGTCCTCGGTTAGATGATCGCTTCGGATCAGCAAATCAACCGCGCCGCCGACTCGTTTGATGACGGTTTCCAGATCAGCGATTAGCTCAGCCGATGGCGGTCCAATGATAGTCAGGCATGTCTTGCCGCAAAGGGACCAATCAAGGATATGCTCGGCCAATGCGTCGAGCCATCCTTCGCCGGGGTTGGATGACGGAATGGTCAGGTTGGGAATGATCATGGATAGCTGTTTTTTCGTTGGCTTGGGCGTTGTTTTAGGGAGCGTCCCCAATAGAATCCAGTGTTGTCGGGGCCAGCGCTATCAGCTTTCTGAACCGAAAGCGTCGTTTATTCTTAGGACCGCCAAACCAGAGTCAGGTCGATTTCGATTTCTGGAAGGATCGCCAGAGAAATCGAGGTTGAGAGTTTTTCGGGTCGCTCGTGATAGATTCCGTTTTCCAAAACCATCTGGGTTACGTTCTGTTGGTCGATATCGACAAGCCAATACTCAAGGACGCCGCTCTGTTCGTAAAGTCGTCGCTTCAACGTTTCGTCATTGCGCTTTGTTGATGGCGACAGAATTTCGATAACTAGTTCGGGTGGCCCAACGATTCGTGAAGGAGTAATTTTAGCCGAGGAAGACTCTCGCAGTACGATCAGATCCGGTTCAACGATATCGTGGTCACTAAGCTGGACATCAATCGGAGCGTCAAACACTTTCCCCAAATCGGCCAACTCAATTTTCTGATAAAGCTGATACTGCAAGTGCTTGGAAGCAGACTGGTGGCCGGTCGATGGGGCGGGATTCATGTAATGCTTTCCATCAATGATCTCGTGCCGGTTCCCGTCATTGGGAAAGAGCACAAACTCTTCGTAGCCCAGTTTCACCGGACTTTGGTAATCAGTTGACATGATTGGTTCCTCAAATGACATCGCCCATTAATTGTATCATGAAACCAAGGTGCGGGTACTGATTCCTTGCTTGGCCAGTTCGTGTTTGACATCGTTTACGGTCATGTTTCCATCGTGAAAAATCGACGCTGCCAGCACTGCGTGAGCCCCGTGTTCGAATGCTTCGACCATATGAGCCACACTGTTGGCCCCTCCGGATGCGATCACGGGCAAGCTGCAAGCTTTTGTGACGGCGGTCAGCATCGGCAGATCGTAACCGCTACGAGTCCCATCACGATCGAAACTAGTCAGTAAAATTTCTCCCGCACCTCGCTGCTGAGCTTCCGCCGCCCAAGCGACGGCGTTCAATGTTTCCGCTTCGGTGCCGCTACGAGTCAGAACCTGAAACTGGCCGTCGGTCATCTTGGCGTCGATCGCCACGACGGTGCATTGAGCCCCAAAACGCGTGGACATTTCGTTAACCAGATCCGGATTGCGGACGGCAGCCGAGTTGATGCTGACCTTATCCGCACCGGCGTTCAGCAATCGGCCCGCGTCTTCGACCGAGCCAACACCGCCTCCTACCGTCAACGGGATCGACAACTGTTTGCGTACGATTTCGACCGTTTCCAGCATGGCCAGTCTGGCCTGCCGAGTCGCCGAAACGTCCAGCACCACCAGTTCGTCGGCGCCTTGTTCTTCGTAGTGAGCCGCTAATTCTTCTGGACTACCGGCGTCACGCAAGTTTTGGAACTTGACGCCTTTCACGACGCGGCCGTCGTTGACATCCAAGCAAGGAATGATTCGTGCCTTCAACATGTTACGACAGCCCTCCGTTGATCCAATTCTTCAACAACTGCTGACCCCACGGTCCGGATAGCTCGGGGTGAAACTGGCAGGCCAGCACACCTTCTTTCCACACGCTGCTAATGAACTGGCCGTCGTAGTCAGTCGTGGCATAGTTCCAACCGGTTGATGGATCGGGCGGTTCGCCAAGTCGGAACGAGTTTGCGAAATAAGCTTCGCCCGATTCGTAAAATTTCTTCGAACCGTTGGCACTTGGCACCACGCTGTTCCAGCCCAGTTGTGGGACTTTTACGTTTTCACTGAACCGTTTGATCTGGCAAGGCAGAACGCCAAGCCCTTCGACGCCTGGGCTTTCCTCACTGGACTGTCCCAGCATCTGCATTCCCAAACAAATGCACAGGGTAGGGCGACCTGAGTCAATTCGTTTTACGATCGTGTTGCGGAGGCCTCGTTGATCGACTTGAGCGACTGCTGCAGCATAAGCCCCAACGCCCGGCAGCACGACGTGACTGGCGGATTCGATCAAGCTTGCATCGTCCGTTAAATTCCACGGCTCATCCAGCCGATCGAACGCTGCTTGCAGCGATCGAATATTGGCCACGCCTGTGTTAATAATTTCAATCATAAAGTCTAAGTCGAGAAGAACGTTTTTAAGCCAATGACAAACGATTATTGACTGATAACAAATGACAAATTTTTATCGAACGGCCATTTGTCATTTTTTATTTGTCATCTTTTATTTTTCATTTAAAAATCAGAGCACACCCTTTGTGCTAGGCACAGCACCTTCGGCTCGGGTTACTGCTTCACCCAACGCTTTGGCCAGCGATTTGAAAGCCGCTTCTGCTTTGTGGTGATCGTTGTCACCTCGAATGACGTCCACATGCAGCGAGCATCGCAATGTCATCGCGAGAGATTGAAAAAAGTGAGAGATGTTTTCACAGGCCCACGTTCCAACCATTTCACGCTGCAAATCCAAGTGAATTTCGGGCCAAGGGCGACCGCTCAGGTCAACAACCGATCGAGCCAACGCTTCATCCAGTGGAGCGTATGCGTATCCGAAACGTTTGATTCCGGTTCGTGGCCCAAGTGCTTCGTCGATCGCCGTCCCCAGAGCCAACGCGCAGTCTTCGGCGGTGTGGTGATCGTCAATGTGTAAGTCGCCGTCACAGATTAACTTCAAATCCATGCGACTGTGGAAGGCCAACGCCGTCAGCATGTGGTCCAAAAAACCGATGCCCGTTTGGATTTCTGTTTTTCCGGTCCCATCAAGATTCAACACGATTTCGATGTCGGTCTCTTTGGTTTTTCGTTTTGTCTGAGCCGTTCGATCGTCGTCTTTGGCGGCAGGCGGAGCGACTGAAGACTCGGGCGTCGGGGCCGTTGCTACGATCTCGGGCTTGATGATTTCCGCAACGGCTGCCATTTGAACATCATGGTTCGCGCCAAAGATTTGGCACAACGATTTGGATAGTTGCAAATACTCGGCTGCGGTTGCAGGAACTGTGATTCGCAGCTTGTTTTTCAAAAGGTTAGAACCGACAAACTTTCGCACAGCGATTCCGTCGGAAGCCAACTGATCCCAGATGGCTTCTGCATCATCAAATTCGCACAGCAGGAAATTACCGGCCGATGGCAGAGGCTTTCCGCCGCCTTGCGTCAGCAACGCGGATAGCTGTGGCCGAAACGCTTTGATGCGTTCGATGTTGGCGCGCATGGTTGGTTGGTGATCGGTCATCGCAATCCTTGCCGTTTCTAACGAAACAGCACTGACGGGGAATGGACCGGCAGCGTCTCGGATGGTGGTTGCCGTCGCGGTGTCGGGAGCGATTAGGTATCCGACGCGTAAACCGGCTAAGCCCCAAGCTTTAGACAGTGTTCGCAAAATCATCACGTTGCCGTGCTCGATCCGCGTCTCATCATCAGCGAACTCGATGTAAGCATTGTCCAGCAACATTTTGGCGCCATGTTGCTGAGCGACGTCGGCGATTTTGAGCACATCTGATTTCGAAAGGACGCCACCGGTTGGATTGTTGGGCGAAACGACCACGACCACTCCGGTCGTGTCATCGATTTTTGCAATCAGCTGATCGGTTGGGAAATCGCCATCGAGCCAAGAGACGGCGTCGACCGTTCCATCGTAATTGTTGGCGTAGATATCAATCATCTCGAACGACGGCGTATGGGAGACAATTTTTTTGCGCTGCCCAACGAGCGAGGTTCGCATGATTCGTTCGAGTGAGTCATCACCACCGGCCGAGACCACGATGCGGCTACTGTCGACTCCGACCCACTGCCCAATTAATTCTTGCAGGGCGATGTGCGAAGGATAGCGAGTCACAAAATCTTCGTTGAGCCCGCCTAGTGTTTGACCGAGTGCCTCGATTGCGCACCGCGATTCATTGCGGCTAAGTTGCAGCGTGATTTCGTTTTTAAATTTTGGAGGATCGTAGGCCATTTTTCCAATGCGGAATTCGGAATGGGGAGTGCGGAATGTTGTTTTCGGTGTGAGGTGTGTCTTAGCTGAGGGCTTGTTTGGACGGTGAACGGTTTAGGACCGCCCCGTTGGGGCTTGTAGTGTAGCGGTGACTCGTTCCCAAGGCGTTGCCTTGGGCTGACATAAGGCTAGCCCTTCGGGCTGAAATGCTGTTGTCATGTTTTCGTCGTCTGT
>CAZLYM010000230.1:0-6368 GCA_964563475.1 uncultured Pirellulaceae bacterium
GACGCTTGAGTCGCTGGCAGGGATGCCGCGATCAGCATTGGCCAGCACCCAAGTGGCATCGGGCCAACGTCGAGCGGCCAGTTTGATCGCCGGTTTGGAAAGGTCGATGCCGCAGAAACTATTTGCGTGATCAGGGAAGAGTGATGGACCAAAGGTGCCATCGCCGCAGCCGAGGTCAAGGACTCGTAATTGTGGTTTGGTGTCAGGGATCCAGGGTTTTAGCGACTCTATCAAGCCGGCAGCGTGCCCGCGTTCGAGCCAGCGATGCCTAGCCAGTACGGCGTTGGGATTGTCGCCCGGGTTGAGCGATTTCTTGTCCTGCGGCTGAGTGATATTCCAATAGCCACCTTTCGCTTGGTCAAAATGATGACCAGCGGCGCAGGTGAGCCCATTGTCGTTCAGGTTGAGCGTGTGGCTGCAGTTTCGGACGGTGCATCGCAGTTCAAACATCTTCGAATTGTATTGCTGAGCGGGAATTTAAGAAGGGAACTGACTTGCGACGTGTTTTTAACTGGTTTGGCTCAAGGTGATTCCAAACGAGCCAAGTAACGGCGCACATCGGCCGGCCATGTCGTTTGGAACTGAAGTAGCTTGCCAGAAGTCGGGTGCTCGAATTGCAGATCGGCCGCATGCAGAGCAAGGCGTCGAATCTTGCTGCGATCAGTGACGGTCGGCTTCCCGAACGGGCCTCGGTATTTGATATCGCCACAGATCGGATACCCAAGCTCTGCTAGATGGATGCGAATTTGGTTGGTGCGACCGGTTTCCAGACGGCATTCCAGTTCGCTGAGTTTTCCGATACGCCGCAACGTTCGGAAATGTGTGACTGCTCGTTCGCCCATCGTTCCATCGGCGTTTGGGACAGTTGTGCTTCCTCGTAGGCCATCACCCCGGTCACGAACGAAGTGTGAAGTGACCGTTTGATCTTTGATCGCGCCCGGAATCAGCGCAAAGTACTTTCGCACCGCAGCGTGATCGGAAAACTGTTGAATGATTTTGGTTCGCGCATCTTGGTTGCGAGCGAAGGCGACCAGTCCGCTTGTGTCTCGATCGATGCGATGGACTGGAAATAGTTGCGGAAGCCTCTGAGTGTTGCGCTGTGTGCGTCGTTTACTTGCTGCATGTTGGCCGATCAGTCGAGGAACGCATTCGTCCAAGGTCGGTTGCAGGTTTTTTCGAGCCCATGACCAACCGAGATCGGATTTTCGCCGCAGAGTGATCATTCCCGATGGTTTTTCAGCGACAATTACGTCCGCGTCGACGTAGGTGATGTTGACGTCCGCGTCGGTTGGGGGAGGCGGCAGCGGGTGTTCCCAAATGGTGACCACTTCGCCATGAGAAAGTTGCCGGCCTTCGTCCACACACAGGACACCGCCGATGGCAACGCGTCTGGCCCGAAAGATTTTCTTGACCGCCGACCACGACGGGCTGTCGGGCAGATACTGGCGCAGTGAGGCCAGTATCATTTGCTTTTCGTCGGAAATTGTGAACGTTTGGATGGGCGGCATAGATCGATCAGCAATAGGGTTTTGCTGACAGTGTACATGCAAGTGGCTACCTACGGTACGGATTCAACAATTTCCAGGCTTGCCCGATCCCGATGCTATGCGGGCACCATGCTACCTTCGGCGGCGGTGCTGTTGCCGACGGACGTGATACGACGGTGACTGGCTATTCGCAATTCGGTCATGTCGATCTGGTCAACGCCTTCGGCTGTGATCGTGTACCCTCCTGATTCCCAGCGGGTGATCCATCCTTTTTCCTTGAAGTACCAAAGGTGAAACTCGATGACGTGGATTGGCAAATTAAGTGTTTTCTCGATGGCTACTTCGCCCAGTGAGGGTGACGATCCTTGCTCGCGGCGGCGAGCGTAAAACAGGCACAGCAATTCATGACGCAGCGCGGCATCAGGCCCAGCCTGTTTGGAATTTTCAACGAGGCGTGAGATCTCTTGGGTTTCGTTGATTAGTTCCTGATCGTACGCGGCACGTGAATCTTTGTGGCGTAAGACTTCGAAGGCCTCAATCAGAAGGTTGAACTTCGCTTTGTCGCCGCCCGTATCTGGGTGATGCTTGGTCGCCAGATGTCGAAACATCCGCTCGATGGCGTCGTTGGAGGCGTTTCGGCTGACTTCGAGTGTATCGTAGTGGTTGGGGTTGGACATGAATGACTCCTGTTGCTGGACGGACAATGGGAGAGGAAGCAACTGCCATGCCACACGGGAGGGACGGTGAAATTGGGTGGTTTTGAGTAAAAAAGATTCACCACCTGAGCGAGTGTTTTCGAATCTCCACATCGCCTGTTGATTCCCGGCAACAGCCATGGGGCTGGCAGGCGTTTGCCGAATACGCTTTGCGACCGTTTTCTGTGAAGTCATTTTGACGTCGGTTTTTGCTGAAACCAAGCAAATAGCCTGTTTTTTGCAGTGCTGGCAGTTGCATTTTTCATCGCCGATGGAGGTAAGAAGTCGGTTTCCATGGTCGTCAGACGGTCGAGATTTGGCTTTGTGACAATATTAACAGTATTAACAAATCAAACCTGCCAGTGATGTCCGCTGGCAAAGAAGATGGGTCGGATTCCGTTCGGTTTCAAATCGTGGAAATAAACGTTGACTATGAACATTAGCTATGAACAAGTTCAAGCGTTTCTCAGGATGTTGGTTCAGCCTCAAGATGAGGAATCCGACTGCGAGCAGTGCTTGAAGCAGCTTGCCGAATTTACAGAGGTCACGCTTGCCGGCCAGTCGGTTCAGGGGGCTCTGCTCTGCACCGATGAGCATCTGAAACAGTGTGCGCACTGTTCCGAAGAGTTTAGATTTTTGCAAGCGGCTCTTGGCAAAGAATTGCAAGGCTATGGATTTGCGTAGTCCATGTCTCCCCGCTCCTGCCAATTGAAATTCATTTCAACACATTGAATTCATCGGCTCAACGTAGTTGGAGTTCTTCCTAGGCCCGTTGGCTGTCTGAGAGTGCGTCTGCCCGACGGGTCGTAGAAGCCTTGGTCTGCGTATCGTTGAGGCCCAGTTGCCGGGTTGGACTGGAACAACTGGCGTAGCGAATCATTCAGTTGTGGTAGAACGGTCCGAGTCATTTTTGGATCATCTATAGTTCCATTGACATGAATCCATAGTGCTTGTTGGCTACCGGCGTGGATCATTTGGCTGACGACAGGAATATGGAATCGGTTGCGGCCGACGATTGAGTAAAAGTTCAAGTCAATCTTTCTGTCGGTACTCAGTTGTCCATTGCCGATCAGAGAAATCGCATCACCCAGCATTTCGATTCGATTCAGCTCGATCGTTTCGCCTGAGATCGTGAAGTTGACGTTACTAGAATCGAACGCCGAACGATCGGATCGCCCAAGGCGTAAATTCTTCAGCAACGCAAGGACAGGCGGTAGCTCGTAAATGGTCGCATCACGTAGTTGTACTTGGCCATCGCCTCGATAGGTATGCGTTCCAGTGCTGTTACCCACCAAGCGAAACGCAGCGAAGGTGCGCCCTGTGATATCTTCAATCGTTGGACATGCTTCACGGCAAATCGATTCCAACTTAGCTTCTTCGAGCGTCGACTGAACATAGAATTCACCCAGTTCCCCGGAGCTGATTTGTGCGTCTAGATGAACTTTTCCGTCATACAGCGTTCCCACAAGTGATTGAGGTGGTTTGCGCTGGAGCGGACTGGCTTGTGATTTTGGGTCAGGAGTCTTTTCTGCGAACAAACCCGCTGCGGCTCGATCGTTGTCCAGCCAGATCGGTCCTTTCACCGCTGTCAATTGATTGCCATAGATCGTCATCGAGTCGATATCCAAATCGCCCCGGCATTCTGCCAGTTGCCCATCGTACTGTCCGACTAGTTTTACTGCTCCAAACACATTCTCGATCGGGACACCGACCAACATGCGAGCACCGGTCATATCCAGCTGAACATTCCACGCAAGGCTGAAGGCGGAACTGTTGAGCCCATTGGCGGCCGGTGCGAAACGATTCAACGGCTGAACTGGGGTCTGACCGGCTTTGCGGTAGCGCCCGGCCAGCGTCATTTCGCCTCGCGCGTTGACCTTGCCCTCGTATTGGAGATCCCTGACTTGGGGAGCCAGCGAGCTCGGGACGGCATCAATCAGATCGTCATCGACGGAAAGACTCAGGACCAACATGTCGTTTAACCGGACAAACCAGTCTTCGTCCGAATACTGTCCATCGCCATTGCACTTGAGCCAGCTACGGCCATGATGTCCTTCGATGTCGGCCAGTGAAACACGACCGTCACCGATTTTGATCACACCGGTGAGATCTCGAATTTCGTAAGGAAACCATGTTGGTTGAATCGAAACCGAGCCGTTGTCGGCAATTTGATTCCGTTTGGGTAAGTGGGCCTCGATGGTGACGCTGCACTCCCGTTGCCCGATTGGCATCCTCAGTTCGGTGAACATCCGTTCAATTGTGCCGCGAGGATGAAACCCATGCCAGATTTCTCTCAGCGAAGGCTTGAGTGCGACGCGTAATTGATCGTCCAGCGGCATGCTGGAGCAGACAAGGCTCGCGCCCAAACCATCGCGTGGGTTCCAAGTTCCCTCGGCCGTGACGGCGCAGTCCCCGTTGTGTCCTCGCAGGTTCACAAATCGGTGCTTCTCATTTCGCGATTGGATCTGGCCGGTGATGTTTCGGATTGGGTATGGAAAACTGTCATGACGAATGTCAACATTTTTCAGGTGTGTATCAATTTGTTTGTCGACGGGGCCGTTGGCAACGGTCCGTTGAAGCCGCGCGGTTCCACCTACCTGACCAATCGGATTGAAGGAAGAAATGACGCGAGAGAGATGAGGAAACTTTTGAATTGCCTTGAACATTTTTTCGTTGATCGGCAATGCCCCCGGGACTGAAATATCGCACGTGAATGTGGCACCTTCTCCCATGCCGCTGACCGTCCCCTTCACATCAATGGGCTGTTCGCCCTCGATGGCGCGCACATGAAAACGGCAGTTGTGATCCACAATTTTCACGATGCCCGCTGTATTGGTGATTTGGTAAGGAAGACCAACGAACGTGAACGCCATATCCTTCAGTTGGGCATTGATGACGCGATGGAGTTTTTGCCCATCGAAATTCAAGTCAAAATCTAGGTCGCAGGTTCCTCGTGGCTGGAAGTCGCTGCAAAATTTGGTGCAGTAGCCGGGTGCCACGATTCCCAGTCTGCGGTCGGGTTGATGTTGATAGTCGTGGACCTGCCCGTTGAGCTGCCATTGTCTCCGGTTTGACCAACCGATCTGCCCGTAGTTTCCTTGGAAACGTCCATTGCCGACCTTGCCGCTGGCGTCTTGGATCCTGAAACCGTTGTTGGTCACGTTGAATTCAAAGTTGGTATCTTCAACCACCCATGGCAATCGAGTATCACTGACGGCGATTCCTTTGCACTGGCCCATGAGTTCGATGTTGGGTGTGTGGACTAGGCCCGTATCACCCGATAACGTTCCTTTGACTGAAACACGACCTTCTAGGCGATGTAGTCCATTCACTTTCGAGGCCAGCGAGGCCGGCAGCAGCAATAGCGAATCGCGACTGAGCCGTAGATCGCTGGCGTCGAGGTTTGCTTTCCATGTTCCATTGGCTGGATCGATCCACGCCGTGAAGTGAACGTCTGAAACCTCGCTACAGGAAAACTGCCCACTGACCTGAGTCAATTGATGCCCTTGATGATCGATCGGCATCACGCTGAGCGTCAAGTTTGAGACTCGAACCTGTCTGTGCGCATCGGGATCTGACAGATCTACCAGTTCAATCTGGCAGTCGCGCAGGATCACCGGTACGTTGGTTTCACCAGAGGTTTTCAGATTCTGCAAGGCATGAATCAACGATTCGATGTTCCACGTTCCAGTGGTATCCTTCATCAAGTTCAATCTCGCGCGGCGGATTTCCACGGATTGAATGGGCATGTTGCCGGCAACCAATTGTGGCAACGAGACCGGCGATCGAACGAATGCCTCGTAAATTTCGATCACAGAAGTCGACGAATTTAGAGAAGACAGCGACGATCCCGTTGCGTTAGTGCCTACCGAAACGTTTCGCAGCTTTAGTCCTTGTCCGTCAACGAACGAGGCGTGTTGAATGCTGGCGTTGATATCGGTGCCAGCCAGCAGTTGGTCGACACGATCTTGCACCTTGTGACTTAGTTGGTTTTGGACCGTCCGCTGAAAAAGTAACCAACCCGCGCATGCAATTGCGAGAAAGAACACAATCGTTTTGATCAGGCTCCATCCAGAGTGACTGGGTTGGCGAGCGTTATAGCGCAACGGTAAGGGGGCCCGAACATGGATGAACGTGGGACGAAACGGTGCGCGATAGTAGAAAAACCGGGTGGTTTTACCTAGGC
>CAZLYM010000231.1:0-6345 GCA_964563475.1 uncultured Pirellulaceae bacterium
AGTTGGCCGACTTGAGTTGGCCGACTTGAGGTTTTAAGCCAGCTTATTGGGCTTCTTGCTTGGGCCGACGTGGTCGGTGATGTTTGAGCTTTGCTTCATTGATCTCGCCCCAAAGTGACGGGAACGTTCAGTTTCTGATTTCCTCGCTGGATCGTCAAATTGACCTGCTGCCCCGGATTAAACTGATCCAGAACATCCTGCAAATCATCCGTGTTGGAGACCGGCTGACCCTCAATGGTCAACACACGATCACTGGAGCTTCGGTCGATGCCGCGAGTCTCATACAGCCGACCAGCAACTCGAACAACTTTTCGCTCGATTGACAACCCCCGCAGCCCGGCTTGGTCTGCCGGACCACCCGGGTCGACACGTGCGATCCCCAGTCCGTTTTCAGCTTTCCAAAACAGATCGATTCCCAACGAAGCTCGGCGAACTTCACCAAACTGAAGCAACTGCGGAACGACTCGTCGAATCGTGTTGACCGGAACCGCAAAACCGACACCTGTGTTTCCACCAGTCACGCTGGCGATGGCAGTGTTCATACCGACCACCGCTCCGTCGCTGTCGAGCAACGGTCCTCCCGAGTTCCCTTGATTTAATGCGGCGTCCAATTGGATGATACCTTTCATCAAGCGACCTGTTTTTGATCGCAACGTGCGATCCAAACTGGAGACAATCCCAACGGTCATCGTCCGTTCAAGGCCAAACGGGTTTCCGATCGCATAGATGCTTTGCCCGACTTTCAAGGTCCGTGAATCACTTAAGGAAACAGGAAATAGTAGTTCGGCCGGTGCCTCAATTTTCAAAACCGCAATGTCATTCTGAGGATCACTACCGACCACTCGTGCGGGAAGCGGATCACCCTCGAACAGCGTGACCGTCACAACATCGCTACCGGCAATCACATGATGATTGGTGACGATATGACCTTCTGCATCGAGTACCCAACCAGAACCTGATCCCTCTGATTCCGTGCGCCCTCCCAGCAGCCACATGTCGTTTCGAATGACTCGCGTGTTGATGTTCACGACGCTGCGATTGACGTTCTCGTAGACAGAAATACTAATCTGTTCGTCCGTTGAGAACTTTCGGGCCGGCAAATCGGGGCGAACGATCGGGCGGAACCTCGGCTGAGCCTGTGCGACTGGCGATACAAGCTGAGCGTCAAGGCTTGGGAGTTGCCGAGTCAAAAAGATGGTCGCCAGCGAGCCCAGCATGGCGCAAAACAGGCACGGCAAAACTGAAAATTTGTTATTCATGTCAACACGTCTACGAAATTGGTTGAAATTAATCAGAGTGAGTTGTGGCGTTAGCAATGCCTGGCCGGCAACGCACGAGTGCATTTACCAGCGTGAATATTTGCCAAAGCATGGGTATTCAAAACCGGTTCGCCGGAAAAGATTCGCGTTTAACCTGAATTTTACGAGGATTTTCCTTTTTGGTTCAACCGAGAATGCGTCGCGCCGGACCTGAACTGGAATTTTTTCCCTCCGAAAAATTGGTGCAATACGAAATGCTGCCCGATTGCCTGCTGAGTTTGCCTGAGCGAAAAGAATTGCGTGAAAGGAACCATTTACCAGTATCCGATGAAGGACGCATCTGACCGCTTTCCGCCGGGCTGTCATCTGCAAATTGCCTCAAAGGTTTTTTCATGATTCTATTGAGTCGTATCGTTACTCGATTGTTATGGGTGGGCCTGTTGGTGATATCCATTCTTGGTATCACAACAGAATGCTTGGCCGATGGTCAGCCAAATCGTCACAGCAACCAATGTTCCAATTTCGCCATCACTGAACAATGGTGTCGTTTCACATTCCCAGAAACTTTCCGGGCTGCACATTTGATGGTCGGTCAAGCGAAGTCGGCAATCAGTGAAGTTCAGCGACTGCAAGAGTTGCAAGATGACTGGGTTCGGAAAAAGATGGACCTTGTTGTTAACGAATGTCGCATGATTCTTGATCCGTTGGTCTCGACGTTGTTGACCAGTGAAAAATCAGCTAGTGAGTCGAGTATAAATTTGACTGAGGATGAAAACGCCGCTCTGGCTGCCCAAGCTTTGGCTTGGGAAGAATCTGAAGAATCAAACTACTGGAGTTACTACCAAGATTGCCAGCGATGGGATGTTGAATTGACTCGGGCGATTCAGCAGCACCAAATCATGCGACACCGGTCCAGAGAAGTACCTATCTCAGTCCACGCTGCAGATGCTGAAAAAGAAAAAACTGCCCGAACTGCATTGTTGGCAGATGAACGAAGGCAGAAGCTTGCAGTCATTTTTAATGTCTTGAACCGAGCATCACAGTGGCTTGGCCAGACCTTCAGGCAGATCGAATTTTCAGCGATCGAGTCCTCAACATCATCTCCCTGGGACATTTCGCGCTCCTTGTACTGATGCCAGACGGGAAACACTGAGCTTCAACTCTCAACGCTGCGTGGCGCTACGTGGCATTGATTACCGATTCTGATGCCGACGATGCATGGAGGTGTCTGCCAAGTCGGCTTTGAGGGAAAGAAAAATGTGCCCGTTTTGCGTCGCCGCCCAAACTGACTCGTACAACCGTCAGGTCCTGTATTCCCGCCGTCAGCGGCCTCTTTTCGCCTATCCAGCATTCTCACCGTCCGCGGCCTCTTTTCGCCTATCCAGCATTCTCACCGTCAGCGGCGTCTTCCCGCCTATTAAGGGCCCATCTCGGACGGATCCGGTAATTCGCGTTCCAATCGGACGGTCGGATTCCGATAAGAATCTGGTGAATCCTGGCTCAAATCGCATTTGTGAGCGCGATTAGGCGGGTTTGTTGCTTAATATGTGAGCCTGCACAAAATCGGGCGTTTACGCTGGCAGAGATAATGCCAGCAAAATAGACTAGTGTTGACGATTTTCTTGGCCCCAAGTACCCACTATGGGCATATTATTAAGTCAGGCAAGGCAGGAGAGCACCGCGCAAGATTTGTGGTCTTTCTTTGTCATTAAATAGGTGTTGGAGTTGGATATGTCCACATGCTTCTCGCGAAGAGTTGCTATTACTAGTGTTCGTGGTTTGCTGTTTGGCGCGCTGTTCTATGGCATGATATTTTCTGCCACGAACGTGACCGCCCAGCTGAACACAAAAGTCAGTTCCGGTGAAACCCGAATGGCTACCTTCGATAGCGCCAGTGGGACTGAGTTTGCGCTCAGCGTTCGGGCCGACTTCGATAACCTGCCCAGACGTGCAACCGATCTGGTGATTTATGTGGACACGTCTGCCAGCCAGACTGGAGCGTTTCGAGAAGACTCGATCGTTGCCCTTGAATCGTTGCTGGCCAGTTTGAACGCCGAAGATCGTGTCACGATCATGGCGGTCGACTTAGATCCCGTTCCTTTGACTGATAAGTTCGTGCGTGCCGATAGCCGTAGTGCCCAGTCGGCCGTCGAGCGTCTGCGTGCTCGAGCACCGCTCGGTTCGACCGACATGAAGCTGATGCTCAAAGAAGCACCGGATCAGTTTGAATCAGCTGCTGTTCGGAACCGCAATGTCGTCTACATCGGCGACGGAATCAGTCGAGCTGGGATCGTTCACACCGACGCTCTTGCTGGAATTGTCAAACGACTGGTTCAAAACCAAATATCGGTATCGAGTTTTGCCATTGGACCCGATCGCAATGTTGAACTGTTGGCGATTCTCGCGAATCACACTGGTGGAAACATCTTTATCGATTCAGATCTGAAGAACTCTGCTCGATCCGCGGCGAAGTCTCTGGCCGATACGGTTCACGAATCAGTTTTCTGGCCGCAAACAAGCACTTTCACGGACTCAGTAGTTGAAACACTTCCCATTGCATTCCCGCCCCTCCGCGAAGACCGGGATTCGATTGTCATCGGATCGGTGGTTGGCTCAGGCGACGTGGAACTAAGGATCACCGGAAAAGTTAACGGTCGGCGATCGGAAAAACAGTTCGAGATTCGTCCTGAAGTTTCCAGCAAGCAGTACTCGTTTCTTCCCAAAATGATTCGGGACGCCAGAAGCAATGGAGGCCTGACGCTTCCGACAGCCGGGTCCTCTGGATTGCTCGAGTACGCTCGCGTGCTCGGCTTTCGTTCGAGTGCGATTGCCAGTCTTGGCGAAAAGGCGTTAGAGCAAGGAAACCTTGGAGCCGCTCAACGCCTTGCTGCGGCAGCGATGATTGTTGATCCGGAAAACAAATCTGCGAAGGTATTGGCCCAATCAACCTCCTTTGTCGTGAAGAAGCAACAGGAAGAAAGTCCGTTCGGCGCTGAATCCAGTCCATTCGATGGAGCGGAAGCAGCAGAGCCTTCGACGGCTCCTGGACAAGCCCCCGTACCGTCTGAGCCTAACACGTTTGGCGATGATCCGGGCAGGATATTCGGTGGTGCTGACGACGCTCCCACAGACCAGCCTAGCGGAGAACTTCCACTGAAACAGGAAGACATCGTCATGCCTGAAAGCATGGATGGTTCTGCAAGTAAAGATGATGGCTCTCAAACCAAAGATGGCTCTCAAACCAAAGATGGTTCTCAGACTAAAGATGGCTCCCAAAGCAAAACGCCATTCGTTCAGCAGCCGGGAAATGAGATTGTCAGTCCCTTGCCACTGGATAATGACGGCGGGTTAAATTTGATTGGTCGCCCTGTCGATGAATCGGCCCTCGATCGCCTGATGCGAGAAGAAGACAGTACGGCAGGGCGATTGATTCTGAACGAAGAAGAACGACGCAAGGTCATTAACGATAAAGTTCGAAAGCAGGTATCGTTCGAGCTTAAACAGGCTCGCAAGGAACTGCGAGAAAATCCAAGTTTGGCGATTGATCGACTGAAGGCCATGATGGGAGTGCTGGATAACTCGACTGATCTGTTCCCAGAAAATCGTCGTGAGCTTCGTAATCGCTTGGAGTCGGCTCTGTTGTCGTCTCGTCAGAGAAAGCTCGACTTCGATCAACAGGAAGCCCAGCGTCGGCTTAGTCAGGCGACAGCCTTGGCCAGACAACGTGAGCTGAGTGAATTGACTCGGCGTGAGGAACAATTGACCCGGTTGATCAACCGTATGAACTCATTGCTGGATGAACAGAACTACGAAGCAGCTCGGGCGGTTACGCGGCAGGCGCGCGAAATTGATCAAAATGAACCAGCTGCGGTTGTTGCGGCGGACACGGCCGAACTCGCTGCGGCAACAGTTCAGTATCGTGATTTTCTTGAAGAAAAGCGACGCAACTTTAGTGCTTCTTTCTTCGAAGTTCGAAAGGCAAGTATCCCTTTCCCAGCGAATCCGCTGCTGGTATTCCCTGAAGCCGAGGAATGGAAACGTAAAAAGATACGTCGAGCCAAGTACAACAGCTTGCGTTTAACCGGTAGCGACAATGATGAGCGTATCCTGCGTGCCTTAGAGCAGCCGGCGAACTTTGATTACGACGAGGTGGAGTGGACTGATGTCGAGCAGGATCTTGAATCTAAGTTTCGCATCAACATCGTTTTGACTCAGTCCGCCAGAGACGATTCTCTTGACGAAGACGAACCCGTCACGTCGACTCTTCGCGGCATTCGTTTGAAAAATGCATTGCGACTGATGCTTAAGGAGAAGAACGCGACATTTATTGTCAAAGATGAAGTTCTACAGATTGTTTCAATCGACGACGCCGAGACCGATCCCAATTTTTTGGTGACCAATGTTTATAACGTTGGTGATCTGGTAGCTCCAAGATCTAACGCGGGTGGAGGAGGTCTTGGAGGAATTGGTGGCGGTATAGGTGGCGGCGGCGGCCTAGGTGGCGGCGGTGGCTTCGGTGGCGGCGGAGGTGGCTTCGGCGGCGGAGGCGGCGGTCGAGGCGGCGGAGGCGGCGGTGTCTTCTGCGTTCAAGAATCTAGTTTGGTTTTAATCAAGTCCAATGGCGACGCAACCAGCAAACCGGCCCCCGTCAGTCCAAAGGTAGGCGTTGAGCCAGAGGTTCAAATTCTGACCCTGCCTGCGAACGCAAACGGCGTAACAGCAACCACTTGGTCTGATTACTTTGAGAATGTGTTTGCGAATCCGAAGAGCGTTAAGTTAACGGTTCGTGAAATGATGCAAGAAAAGAAGACAGACGAAATCGTTTCGTTGATTCTGGGTGCGGTCGAACACGACCAGCGACAGAATTGGATGTACGAAGCGTTGACTCTGGCAATGCAAATCGCTGAACGGCCACGGTCAGAAGTGGAAAGGGCATTGATGTCAGCCGTCGATCTTTCGAGCGACGTCAACGACATGCTTTACGCGGCCCATTACATGGCCAACCACGGCATGGAGAGTCGGGCGATCGGTTTGTGTGAAGACATCGCACGTAACTATCCGACTCAAACGGAACCCGTCCTGATGG
>CAZLYM010000232.1:0-6339 GCA_964563475.1 uncultured Pirellulaceae bacterium
CCACGCAAAGAAACCGGCCAACTGAAACTTGCCAACTTCAGCAATCGCTCGGCTCCGCCCGACCGTCGCCATTTGGCCTTTGTCGACATATTTGAATTCTGACCGGGCTGTCTGAGCGATATCATTGAGAATCGTATCGGCGACAAAGCGACCTTGCTGCGCTGCGACCGGAGCCTGGCCGGGTAATTGTTGGCCTGTTTTGGGATCAATGAAGGCACACTGATCGCCCGCAACAAACACGTTCGAATGTTCCGGAACGGACAGATCCTTTTGAACGACAACACGTCCCGCTCGGTCGCATTCGAAACCACAGCGTTGACCAAGTGAGGAAGCTTGCACTCCGGCAGCCCACAAAACCGTTCCGGCTCGGATCTTTTCGTCAGCAAGCTCGACTCCGTCGGCATCAATGTTCTTCACTCGGCTTGAAGTCCAGATCTGGACGCCCAGCTGTTCCAGAAAACGCATGGCTTTTGTTGCTAACGCTTCATCAAACATTCCCAGAATTCGCGGCGCAGCCTCCACCAGAATCACTCGCGCGGCACTGGGGTCGATTTTGCGGAAATCCTTCGACAGAGTGAAGCGGCTCATTTCGCCGATCGCGCCGGCCAATTCGACACCCGTGGGGCCTCCGCCCACGATGACGAAGGTGAGATGTTTTTTTCGTTCGTCTGGATCGTCCGTGGCTTCGGCAATTTCGAAGGAGTCTAGGACTCGTCGACGAATCTCGGTTGCTTGTTCAATGGTTTTCAAGCCTGGTGCAAACGGTTCCCAGTGCTCGTTTCCGAAATAGCCGTGTTTCGCTCCGCACGCCATCAGCAGATAGTCGTAACTGAGTTCCTTGTCTTCGGTCACGATCAAATTACGATCTGCATCCAGCGATTTCACCTCGTCGCAGATCACGTTCACATTTCTGGCTCTCGAAAGAATGCTGCGAATCGGCGCCGCAATTTCAGCAGGACTCAGCCCAGCCACGGCAACTTGATAAAGGAGTGGCTGAAAGAGATGGTGGTTCCGGCGGTCGATCAAAGTCACTCGAACCGATGCCCGATTAGAAAGTCGCTTGGCCGCAGCCAGCCCTGCGAATCCACCCCCGATGATAATCGCGTGTTTTTGATCCATCGTGTTACTGGCCGGAGCCGTGCCTCGTTGTGACTTGCGAGAGAACTTCGTCAACAGTTGGACAATTCGACTGGGACTCCGGTTCGCTCAAGCTGCCCCCCATCAGGCATTTTTAAAGAAGTTGGTCTTAATGCAATGCGGAATGCGGAATGCGGAGTGCGGAATCTAAAAACCTGATGCCTGACCCTATCGCGTTAATTTCTTTCGTAGGTCGGCCACAATTTCTTTTGGGACAAACCGAGCCAGTTGCTCATCGCTGGCCAGCGGTGTCAGCTGTTTGATCAGCGAGCTTGAGACGTGTGCGTAATCACCGTCGGCCATCAGGAAAACCGTTTCCAGCTCAGAATTAAGGCGGCGGTTCGCCATCGACATTGTGAACTCGCCCGCGATGTCAGTCAGCGGTCGAACGCCTCGAATCATCACGCGAGTCCCACATTCCTGAACAAAGTTGACCGCCAGCCCCTCGAAGCAACGGACTTCGACATTGTCTAGGTGTCGAGTACAACGCTGGACTAAATCGACTCGTTCCTTAGGTTCGAACAGACCCTGCTTCTCAGCGTTGATCCCGATCCCGACCACCAGTTCGCCAACCAGACGACTGCTTCTCTCGATCACGTTCAAGTGCCCAAGCGTAATAGGATCAAAAGATCCGGTGTATACCGCTTTCTTCATCAAATTGCCTCGCCGTTCACGCTTTCCAAGCCCTTCTCGATTGGGCCCTACCAACACTATAAGCGATACAGCCAACCGATGCGTTACCCGAAAGCTCAGTTTTGGGCCCAGCGATCAATTCGACCGATGAATCACCGAGAGGGATGGCTCTCAAGCAGTCGTTTTCTCAGTCGCTGGGAAGATCTGCCCATACCCGTCGTGACATCCGACCTTACCTAACTATACTAACGTTGGTGTTTTACGTTGGGGAACGGGCATGCTGAACTCCACCAGAACCAATTTTACTTTGAGCGAGCAGCCGTTCGGCAATCGTTTCTGCTGTTCAACCAAAACGTTACTCTAAGGAAAACCGTTGTGCCTAAAGGGCTTTGCATCGTCGCTCTCACGATCTCGATCATCGTGCTTGCACTATTTTTGATGGACTTGATCATGGGGCTGGCAGGCATGCAGCATTTGGCACCCTTCAAGTACGCCAATATGGTGTTCGACATTGTCGCGATCGTCGTGTCAGTTATTTTGGCCGTGATGAGCTGGTTTACCTTTCGCGAGCAAGTCTGATCTGCTTCGATCCTTGCGACGCCCAATCTCTCGTGACGTTCTTCCGTCACTGCCATGTCGATAGAGACGCGAATTGAGCGGTGCCATGCGTGATTTCACGTTGCTTTTTTCGAGGTAATGATCGCGTCGATAATGCCCTGCATGTTGTAGTCCGTTGCCTCCGCAGCGGGGGGGTACCCTAGATCACGCAAGGCTGCCGACGTGGTCGGGCTGATGCTAACCAGTTTCGTCTGGTTGAGGGCCGTGCCGAACAGCAGGACCAGCGACCGTGCGATGGCCGAACTGGTAACCGTGACCCAATCAATTTTGCCTGCCCTGAGGGCTTGCTTCGAGCTATCAGGGACCGTCTTTCGGTCGACGCTGCGATATGCCACCACTTGCTGGAAGTCGATCTCCGACGCACTCAAGCGTTTGGGGAGCACATCGCTGCCTCGATCGGCGCGGACGATCAAGGTTTCTCCGTCGATGGGGTGCCCGATCAGAAAGTCGGCTACCGAATTGCTGTCAGACTTGCCCGGCACCGTCTGAGCCACAATGTCTCGTTCTGCTAACGCTTCGCTGGTCGCGTTGCCGATCGCCAGCACTCGCATGTCGGCCAGTTTCGGGGGTCCGCCCATGTTTTCGGCTTGGGAAAGCTGGGCGAATCGCTCAAAAAACCCGTGAACTCCGTTAACGCTGACGAAGACAAGTGTCGATACTCGTCCTTCCGCCGTTTTTTGGATGGCCGAATCAAGGTCGCCCCAGTCCAGCGGTGGCAGGATTTCGATCACGGGCTCGATGATCACATCGGCTCCGTAGTGACGCAGGAGACCGGCCAGCGAATGGGCCTGAGGGCCGGGACGAGTGACCATGACGGTCAGCCCTAGCAGCGGTGTTTTCGAGTTTGACTCGGAATTCAATGCTTTAAACCGGCTAAAATGCGTTGGGTAGTTTGTTCCCGTCTGATCGAGTTCGCCACAGCCGGACCCAAAACGCCAAAAACAACCGAAATTGCGGCATTTTGGCGGTGGACAGCCAAGCCAACACTTGGCATATTATTGCGTTCCAGATTTTAGTTACAGAACCGTCAGCAGTATTTTCCAGTATGCCTAATAATCCCAGCACCGCAAAGCGCCTTCGTCAGACAAAAGTGCGTAGCGAACGGAACAAAGCCATTAAGTCGGCCATGAAGACTCAGATGAAGAAGGTCCTCAAGAGTGCCGCCGATGGTGATACCGCAACGGCAGAATCTGAGTACAAGCTCGCTGCGAAAAAGATCGATCGCGCCGGAGCGAAAAAGGTGATCCACGCCAACAAAGCGGCTCGTGCCAAGTCACGTCTGCAGCGTGCGATCAAAGCCTCGAAGAATCCGGCTGCCTGATCTCTGCAATCCTGACTTCAGTACGCCCGATCTTTAGGCGCGTCTAGATAGCTTCAGGATTTTAACCGAACACCACCTAGACCGGCGACCCGCGATTTTATCGCGGGTCGTTTTGTTTTGTTGTACCGCTACCGTTTTTTGCCGCGCGGTTTCTTGGCCGAGGATGACTTTTTCCTAGTCGTCGGTTTCTTTTTTCTTGCCGGACTGGCGGCGGCAGCGCCGCGACGACCGGAGCTTGAGGCTTTGCGCTTTTTGGCCTTCTTCTTTGCAGTGGCTTTTTTGGGCTTCCTCTTTTTGCCCGGGCCGATGATGGTTCCCTTGCGACGAGTATCCGGAGCCTCACCAGATTTAGACCGGGACGATGAACTCGACCCTTTGGCAGATCTGGCGGACGTTTTCTTTGTGGCTTTCTTGCGAGGTGATTTTTTCTTTCTGCCGACCACGGTAGCCACGGATTTTCGAAGAGCCTTCAATTCCGCCAGCGTTAGTTCACGATGGGCGCCGACAGGTAGTTCGCCCAGTCGGAGTGGTCCGATCGCAACCCGGCGTAGGACTCGAACCTTGTGGCCAATACGAGCCAACAAACGACGGATCTCGCGGTTGCGACCTTCGTCTAGGACGATTTCCAACCAACTGTTTGACTTCAAGCGTTTTACGAATTTGACCTGAACGGCTTTCGCCTTGACCGCTTTATGCTTGCCATCGGCCGCTAGGAACATTCCCTCTTCCAGCTGCTTAAGGGCAGATCGATTGGGACAACCATCGACCTGAACCATGTACTTTTTTTCGATACCATAACGTGGATGAGTCAGTCGATTAGCCAGTTCGCCATCGTTGGTGACTAGGATCATGCCTTCACTGGACTGATCCAAGCGGCCCACGTTGTAGACTCGCAGGTTGGTTTTGATCAGATCGATGACTCGCAGTCGTCCTGATGGATCGCTGGCCGTGGAAACGATGCCGGGTGGCTTGTTCAGCATGAAATACTGCAAACGCTGAATCTTCAATCGCTCACCGTCCACCGCAATCTTCTGCTTCTCCGGGTCGACTTTCACTCCTAGCGTCACGACAACTTGGCCATCGACTTGGACACGGCCCTCTTCAATGATGATTTCGCATTCGCGACGACTACCGACTCCAGCGGATGCCATAACACGTTGCAAACGTTGTGGCCCACCGGGCGCACTGGTAGCTCTAGGGCCGCCCGTTTTCTTGGGGGCCTTCTTCGTGCCGCGTCGCGCCGTGCTACCCGAGTTTGTTTTCTTTTTCGCCATATCGAGGATTGTCAATTTCAATAGATCGGTTGATTGGCCCGCAGTTTAGATGAACCAAGGAAAGAATCTACCACGAATCGAGGCTGAAAGATGGTATTAGGCCAGACAACTGTGGCCCCATGGGCAAATTATCCATGGCAAGAGCCCGTCAAACAGACGTTCGTGCGGCCGGTTTGCCTTTGACTTGCTGTCGGTGTTAGAAGTTTGAGGCCGGCGGAAAATCGAAACCGGCTGCTGGCGCTGGTTGTCCCGAGTTGCCTTGACCTCCGGCCAGCCGGTTTTGGATGTTTCGCAGAATTAACTGTTCAAGCGAAATATCGCGGCCCATGGGAATCCAGCCTTCTCGTTTTGTCGCCAGCCATGGATTTAGGCGATCAACATCCAGTGCATTGTCGTGGCGAATCGACGGGCCACTGATGGCCGAGCCAATCGGTTGCTCAAGGTCTTCCAGTTCTTTGAAAACCTTCACGTCGATCGCGTAACTATTCCCTGTCGGAATGACTCGCACTTTAGCAAACCGACGGACCGTTTGCAGGGTCGAATGAATTTTCTCGAAGCCGGGCGTCGAATCTTTGTGCCAGGGTTCGAGACATGTCGAGCCAATTCGCGGATGGGTCTCAATCCAACCCTCGGTCATCACCGAATCGATGATTCGAATTCGCTCTTCCCGGTAGATGCGAAAGTAGTCATCCAGCTGGTCGCTGATTTGGTCCATCACCCACCAGCGATCGGCAAGCGGCACGATCAACGGGTTGGAAACTTGTGCGTTGCCACCTAGGTTTGGCTTGTTCGGATCAAGGTAGTATCGCCGGCAACCATTGAACACCATCATCATCGCCGCGATCAGAATCGCGCTAACGATCAGCTTGATGTTTTTTGGTGAACGAAAGTTCATAAGGCTGGGGCGAAACAAATCTAGAATCAGAGAAAATGGCGGCGTAGTGTGGGAGAATCGAGCGTCGCCAGCAAGATCGATCGCCGGGAGTTAGAAGTTGCTAGCGTGTTTAACCGTCAGGGTTTACGCCATCTGAGGAACAGCAAATGGTGAATTTTTCGAAAGGCTGTTTTGGGAAATTACCGTTCTGAGCCAGAATTTGCTTGGGTTCCCAGCGAGTTGAGGTTAAGTTTGATGTGTGAGAGTTATTCGTTTGCGAAACTCAAAAAGAGGAACTGCCTATGTCGATTTCCAGTTTGCAGATCGCTTTTACCACCATGGCGAACCATTAGCCGGGCGGCCTGCAAAGTCGTCCGGGGCTTTGTCCCAAACAGGATGACACCCGAAGCATCACCTCTTGCACCCGCGGATTCCCCGATCGGAACGCGGGTGTTTTTTTGCGCTTCTTCGTTCAGGCTTAG
>CAZLYM010000233.1:0-6252 GCA_964563475.1 uncultured Pirellulaceae bacterium
CATTTCCCCGTGATCGACATGGTGTTCGGGACGTTTCACATGCCCGGCGATCGTTGGCCCGAAGGCTACGGCATTGGCGGTCATCCGGTCCCAAAGGGATTCTGGAACCAGCTGCGCTACCCGTTCCGGTCTGACAAAGACTAAGAACTTATCCCAGAACCAATTTGTCGATTGCCGATGTGACCGCCGGTGCGTCCTTGTTTCAGCGCGCTACTGTTACTCGCCAAGGATGGAAACGCCCAGTTCTTGGAAGGCCGTGTTCTCTCCACCGCCGGAATTGCTGACTGGATACGCCGCCCAAACGATCCAGCGGAAATTACCGATCACTTGGCCTTCGGATGCTTGCAACGAACCCGCTGTGTAGTCCATGTCAGTTGCACCCGTCACAATCGATCCAATGGGGGTCAGCTTATCCAGATCCCAGCCCGGATCTTTGTCGGCGTTACTGACGAAAACGGTCAGGTTTTGGTTGCCGCGTTTACTTCCTTTCCGGAACGACCAACTGCTGATCGCGGTAATCGGTTTGACACTTCCCAGGTCCATCTTGTACGCCCCGTCGGCGGTACCGTTCGAGAATACGGGGCCGAAATTGGCTGCAAGCTTGCCGTCGGTCAGTGACTCTACCGGTTGGTTACCAGTCTTTCTGCTGGTTGTGATTTTGTATCGGGAAGCATTCGGAGGCGTGAGGTTTTTGAAACCATCGGGTGACTTGGCGGATTCAATCATCATGACGGTTGATGGCAAAATTGAAACTTCCGACGGTTGCTGGTTTCGCAGTACTTTCAGCGTTAACGCCGAAGGCTTGTCCGCTGATTTTCGAATCGCTTGAAGGAACTGCTTGATGTTGGAAACCGGTTTTCCGTTGACTCCTTGGATCAAGTCGCCGACAAGCAACCCACCTTTTGCTGCGGCCGAGCCCTCAGCCACTTTTTCTAACGCGATGCCGCCTTCATCCTTGCTGGCCCCAAAGGCAGAGAATTCTTCGCCTTTAAGATCTTGCAACAGTGTCCCCTGCCACGCGGTGTAGACTTCTGGTTCCAGTGGCGGTTGCTTGCGAGTTGGCTTGTTGGTGTTGGTTTTCAAGTCGGGAATTACGGGCGTGCGAGCGATCGCTTTGAGTGACGCCTTTTTGACGCCAAACTGATCCATCGGAAAGTTCTTGAAGCCTAAGGGCAATGCCGGCGAATCATCTTTGACGCGAAAGTCACCGCTGTCAGGATCAACGTACATGGCGTCACCCAAGATGGAGTTGGCATCCCAGCCAAGTCGTTTTGAAAAGCTGAGAATGTTCGGATCGTTCGCCGTGAATAAATTGCGATCCACCATCGTCTGTTCGCGAGTGTATTTAGTCTTCATGCGAGCCGGACTGTGCCGCTGGGAAAAAATATTTCCGTGGACGCGATCATTGCTACCCTGATACCAAACGTGTGGATGAAACCAGCCAATGGGCATCACGTTGTTGTATACATGGCGACGAAAACCTTCTCGAAGTTTCAGGCCTTTGTTCAGCAGCAGATTGTTGTAGATGTCGTAGTTGGTGGAGCCATCGTCTAGGTCGATGTCCCAGCCATGATCGCATCGCCAACGACTGTCGCGGATTACGGTTGTCTTCATCGCATCAAGGAAAGGCAATTCAGGATCCTTGTCGACGGCGATCTGCGAACTGTTCTCCTTGTCCCGTCGCCAGTAACGGTCACGTCCCCATGAATTGAACGATCCGTGGTCGTGCGTTTCCAGAACCGTGTCAAACACATCGCAGCGTTCGATCAGGTGACCACCCCAAGTGCCTTCGCTGATGTTGATACCCGCGCGGGCCGTATCGTATATCGAGGCGTCACGAACGGTGATTCCCAGTGCCATCGAGATCTGCACACCGGCAGGCTGCCGTTCGACGCGCCCGATGCCATGAATTAAACAATCTTCGACCGCACATTCCGCCGGATAGTTATTTGTCTTCGGACCCACGGTACGATCGATTTTTGCCAAGTTGTTCTTCTCGCCATACTCAAACAACGGATCGCGAACCGCTTTCGGATCGCCGACGAAGCAAACACCGCTGGCACCACAATCGTGAACATGACAGCCTTTGACCAACACGTTGCGGTTGTAGTTGTTGACGAAGATCGCATTGCCGCCGACCTGGTCGAATTCCGAATCGAGGATCTGGATATGCTCGGTCCCGGTTAGCAGAAACGCACCGCCGCGATAAATGGTCCAGTCTGATCGTAACAGTGGCTCTTTGCAGTCCATGAACGTACGTGCCGCGTGCCGAACGGTAAAGCCTTGAAAGGTAATGTGGTGAACAGGCTTTTTTTCACTTCCTTTTAGTTCGACCAAATGACGCAGGCGTACGACTTCGACTTTCGCTTCGTCCAGCTTCAGGCCAGCAGTCGGTTGATAATACAGCGTCTTCGCAGAAGCATCATGGAACCACTCGCCTGCCGCGTCGAGTTCTTCGAAAATGTTTTCCACCATCCGATGTTCTTTGTGCATTCCCATTTGGCGGTTGTTCTGCCAGCCACCCTCGTAAGTGACTTTGCCCGATTTATCTTTACCGGTAATCACATAGTGGTAGCCGCCCCAGCCTGATCGGTGCATGGCATGAATGTAGCCACCGGCAGGGTTACGCCAATTTTTGGCCCGGTTTTTTGCGAACGCGTTAGAAGAAAAGCCTTGATAGGGTTTCGCTTTCTTCTCGGGGTCGAAGTTAGGGTAGCGAGCCATGCGCTGACTGACCCCATTGATGAACAACTGATCGATGCTCAGTTTCGCGGGCGTTTTGGCTTTGAAGATGCCATCGCGATGGGGTTGCCAGGTGAGTTCTAGTTCTGACCCGCCGCTGAGAACAGCGCCGCCTTCGTTGTCCGCTTTGTACAGTACCGGATGGTTTTCCGATCCTGAATCTTTCGGCGTTAGCTTTAGCGTTTCAGGCAAGTAGTAAACACCATCGGCAACATGAATCGTTACCGCCTCTTTACCCGCGTAATCGCGGGCCTTTTGTTGAGCGGCAGCCAGCGAAGCGAACGGTTGTCCAGCAAGTCCACTGTTCGTGTCTGCTCCACTCGGGCTGACGTAGAGGTCAACTGCTTGTGCCGTGCAGCAGGTCATGCTCCACAGGAGACTAATTAGTAACAACAGTATTTTCTTAGACATCGTATTTGGTTCGTTGCGAAACGACTTCGTTGATTGACTGGTTCTTGGTTTGCCGGTTGCCCAAACCGCATTTGGCTCGGAAACCAAGTCGGAATTCCTGTCGCCATTTTACGCGACTAGACGTTGTAGCGAAGATGAATCCCGTCAATCAGGTTCATTCCGTCGGAAAAATCGCACAGTCGTAGGGGCCGATTGGTAGTTTACTCGGCCGCCGGATTCGATACTGGACTATCCCAGCCAGTGCTCGGCACCCAGTACAGCCATGTTTTTCGACTGTGTCTGACAGCGCAAAAGCGGTGTTCCACCAAGCTGGATCGTGCGTTAGCAAAGCTAAATCCTATCCGAATCGTCACGTCGACGAAGGTAACGCCGGCCAATTTTCTGGTGTGTTGCGGGGGGGATGTTTTAGACGGTTATGAGAGGTAGCATCGCAGCCAAGCTTGCGACCAAATTTGAATCCTAAATCAATTCCGATTTGTGATCCTTTTCGTTCAACGTCAATTGAGAACCACCTTTGAACCTGATCGTTTTTCCCAACCAGCTGTTTGAAAAGCATCCAGGTCTGAAACGCGTACCGTCTCGCGTGGTGCTGATCGAGGACTCGCTGTTCTTTGGCGATCACCATCACCCTGCGAAGTTCCACAAGCAGAAACTGTGGCTACACCGAGCCACCATGAAACGGTACGAGGCCCAGTTGCATGAGCAAGGTTTTGAAACGCTCTATATCGACTACGATCCCACGCCCGGAGCGTTGGCCAAACAGCTCGCCAGAGTTTGCAGATCCATCAAGTCCAGTCCAAGGAAGTTGATGGTTGCCGACCCGACGGATTTCATTTTGGAAAAACGCTTGCAACGGATCAGTCACAAGATCAAAGTTGAGATCGAGGTTTTGCCCAATCCCGGGTTCCTGAACAGCCGTGAGCAAAACATCGACTACCGTGCCGGGAAGAAACGCTGGTTCATGGCAGATTTCTATAAGTTTCAACGACGCCGCCTGAATATCTTGATGGACGATGATGAACCGATTGGAGGTCGGTGGAGCTTTGACGAAGATAACCGCAAGAAGGTGCCAAAGAAGCTGCTGAGTGAAGTTCCAGCGATTCTAAAACTAAAGTACGACCCGATTGATCACGAAGCGGTTCAATACGTTCACGATCGATTTCCCGATAACCCCGGCCAGTTGGAACAGCTCTACTACCCAACTTCGCGCGCCGATGCCAAAAAATGGCTTCGGCATTTTCTCAAGCATCGCTTCGGACAGTTTGGGATTTACGAAGACGCGATTGTTCGGGGTGAGTCTTGGCTGTGGCACAGTGTTTTGACTCCGGCGTTGAACGTCGGTCTGTTGACGCCCGACGAAGTAGTCAAAGCCGCGTTGGCTCATGCGAAGAAACATGAAACTCTGTTGAACTCGGTCGAGGGATTTATTCGCCAAGTGATTGGTTGGCGTGAGTTCATTCGCGCGACCTACCAAGATCTTGGCGTGTCGATGCGAACGACTAACCACTGGAATCACACGCGCTCCATCCCCTTCAGTTTTTACAATGGGACAACCGGAATCGAGCCGATTGACGATACGATCGGTCGCATCTTGAAGACGGGCTACTGCCACCACATTGAGCGTCTGATGGTGCTGGGAGGGTTTATGTTTTTGTGTGAATTCGATCCGGACGAAATTTACCGTTGGTTTATGGAGATGTTTGTCGACAGCTACGACTGGGTGATGGTTCCCAATGCGTACGCGATGAGCCAACATGCCGACGGCGGGCAGATCACGACCAAGCCCTACTTTAGCGGCAGCTCCTATATCAGGAAAATGAGCCATTACAAGAAAGGCGAATGGTGCGATATCTGGGATGGTTTGTACTGGCGTTGGATCTGGAATCGTGCGGACCTACTTGCTAAAAATCATCGCTGGGCAATGCCATGTGCGATGGTAAAAAAGATGGACAAAGAAAAACGGCAGACACACCTGAAAAACGCTGAAGCTTGGCTCAATCAGCTGTAGAATTCAAACAACGAAATGGTTCCAGTTGTGTCATCCAAGCAAAAATATGTCAGACCCATCAAGTGTCGAAACAACTCGCAGTCTAGGGCGATTGCGGAAATGGGGCGTGCGAGCCATTAAGGCCGTCGGGTTTCTTCTGACGTTGTATGCACTGATCGTGTTGATCGGTTTGCTCCCGGCTAACAACGATTTTCAACCTGATTCGGATGGTGTGCAAATTCATGTAACCTCGAACGCGGTTCATGCTGATGTGATCGTTCCGGTGTTGAACTCGGTGATTGATTGGCGGCAAGAGTTTTCGAGTGACTTGTTTTCTGGATCGACATTAGCAGCAACTCATGTCGCATTTGGTTGGGGTGACAAAGGGTTTTTCATCGAGACACCGACATGGGGTGACTTGAAGGTTTCGACGGCCGCCAATGCGTTGCTGATCCCGTCTGACAGTTGTATGCATGTGGTTTTCACGAACGTGGATTCGTACGGCCAAGACAAACGTTCGGTTTTTATTTCGCAAGATCAGTACCGAAAGTTGATCGGATTTATCAAGGCGTCGTTCGAGACGAACAAATCCCAAGAGCGAATTTTGATCTCAGATGCAGCCTACGGAAGCCGAGATGCATTTTTTGAAAGTCACGGTCATTATCACGCGTTGAATACCTGCAATTCTTGGGCAGGCCGCGCACTTCGGACGGCAGGTGTACGAACTCCGTGGCTGACACCCATGCCAAAGTCACCCATGCTGTATCTGCCCGCTGATTCCGAAACTGAAGTGGATTGACCCCTGCGTTTCGTTGCGGCTTTACGCGAGGCTCAGAGTCGGCTGCTGGCCGTGACTTTGATCGACCTCCCAAACGTGCTTCGTCCGGACTAAGTGTTGCGTGGCAATGTACGCTTACCATTTGAAGCGAGACAAGTTCTAATTGTCGGTCTAGTAATTCAGGTAGTTCAAGGTAACTCAGTTTTTGGATAGCCGCTCTCGTGGATGACACCATTTTTTATTACCTAGCGATTGTTCCGCTGCTGGGGATGCTCGCACAATTATTGGCATGGTGGATTCGAGTCCCTTCGATTCTGTTGCTGCTTGGCTTTGG
>CAZLYM010000234.1:0-4919 GCA_964563475.1 uncultured Pirellulaceae bacterium
CAAACGAGCCAGCTTTGGCAGGCCCCGTTTAGCAGTGCAGACGATCGTCAGAAGTCAATCCCGCGTTTTTCTGGAACGGAATCGTTTGGAAAAGAATCACCAAATCAAAGTGTGACTCAGACGATGACGATCCAAAGCTTCTCATTCTTCAAAGCAATACAAATGCGAATGAGATCGTATAAACAATTGGCCATTGTCTGCCGCTGGAGTCGCTTGAAAGCCGCTCTTGTCGAACGACAGATTGTTTTGAGCGATTAGCTCGAACTCTGATCCGGCAGCGAAAACATATACGTTCCCTGAGCTCGACGTATAATAGATCTTACCGCCAGCAACGATGGGCGACGAGTAATCCTGACCGCCCATTCCACCGCGGCCTCCACGTCCGCCACCTCGATTTCCACGGCCACTATTCTGTCGGCCAGCCTCGGCCCCGCTTTCTGGCTTGTCTCCTTCGGTTTTCTTCGGTGACGTTTTAGCCTTGGGCAGCCGCTCTTGAAAAACTTTCTTACCATCCTCGGCATTGAAGCAGGAAACGATCCCCCGGGAAATTCCGTAGATGCGACCGTCATGAACAACGGGCGAGCTAAACCGCCCAGACGCATTGTTTTCCCAGAGCGGGTCACCAATATCGCCTTTGCCGCCCGTCTTGACCGCGACGCCATTGGATCCGCCACGTCCACCGCCGATGGAATACAACACTTGATCCAAAACCACGACGCTGTGCGAAGCGCCGTCATTGCCGGGGGCATACCACCTGAGTTTCCCCGTGTCGGCATTGAGTGCCCAGATTTCTCCTGGCACGGCCAGCACCACATCGGTGCCGTCCTCGCGAGTCGCCAACGCAGGCGTACCCCACGTACTGGCGTAACCATCCGCCTGAGACTTCCATCTTTCTTCTCCGGTCACCTTATCAAACGCGACCAAAGATTCTGATTCGTCTGCGGCATTCACAATCACAATGTCGCCATGAATGATCGGACTGGCAGCAGACCCCCAACGCCGCTGACCCGAATCGGTGCCGACGCTTTTCTGCCAAAGTTTTTCACCCTCCAGATCGTAGGCAACGACTCCGGACTTGCCATAAAAAACGTAGACGCGTTCTCCATCGCTAACCGGTGTGTGACTGGCATAGCCGTGAGCCGGCACGCCTGCGCCGGTGTAAGGGTCTTCTTGGGCAACCGAGTCCACAGTCTTTTCCCACGCGATCAGTCCTGACTTTCGATCAATACAAAGCAGGTGCCGCTTAAGATCGTCAATCGAACCTTTGCCGCGAGTAATTCCGTAGCCTGAATAGCAAGTCACAAAAACCTTGTCGCCAACAACGATCGGGCTGGAAACTCCTTTGCCCGGCAGTTCGAGTTTCCACTTTAGGTTCTTATCAAGTCCAAACTCGGTCGGGACAGCCGATTCGCTGACCCCCGTTCCGTTGGGACCACGGAATCGCGTCCAGTCAGCCGATGCGTCCGAAGAAATGCAATAAGTGAGTAAAACACTAGCAAATACTACGATGCAACGATCCATTTTAACGTCCTCTCAAACAAGACTTGTTCCACGGCGAACTTCCGGCCAACGACCAGTCATCGTGTACACGTGAAATTTTCCTGTCGAGCCCACAAGTCGTCACAAGAAATATGCTTCTTCGCACATTTGGCAGCGTGTTCTACAGTCCACGCATGATGAATTGACTCACGTTTCGGAGCAAATTCTATACGTACCGAATCCGTGAACTAGAAAACGGTAGAAAACGAGCCACACTGTCCAGCGTCGGCAGGTTCTTAGCTTAGAAAAGTTAATCATCCGTGTTTCATCGATCGACACGGGAAAAACATAGTGCGGTTGAGAGGATTTGAACCTCCACGGGCTGTAATAGCCCACTAGATCCTTAGTCTAGCGCGTCTGCCAATTCCGCCACAACCGCATGCTTGGCCCTTGATAGTCTAGGTAGCCAACCAACCTTTGGTCAATACGATGCCAAGTGAGTTCATACGGTTGAACCCGAGCGTTTCTCGAACCAGAAAAATCAAACGTTAAAACCGGTACGAATCAACTGGCACGAATCGGCGTCCAAGAATTTTCACTGATCGTCTTCGAAGGAAATCAGTCCGTTCAAGGCCGCGACGACCCGATCGCATTTGGCTCGATGAGCCGTCGGCGTTTTCGCAGGCCAAGCTGGACTCATGTCGATAATCTTCAGCCTGCCACCGGTGGGCCGACGACTGCCAGTTTGGGCTCGTTGGCGGAAGCTGGCTTTCGTTTCCTCGAACCCAATCATCCATCCGGTCGCTTCAGCAAAGGCATCCACCAGATCCGCTGGGATCGGAAGCCGGGCTTCAGGGGCGATGGGCGAATCTGGCTCAGGAGCCACAAACAGCCCCAATGCCGGTTCTCCGGACGAGTCAGCAGCATAAATTTCAGTCGATCCAGTGATCATTCCGTTCGCTTCCTAGTCGTTCACCATTGTAGTCGGCCCGAAGTTCGAGCCCAGACATTTCGCAACCCGCCAAGGGCTACCCCTGAAGAGCATGGTGGGCAGGATTCGCCGGCAACGAAGGCCTTCTGGCCAACCGAGAAAGTCACTCAAACCCGGCTGCCACCAGCCAGAATGTGGGTTACTGACGACCGAAAACCCCGCAGTTGGCTCAGATCACCCCAGAATCGCCGATTCGGCTGTTAAAATGAGACGATTGTGTGATCTAACCGGATTTTGTAACAACTCATGCCGGTCTCGTTCCCCCGGTGACGATGTTGGCTCGGTTCGCAAAGTCTGATCCATTGGTCCGGCAGCAGACTCGGCCGAGTGCAAACGGTTCTTTCACGGGAAAACAACGACAATTTGGTCCAGTTGACCCTTGTGACCGATCCACGATGTCGTTAAACTTTGCGATTCTGATTTGAGGAATTTGGGGCCGATTCCAGCTGGATTCTGCTTCAGAAAATCCGCTCGCCGCAGTAGTTCGATGTCGTACGACTTGGAACTGTTTTTCTGCTGTGCACGGAAACCGGTTGATCGTATCGCTTTTGGTTCTCGCATGGATTGCTAGACCCAATGCGGACTCGGATCGCTTGCCTCATACCATGTTAAATTGATTTGCCTTGATAGGCTTGGAGAAAATTGTGCCCGGCACGAAATCATACAACCCACAGACAGATACCGAACTCGGTGAAAAGAACTGGTACATCGTTGATGGCACCGACCAGATCGTCGGCCGCATGGCTGCCGATATTGCCGTGGTTCTGATGGGCAAGCATCGCCCTAACTACACCCCGAACATGGACATGGGCGACTTCGTGGTCCTGACCAACTGTGACAAGGTCAAGTTCACTGGCAACAAGTGGGATCAGAAAACCTATCGCTGGTACACCGGCTACACAGGTCAACGCAGCGAAAAAGCAGGTGACCGCATCCAACGCCGCCCCGAAAAGGTAATGCATGATGCCGTTCGTCGCATGCTGCCAAAAAACAAGATTGGTCGACAGATGTTGTCCAAGTTAAAAATATATGCCGGCAGTGAGCATCCGCATCAGGCTCAGGATCCTCAGCCGTTTACATATCAACGCTCGAACAAGGCTGCTCAGTAATCCTGTTTGGCCGGTTATAAAAAATTACATCACTATTTGAATCTTAAAATTTTCTGATTTCATGGCAAAAGTAGATCAAAAAACGGGTGAAGCACTAGGCACTGGACGTCGTAAGTCATCCGTTGCTCGTGTTCGCGTCAAGTCGGGCTCAGGTTCGATCGTCATCAATGGCAAAGCCCTAGAAGACTTCTTCTCAGTGCTGAACGACCAGCGAGCGATCAAGGACACACTCGCTGCCACCGGCACCGCAGACGGCGTTGACATTCGTATTAACGTTACAGGCGGCGGAACGACAGGACAGGCGGGTGCCTGCCGAATGGGAATCGCTCGTGCCTTGGTTAACTATGACTCCGAGCATTTCAACGCACTTCGTGACGGTGGCTTCCTGACACGTGACTCGCGTATGAAAGAGCGTAAGAAGCCCGGTTTGCACGGTGCTCGTCGAAGCTCTCAGTTCTCCAAGCGTTAGTGCATCTGGCACCGATCGACTTGCGAAGATACAAATTCCAAAGGCGTCCTGTTTTGTACAGGACGCCTTTTTTTGCGCCCCAAAGGCCCTTCTATTTTCAGTGAATCGCAAACGAAACCCAAATTTTTGTGTTTTAACTTACAACCACAAAAAAAATGCATGACTTGGCCCCTCTCACGACACTTAGAATAAAAGTGTTCTGCCAAATTACTCTCAAACCCAACTTTCAGTTCTCACTCGAAAGGAACTACGGCATCATGAATCTCACCAACACGATCGCGATCACTCTAACGACCATCCTTGCAACGTACTCGAATGTGTCGGCGCAAATTACCAATCCGGTACGGCAGGTCCAGATTCGAACGATTGACTTTGCTAACCAAACAATCGAAATTCACAACTTTGGCACGGACGACCAAGACCTCAGTGGCTGGCGGTTTTGTACTCACGACGAAGATTCTGAGCGACGATACAGCTCAACTAATGCCCTCAATGGTATCCCCCCCCTTGCCGCAGGCGAGTCGATGTTCCTGATGTACAACAATAACGCGTCGGCTTCGAACGAATTTAATATCTCTTCGCTAGGCAATTTTGCCACGCCACTAGACACTAACGGAGCCTACGCCATTCAATTCTATTTTCAAACCCCATTCGGATCCGGTGCCAACATCGCTGATCACCTGCAGTTCAGCACGGACGGTCTCGACAACAACTCGGCCGACGCGCGAAGCAGCATTGCTCAAGGCGTCGTGTGGTCGGACCAGAACGCTTGGATCCCAGTGACTGATTCGACCACCAGCATCTCATTGATTGCCGGAGCTGAAACGAGCGAGGTAAACAGCCCGACTGACTTCGAAGTACTCGGCGCGCC
>CAZLYM010000234.1:5019-6148 GCA_964563475.1 uncultured Pirellulaceae bacterium
TCGACGTGTTGGGCGACGCCTTTACACTCGTCGGCAGTTTGGGAACCATGAGCGACGCTTCTTGGAGCCAAGGTGACTTCAACGCCGACGGAAACGTTGACGTCTTGAACGACGCATTTGTCTTAGTCGGAAATCTAGGGGCTAGTAACAGCCAGTGATCGGCAACTGGTTCAAGCAGCGTTCGTAAGATTTGTGGCTCTGCTGAGAGTTCAACACGAGTCCCCCCCAACTAAAAGTTGGGGGGGAACTGGTTAGTCTTCAATCGTTCTGGGAATCGAACCAGCCCCACACTGATCATCGCAAGGCACAATCCCGCCTGTGTTTCGACGGTTGACTAAACTCCAACACATCGACGCCAAGTTTCGGCCATCAGGTTATGCCCCGCCAACGTCGGGTGGACTCCATCCGCAGCCCAGACCTTCGCGTCAGTTCCCTCGGCAATCGCCATTTCGAACATCTTTTGAAATGGGACCCAAATCGCCCCCGCCTCCTTGGATACTTCGGCAGCAACCTGCCGACGCTCATCAAACTCCGGAAACCACGAATCCTTAACCGCTCCGCAGCGTAGTGCAAAGGGCTCACAGATAACCAACTTTGCGTTTGGAAGTTCTTTCTTCGTCAGCGTAAGCAACTCAGTAAACCCAGTTCGATAGTCGTCCACTGTTCCGTCATAGCGACCATTCATTTTGTGCCAGATATCGTTCACTCCAACCAAGATACTTATTAGATCAGGCTTCATATCGATACAATCTTTTTTCCATCGCTTTTGTAGATTGGGAACTCTGTTTCCGCTAATCCCACGGTTGAAGAACTTCAGTTTCTTGGCCGGGTATTTACGTAACAATTGCCCCGCAATGACAAAGGGATAACCATCGCCCAACGCACGCGGATCATTGGCTCGGCTTTGGTGTTTGTTTTTGTCACGATGGGCGTCGGTGATCGAATCGCCTTGAAACAGTACAACGGCACCGTCAGCAAGCTTACTCTCAGACTGTGGTTCCTCGGCAGCGGCAACATGGCGGCTAGTACTGATGACGGTCGCTCCCGCAACGGTCCCGGCAACGAATTGAATAAGCTGTCTGCGATCCATAATTTGATAACCTTGAATTGAACAGGCTTTGAGTTAAAC
>CAZLYM010000235.1:0-6077 GCA_964563475.1 uncultured Pirellulaceae bacterium
AAAGTGTCCCGGTGATTCGTGCAGCCATGGGCTGCTGCTACCACTGCCCAATCAAAATTTTTCTGATGTCGTTTTCCGAATTAGTCCTTTCGGGCATGTAAAACTATACCTGTTGAGCAGGTGAGAATTGCTCGATCGAGGGAAAGTTGTGGTTTTCTTGAAATCGCGGTCGCCATTGAGCCTGTGGGCGATAGAATCTGGCTTTGACCACATCCGGCGAGCACTGGAGTGCTCGTACGTGATCTTGTCTCGCCCACCTTTTTAACTTTCCTTTCTGAGTTCTCATTCTGGCGTTGTCAAACGGATTTTGACCGTTCGTTCATCGACGCAGACTGAAAGCAACAACCTCAAAGTTCGTTATGAGCACCGATTCTACTGCGACTGAGCCTGCTGAAGTTACAACCGTGAGCGGAGAATCTAGTCCCGCTCCCGTGAATAAGCCTCACATGAAACCGTTAGGGTCAAAGAAGTCCAGGTCGAACTCGCCGGGTGGTCGTGATGCGAAGTCAATTCCACTGCCTGCGAACGTCAACCAGAAGCGGATCTACTACAGTTACCTGATCAGCTTTATCGTTTTTCATTCACTGGCGTTGCTGATTTTTGTGCCATGGTTTTTCAGCTGGACGGGCTTTGCGTCTATGGTGGTGGGGTCGTATTTGTTTGGGGCCGTTGGGATTCCTATCACGTATCATCGACTGCTGACCCATCGAAGCTTCAAAACGCCAAAATGGTTCGAGCGTGTGTTGGTCGTTATTGCGTTGTGCAATGGCCAAGAAACACCGGCTCGCTGGGTGGCGTGGCATCGACTGCATCACCACGAATCTGACCATCAGGAAGATCCACACAGCCCCTTGGTGAACTTTTTATGGTCACACTTTCAGTGGCTGATTTATGAGAATACGAACACCAACAAGTTCAGCCTGTACCAAAAATATGCCAGAGATATTCTCGATGACCCGTTTTACATGTGGCTGGAAAAGAATACGTACGCGGGCGTTGCCATTTTTGCGGCTCATGGAGTGGCGATTTTCATGGGAGCTTGGCTGATCGGTGGATTGGTCATGGGCTTTGGAATGGCGGCTTTTCAGTTGGCATGTAGCGTTTTTGTTTGGGGTGTGGTGGCTCGAATTGTATTGATGTGGCATGTGACGTGGTCCGTCAACTCGCTGTCGCACATGTTTGGCTATCGGAACTATGACACCGATGACCATAGCCGGAACAATTGGTTTGTGGCGATCATCAGCTCGGGCGAGGGTTGGCACAACAACCATCACGCGGATCAGTCTGCGGCGACGGTGCAACATAAATGGTGGGAGTTTGATTTAAACTACTACATTATTAAAAGTTGGACTTGGGTCGGGTTGGCTCACAGTCTGGTTCCTCCAAGACACAAACGCCGCGCACGGCAGCAACGAGCCAACTGAATGACTTCGGCCTAAAGCTGATTGACATCCGGGTTCGCGTCTGACCTTTTAATGTTCCAGTGACGAGTATGAGGTAAGCATTATGTTGAAAGAAAAACTGCAAGAAATTATGGCGGCTTCAGCGGGTAAATTGTCGGATGAAGCCATGACCGTCGTGATGGGTGCGACGAAAGCGGTTGCCGATTCGATTGGCGATCGAAAGATCCCTGCGGTCGGCGATGCGTTCCCTGAATTTGCTCTGGCTGACAGCACGGGGAAAACACACAGCTCCAAAGATTTGGTTAGCGCCAAGCAGTTAATCCTGACCTTCTTTCGTGGCAGCTGGTGACCCTACTGCGTGGTAGAGCTGTCAGCTCTTAACGAATACTTGGAAAAGTACACCGCTGCCAACGCGTGCCTGTACGCTATTTCTCCTCAGTTGCCCGAACATAGTCGCGCCACGATCGAAAAGCACGGTTTGAACTTTGAGATCCTGTATGACAAAGACAACGCATTCGCCCAGCAACTCGATTTGGTCCACGGATTTCCTCAAGCGTTGCAGGATATCTACCAAGGCACTTTCAGCATTGATGTGGGTGGCTCAAACGGTGTATCTGTTTGGGAGCTGCCCATGCCCTCGCGTTTTGTGATTAATTCAGATCACGCCGTGAAAGCCAAAGAGGTCAATGCCAGCTACACCAATCGACCGGAACCCGAAGCAACATTGCAAATTGTTGCAAGTTAAGCTGAGTGGGCGAACGAACATACTTGCTCAAGTATTGGGTGTTCGTTCAGCCGCAGGAACTTTCTTCGACGCCATCTGAAGTTGTGTGGAATTTTGTCGGGATCGCGATTGCCAAAACGCGAAGAATGGAAAGCACGCCAAGACGATTCCCGAAGCGATCGATAACGAATCTCCGATCGAAGAATAGATCGTGCGCTCGCGTTTGCCTGTCGGAATCTCAAGATTCAGCGTGCCTTCGGATTCGCATGGCAACACGCTGACGATCTGCCCTGTTGGTGAAATCAGACAAGACACGCCCGTGCTCCCGCAGCGGATGAAGTATCGGTTGTTTTCAATGGCTCGAAACCGGCTGATGTTGAAGTGCTGCCGTAGTGCGGATTCTGAATCAAACGACATTCCGTTGGCTAGGCAAACAAGTAGGTCAGCACCTTGGTTGGTCAGTTGCCGAGCGATTTTCGGATGCATGTCTTCACAGCACAACATGGCACCGATGGAGAGCCCGCCAACGGATCCAACCGGCTTTGCAGCGAGCCCACGTGATAACGGAACGGCGCTGGGGTCAACGCGGACTTGATAGCCGGCCCCATATTCTTCTTGGACATTGCCCTGCCCCAGCCAGTCTGTTAACCACGGAAACCAAGTCTTGCCTGGAATGAACTCGCCGCCCGGCATCAGTTGAACCTTGTCGTGCCGACCAACGACCGTTTCTGACTTGTCGATCAAGTAGGCCGATACATACTTTTGATCGATCTTTCGCTTGGTAGCATCGCCGGTCCATGAATAGCCTCCTGCCAGTAGGTGGCAGTCCGGTTTAGGCCACGGCTGAAACCGATCATCGACTCCGACCGAATTCAAGAGAACCTTCAGTTCGTCATCGAAGCAGTTGAGCGACTGGTGGTACTGGCCAATCGAACACTCCGGCCAAATGATCAGATCGCTGTTCTGTGCCTGCTGACGTGAGCGTTTGAGAATGTCCTGATGGTAGGTAGCATATTCGGTAGGGCCTTGGAGTAAGGCGATGTTGACGTTGTCAGCTTTTGCAATTTCAGTGTCGATGGCCTGATTGAGTTGACTGATACGCAGGCTGCCCCAGCCAAAATTAAGGGCGGTCATCAGGAGGACAGCCAAGCTGGCAATTTTCGCTGTGTTGGCAGTTGGAAGTTGCGTTGGGCATGATGGTCCGGAGTCAGCGACGCCGTTTGAGCGAGTTCTACCGCCATGTATAAATCGTAGACCCAGAGGGATCAGGCTGGCCAGCATGACTGCTTGCAGAGTGACCGCTGCAACGCCGGCAATCGCGGAAATTTGAGTCATTGGCTGCAGTTGCAATAGTAGGCAACCTTGCCTCATAGGGAACATGGCTGGATAGATTGCTTCCTGAACCAACCAGATTGCAGGGCACAACAGCCAGCCGTAGGGGGAAATTTTTCTGCAACACCACCAGACGGTTGCAAAGAGCAGGAAGGATCCGCCATGCAGCAGATGAATGCCGTGTACGACCAGCAAAGATTTGAAGTCGGAGAGCTGAACGACCGAATCGACGGTCCATTGCATCCAGCCATTGGCGGTCAGGAATCCGAAATAGCCGACTAAGATTGCATTGCTCGCGCAGGTAAGAAAACGCGAGTGTTTTAATTGCTCATGCAGAAACAGGCCCATCCCAATGAGGCTTAGCAGAGCAAAGGAATCGATCCTCCATCCGAGACCAAATAAGAATCCGACCGATATGGAGCGGGCAAGAAAAAACACCCCTTGCGTGAGCAAGGAGTGTTGTGGGTTTCGATCAGGACGATTCAAAGCAATGACTACCGTTTTATTATCGGTTATTAATCTATGTGCAGCGAAGCGACCTGCTGGGGAGCGACCTATCTGCTGATAGAGCCGATACCGGCAATCCCACCAGCGGATGTTACTTCAACGGTCACGTCTGCGCCCGCAAGGTTAACGCTAGAAACAGTGGCGTCAGGCGCGGCGGAAGGAGCTCCTGGCCCTCCCGCGGCTAAACCAGCTGCGAACAACGTCGCGTCAACGACGTGAATATCAAACAGTCCGCTATTGCGGCGAGGACCAATATCAGTGTTGCCGGGGGTCACTACAAATGATTGTGCTTCGACCGCACCAAGCGTGCTGGGGATTGCTGTTCCTGCTGGTAGAATTAAAACTCTGACTGGAGCGGCACCGGTGTTGGTGACCAAAAAGCGTCCTCGCGTACTGGCTTTTCCACCACCGCTGCTTCCACCCAAAGCCATGGATGTGTCGCAAGTCAAAAGACCAATACAAACGGCAACCGAGGCTACTGCTAACCAATTTTTCATCATTCAATCTCCAAAGAAGTAAAACTAAAACGCCTGCAAAGGCATCGGGTAAACGTTAAATAAAGTGTCAAAAGTCGTCGACAACTTCGTTGCCGTCGCGTGAGCACAATGCATTAACGATCGAAGCTTCTGTCGCTTCGACAATAAATCGTACGGCTCCGCTGGCCAGCAGCGTGTTTGCGCCACCGGTGTGCTCGCCGTACATGTCTTGTGAAACACTTTCTGGGTTGTTGATGGAACCCTCGTGAGTAAAGCAGTTGCGCCCGGCTAGCCAGAAGCCAAAGTTGATCTCTTCGACGCCCGTCCCTTCGCCCACGGCGATCGTATAACTGGTTCCGTCAAAAATATCTTGCATGCTGACACCTTTGCTTTTAGGCGTCTTCGCTGACAGGAGAACGCCGTTACTGCCGGTTGTTGGCCCTGATCCAACCGCATCCCACGACCCGGTGATACCGCAGTAGTCTGTTTTGCCCCGATAGTCCTTGTTGGACGACGGGCAATGAAAAATTGGCAGTTGCGTTTGTCCGACTGGGACATTTTCTACTGGATCGCTCCACGGTTTTTCGAAATCGATCCTATCGAATACTGCCTGTTGCTCAAGCCAAGGAAGCGAAGCAGAATTCCACGAATGGTTGGTTTGCCAAGAGTTCCCCAAAGGAAAACGTGAGTGAGCAGATTCGTAGTTAAGTAGTGCGAGCCCGATGTTGGCCATGCGGCTTTGGCACTCGGTTCGTCTTGCGGCATCGCGGACGGATTGGACTGCCGGGAGCAACATCCCGCTCAAGATCCCAATGATCGCGATGACAACCAGTAGTTCAACCAGCGTAAACGCAGTTCTGTTTGGCACAATTTTGGAAGGATTCATTGGTTGCAACTGCGTTAATTTATGTCTCTTGTGAAGGCCGCCCTGTCTTCGTGATCGTTGTACGCTATCTATGTATAATAGCGATCTGTTATAAGTTCTACCATTTTTTAAAGAATCTCTGCAAATAGGTGCAATAAATATCTCGCTGGTGGATCGGCCGCTCACGTTTCCCCTCAGATTGACTCGTGTTTTATCGCAGATTAGTGCATTTGAGTAAAAGTGCTAGGGTTGATGTTTGGGGCAGAATTGCGGGACTTATTGTCCGGTCAATTGAGTTATTTCGTTGTTTGGCGGATGCTCCATTGGTGCAATGGAAACGGATCAAGGGACGATCGAATTGAAGGGCCGCGAATATACGTGAATCGACGCAGATGTCATGGGCCTTGAAATTTGCGTCCATCTGTGTTGCTTTGCAGTAAAGTAGGGGATTTCGATTGCTTTTCGGCAACGAAACTGCCCCCTGATTCTACGTTACCGCTATCTGTGAGGATTTACATATTTGTGGCAAAAGCGTTGTATGGCGTGTTTTGTGTTTTGGTATAGGGAGTTCTAGAACATTAACGCAGTAGCGTGGAGTATCTGACAACGTCTCCGGAACTGTCGGGCGATCGAGTCCACGACGACGCTTTTGCGTCGGAGTTCGGGGCGCTTGATTCGTTTTGGATTTAGTAGACACCATTCGTAGTCGTCATTCTTCGAATGATGAGTGGGTGGCACATCACGCGGAGCGTGATGACTACATTGGATGA
>CAZLYM010000236.1:0-6026 GCA_964563475.1 uncultured Pirellulaceae bacterium
TGGAGCCGACGTTGCTCAAGTCGATCGGCTCGATCCCAAGCTTCTCGGCAGGCGAGCCCGGACGGAAACGGAAGATCTTGCGCTGCATCGCTTCCACGTCAAACATCGGATTGGCATAGAGCAACTTAACGTCGTCCTCGCCCGGTGACACCGCTTTGGACGTCATCAGATCCGTGCCTAAATCCGCCTTGGGCACAAAAGGAGCGTCCGAGTTTTCACTAAAGTAAATCGAACTCTCAAGCCGCGGTAACTTATCGTGAAAAGGCAAATTCTTAATGCCTCGGCCGTGAACGTAGTACCCTCGCGTTTCCTCCGTCTTTTTGGGCGGGAAGAAAACGTTGTGGCTGCACTCCACCAGCGGGCGGACGTCGACACCACTGAACTTGAGCCGCACATCGCCTCGCAGAAACATGGCAACGTCGATCACGAAGTTGTTGGTGATCTTGCACGGACCCTTGATCCCGATCCCTCGCTCGGAATCCATGATCACGTTTTTATGAATGATCGTGTAGCTGGGATTATCATCCAGTCGCACGGTGCCCGCCACGTGGTAGTTGTGGTGCAGGAAGTTACGCTCCAACCGATTGTTCTCCCCCATCGCCGAAAAATAGACGGCGTTGCCATCGCCCAGTTTCAGCAGCGTTCGCGATACCTCGTTCATGCTAATGTCGTTTTCGCGAGCGTGTACCAGCGGTAGGAAATGAGCAATCGTCGACTTCTTCCGCTGCTCGAGTGCCTTCTTGATGAAGGGCTCGCATTCGTCAACCCGAATCGTACTGACCCAAGCACGGCGAAAGGGGACTCGTTTCTGAATATAAAATTCGTGTGGTCGGCAACCACTGACCACAATGCCGTTGTAGGGGACATCTTCGACGGTGTTATGAGTAATTTGGTTGTGGCCGCTTTGAGTCACAAAGATTCCGCAGGCATGCCAATAGAGCTCGCCGACGTGGTGAATGTAATTGTCCGTGATCACGTTGTGCTTGTTCTCGTCCTTGGTGCCCGGTCCATAGCCGGAAAGCACGATGCCGTTGCTACCTAGGTGCTCTAAGAGATTGCTCGATACCGTGATGTGTTGGCAATGCTGATCGAGTCGAATCCCGGTCCCGCTGCTATGACGAAATTCGCAGCGATCGACCGTGCAGTGTTCCGCGTTTCGAAAGCGAAGGACAGCATTGCCTTTGTCGAATGCTTCCCAATCATGCTGAAGCCCTTTGTCGCCGGGCTCGAACGTATCGCGTAACCCGTGACGAAAACTGAGCCCTTCCACGTGAATCCATTGAGCCAGCTTCCCGTCCTCGACACCTTCCACTCGAACAAATTCTTGCAGGCGAGGCGCAATGATCTCGCGGCCGTCCATGGGCTTGTCGGGCCACAGGTAAACTCGGCCTTGCTGGCTGTTGAATACCCATTCGCCCGGCTCGTCCAAGTGATCAATCGCGTTCTCGATCCAAAACGCTCGTTTGTGAGACGGTTGATAGGTCGGATCGACGGCCATCACGGCGGTCTTGTTGGGTACGTCAATACTCGCCAGCGGAATCAAGTTGAATGCCCAGCGGTGATTGCGCAGGACGACCTCAATGTCTTGGATGTTCTTCCAATCTCGAAGGTCATCGTTTTGGTAGTAAATGTTTCGGTCGAAAGGTTTGACAGGATCGCCGTCGAACGGCCTCAACTGCTTCATCACCGTTTTGCCTTGCGTGTTGAAATCCATTTCACGTTTTTTGTTCGGCGGCATGAACTCGCCGGAGATCGCCCGCTTCAACAGCCCGTCGGTATCGTAGAGCGATTTGATCTGCCAGCCTTCGCTGCCGCTGGGAAGTTCTGCGTACCAGAGTTTGCCAGCCGCCGCCGGAGCCGTTCCTGCCGGGTCCTCGGTACAGCGTTTCCAGTCAGTCAGCTGGACACCGCCCGAGAATATTGGTTCTTCGTCAGCGTAAGCCTTGTAGGTGACGGGCTTGGCTTTGGTTCCAGAATCTTCCACCCCAAGAACCAGCGTTTCGTTCAAGTGATACCGTCCGCCTCGGATCTGAACCTCGATCGCATCGCCCTGCCCTGCCTTGAGCAGATCACGGACTTTGGCCTGTGCCGCGTGAACGGAGGCAAGCGGGCCATCGTCACCCGCCGGCAATGCGTCCGCTTGGCGACCCGACCATTGGTCGTTTCCTTGAGGCGACACGTAGATCACCTGCTGAGCCAGCGAGCTGGCGGGTAACATCAAGGTGAACAGGACGACGGACAATAATTTCACGCGGAAAACCGCGGTGCTGTTGGTGTGCATGAGCTAGGAATCCGATGATGTGTCAATAAATCAATGAGCTGAAGAAAATCGTGCTGATCAGCGTTCCATTGATCCCGAAGCCTCTGCTCTTCAATTCTTCGTTTTATCGACGATCTACGCGGAAGTACAGGCCCGATCGCTGTCATCACTAGTGGTGGCAAAAAGGGTGTCCCTTGGCTCCGAGGGCGATCTTTTCGTTTCTGGTGATACTATCTCCTACAAAGCATGAAAACACTTTGTTTATGCGGAACATGGGGTGAAAAGAGCCGTCAATGGATCTCGACCGGATTCTGTCCAAGATTCCAAGAAAACCTGTTAGAATGTTAACGCCGTGCGTTTGCTGCATCAACGATTTCTTTGTCGCACTCACTCGCATACGGAACAGTCTGGCCATACTGGATTTCAATGAGCCGCGCCAAATGTGGGAAACTTTATGCATTCAAAAACTGCCGCCATTACTTTTTACGTCGCCCTGTACTTTTTTGCGATTGTGCCGCTTGAGGTTCAAGCACAAGACAGTCGGCCCAACGTCGTGCACATCTTCGCAGATGATTTGGGCTGGGGGCAGGTTGGCTTCAACAATCCGTTAACACATATCGACACTCCCAACATTGACGCCCTTGCCCAAGGTGGAATGATTCTCAGTCGTTCCTATGCGTCTACCGTCTGCTCGCCCAGCCGAGCTAATCTGCTGACCGGTTTCCACAACGGCCACGCGGCCAACGACAGAAACGGAAACATTGCTGCCGGCGTACGAGCCCAAGATGTGACCGTCGGCGAGATCATGACTGCTGCCGGTTATCACACGGGCATTGTCGGTAAGTGGGGCTGGGGTGCCACAGGAACTCGCGACTTGAGTGGTCCGGACCCGCTCCCGACTATCAATAATGCGTCGACGCTTCCAAGCGTTCAGGGCTACGCCGAATTTTTTGGATACCTGAACCACAGTGCCGCTCACGATTTTTATTACGACTACATGTGGGAATCGATTGGACTCGGTGCCACGACCTTGACGACGCCTAACGACGATGGGCCTAGCGGTGCTCCCGAGTATTCTCATGATTTAATCGGTCGCCGCTCGGAAGCGTTTGTTCGCGACAACGCGGAAGGGGCTCCTTTTTACCTTCAGGTCAGCTACACCATTCCTCACTTCGATCTGGACGACATTACCGCGGCTCCTGCATTGGTGAACCTGAAGGGAGACGTAATTTTCCCTGCGGGTCTTGCTCAATACAATGACGACCCATCGCTAACGGGTCAGCAACGTGATTTCTCGGCGATGATTTCTCGAATGGATGCTTCGATTGGCTCTTTGGTGGACCGCCTGAGAGATCCAGATGGTGATGGCGATATGTCAGATTCGGTGCTGGCGAATACGCTGATCATTTTCTCGTCCGACAACGGGACAACGCCCGAAGACGGCTTAGGAGCGGCAGGGGTGAATGATCCACGCATTTCTGGTGGCCTGCTCGGCGGCAAAAGAGACCTTTACGAAGGCGGCATACGAATGCCTAGCTTGGCTTTTTGGGAAGGCACGATTCCAGCCGGCTCAAGCAGCGATTTGCTGAATGACTTGGCTGATTTTCAGGCAACCGCCGCCGATCTTGCTGGAACACATGCTCGTGTCGGTACCGACGGGGTTTCGATTCTGCCGACCCTTCTTGGCCAGCAGCCGATCAAACACCGTGATTCGCTACTGTTTGAAAACTTTGCGAACAGTCAATTGGGATTCACCCGAGCCGATTGGACCATCATTCGGGGCGATGACAAACTGATCCGATTCTCGAACGGAGCCCGTGAGCTATACGATGTCGCGATCGATCGAGAAGAAAACAACCCCCGAGACCTTGCCGCCAACGCGGCATTGGTTGCTGAACTTGAATCATTGGCTTTTGCCGAAGGTGCTGCTCAGCCGGACGCCTATGCAGTTCAGTTTCGAGATTGGATCGGCGATGACGGAGACTCACTTGCCAATAACGCCAACTGGGAGGTGACCGGTGACACCAGCAACCCCGGCGTGGGCATCATCGACGAAACGTGGTCGGCGTTGGTACGCAACACGGGAACAGTCGACTCAACTGCCATGGTGGGTTTGAGCACCCCCGTTTTAGGAATTGAAGTCAGTGGCGAAAATGCCTTACAGAAACTGGAGGTTCTTACGGGCGTGAACCTCGACGGTCGCAATGAAATCAGAGTCGGGAACAACGGCAATCTTCAATTGAATCGGGCGACGGCCACCTCACGACGCTGGGTCGAGATCCTTGAAACAGGCACGCTGAGCGGCGATGGTAACGTGGTCTCCAATTTGTATAACCACGGAACCATCGCGATTGGTTTTGACGGGATCGACGACATGGCCCCTAGTGATTCGCTACCTGTTAGCGACGCAACGATTGCACTGGATTTTTCCGGGATAGGTGATGAGCAGGAAAAAGATGCGATCTACACACCACTTTCAGCAACCTCGAACCAGTCATCAGTCAGCCTCGACTACGGACCCAGCACAGGATCCGTGCTCAATGATCGTGGCTTCAACGACTTCGACGATGAATTTAATCTTTCGAACTGGGAAGTGGGTGGCAACCTCAACAGTGCGATTGCTAGTGATCACTATGTCAGCCTGAAAGTTGAACCGTTCAGCGGGCTGTCGGTCGAGCTTTTGTCTGTTGAGTTCGAAGCTTGGCGTAACGGAGCAAACTCGCCTCAACAGTATGCGATCCTGACCAACATAGATGGATTCCAAGCTGGCAATGAACTGGGAACGCTGTCCGTCAGCAACAGCGGAGCAAGCAACACCTTTTTCTTTCAGGCAAATGGAACGTCAGAGCTTTCGACATCCGACCTGTTGGAGGTTCGACTTTATGGCTGGATGTCCGGAAATAGCACTGGGCACACTCACCTGAGAGGAGCGGAGCTGGAGCTTCGGTTTGCAACAGTGCCGGGCATGACTTTTAACCCTGCTGGAAAACTGGATGTTGCCGGCGAATTTCTTCACCTTGACGGCAGCCAACTGGAAATTGGCTTCAGCGGCGTCGACAACTCCGATCCTGCGGAACTGCAATTCGACGTGATGGATGTCGCGGGTGATGTCACACTGGAAGGCGATTTGATTTTGAATCTCTTGGACAGTTATCAGCCTGTGGATGGAGACCAGTTCACGTTTCTTACTGGCGATTCGATTTCAGGCACGTTCGCTAACGTGCTGCTCAACAATGTTGATGGATTTGAGGTGACGGTCGAGTACAGCCCCACTTCTGTCACGGCGGTCCTGTCGTCAGTCACGCCTACCTTGCCGGGCGACTTCGATCAGGACAACGATGTCGATTGCGATGACATCGATGCCTACATCGGAAACCTTGGCATGACGGCAACTGGATCGCTGGCTCAGCTGGATCTAGACACGGACGGGGAGGTAACCGAAAACGACGCCATCACACACATCGCGACGCTGGTGCAGACTTCCAACGGACAAACCGGAACGTTCCGTGGAGACCTGAACTGTGACGGAACGGTCAATGTCTTAGGTGATGCGTTTATCTTGATCGGCAGCCTTGGCAACGCGGTTTCGACCTACTCAGCCGGAGACATCAATTTTGATGGAGTCGTGGACGTCTTGGGCGATGCCTTCGTCCTAATCGCCAACTTGGGCAGCACTAACAATCCGTAAGACGACTCGGCAAGATAGCGATAAGATAACGCCAAAGGTAGCGATCGATCCTAAGCTAGGCCCGTCTCTACAAAACCC
>CAZLYM010000237.1:0-6002 GCA_964563475.1 uncultured Pirellulaceae bacterium
ACGGCAGGCATTATGCTGGGTCACGGACGACCAGTGCTGGCGAATCACGCGGTTGCGATCGTAATGTTGCTTGCGGTCGGTGCTACCGGTATGGCACTACCGATCCGATCCTCGCTGGCCGATAACGCGATTGCAACCGAGAGCCTGCCGATCGCGTGGCAAGACGATGCCGAACTGACCGATGTGTGTTTCGTGGGCCGAAACACTGGATGGGCCGTTGGGGCTCAAGGGATTATTCTTCGTACAACCGACGCCGGAAAGACATGGATCCAAGCAAGCGATACTTCTATTGCCGACGTTCGGCAACAAGTCAATGAATCGCAGGGCAAGCTACCTTTGAGCCAAAAGCTCAGCCGCATGCAGCAGGGGCCACGGGCTCGGTTGAGTCACCGCAATGTGGTGGCCGACGCCAGTCGTCAGGACGTTCGAATCCGATTCGAATCGGTTCACTTTGTGGACGCCAGTCATGGCTGGGCAGCAGGAGGTTACAACGTTCCCTGGATGGACGGCTCGCGCGGTCTGATCATGCGGACTCAAGATGGTGGAAGAACGTGGCGTCGCGTCGATCGCTTGACGATCCCGCGCGTGAAGAAGATCCATTTCACCAGCCGGCGAACGGGTTGGGCGTTTGGTGATACCAACGCGTTGCATCCGGACGGGATTTACTTTACCAACGATGGCGGATTAACTTGGTCCAGTCAATCAACGACGCGAATGAGTCCGTGGATTGCCGGGCAACAGGCAGGCGGATCGTTTGCCTTGATCGATCATACCGGTCGCTTAGGATTGGTGACTGGTAGCACCATGAAGCGACCCGCGTTGTTCGGCTGCTCCCGAGAAGATCGAATCAATTGCTTGAAGATGCAGAATCCGCTTGATGGCTTCGCGGTGGGGCAGGGCGGGTTGGTATTGAAAACTACCGACGGTGGAAATTTGTGGAAGCGATGGTCGATCGACATCGGAGTCAGCGGGTCGGTGCGGTTTGTGGCGACCAACGGCCAGAATTTGTTCATGGCTCCCGCGGCAGGCGGTCTTGTGCGAGTCGGTTTAGAGGATCAAGCGGTTGAAAGAATCGAATTGCCGACATCGGTTCCTGTTCGAAAAATTCACTTTGTCGATTCGGAAATTGGCTTTGCGGTTGGGGACTTCGGTACGATTTTGTCGACGGTCGATGGAGGACAGAGTTGGCGCAGGCAGCGGGGCGACCATGATCGGTTGGCGTTGTTATTTGTCGGAAATCACGCGCAGGATTTTTCGCTTCCTTTGATGGCGTACAACGCGGGTGAGGAAAGTCGGTTGTGCGGAACATTGCTCATGGAGCAACGCCAGTCGGCGGAAGAGGGTCAGCCTAGTCACGCTGCGATTACTCAAGCGTTCGAGCGGGTTGGAAGTGTGGTCAATTGGCGATCTCACGCGGCAACGGACGCTGAGCGAACCGCCTCGCTGGTATCAGCCATTCGAACTTTAAAACCGCTCGCGATTGTTTGCTGCCACGACCTGACTTCATCAGATAGTTACCAAGACGCGCTGTCGTTACAAAAGATGGTAAAGCAATCAATTGATTTGGCGGGCGATACGACGGTAGCCGGCGACCAACGACATCCTTGGCGGGTTCGGCGTTTGATCACTTCCGACCTTGGCGGTTCGGTGCGTCTGGATTCCCGTCGAATGATGCCTTCGATGGGATTGACGGTGGCGGATCAGTTGGCCTTTAGCCGAGCCGTGTTAGGGCAGTCCATTCGGGCCAACAAATTCTCGAATTGGCGAGTCACGAGTTTTCTTCAAAACAGACCAATGAAGGGAAACGATTTCCTTTCCGGACTCGCTCGTCGGGACGCTCCCGTTCCGGTCCGCAAGCGTCGAACAGCGTTGGGTAACCTGAATCGGATGAACGCGGCACTCGCCCGACAAAAACAGGGTGAGCGATTGCTCAATCTGACGATTGAAACCGATCAAGATCTTGCGCAGTGGCGGCAAGCACTATTGAGTGTGCTCGCGACCACGGACGAAAACGTCGCTGGCGTATGGCTGGTGGATCTGGCTCAGCAGTATCTTGATTTGGGTCGTTTCGATATGGCCGACCTTTCGTTCGAGGCCCTGTCGACGTACTTGTCGAATCATGCGTTTGCCCCGGCTGCCAATGCTTGGCTGACGGTCAAACGAAGTCAGGATTTTTACAGCGGCCAATCGGCGGCCGCATCGCCAGATAAAAAAGACGCAGCTTTGGAGCCATTTTTGAAACTGATTCAGTACGATCCGTCGCTTGTTTTGGAGCCCGCATGGCAATGGATGGAGTTGAATCTGCTGGCGCGTTCGAGTGGTTTGCGATCGGTCGAACCAAAATTGACTCACCTAGCGCGGCTTGGCGGTGGTGATCGTGCGGACGGGGCCTTTGCCAGTTTCGCTGATCAGGAACTGGCGATGTTGCGTGCCGGTGGTAGTGTCTCGGACGACGCTGCTCTCAGACGAGAAATGAATTTTCTCGATAGCAGCTTTGCCAAAGAGCGTCCGAAGCTTGACGGCCAGTTTGATGACCGGCTCTGGGAAAACGTTCGCTCGCAGGGAAAACTGACCACGTTCAAAGTGCCCTCCGCAGTGCAAGGACAAGATAACGACGAAATCATGTTTGCTCATGACGATCAGTTCTTCTACGGTGCTATTGGCTGTCAAAAAATTCCGGGCCGACCGTATCGTGTGCAGCAGGGAATTCGAAAGCGCGATCCGGATTTATCACAACAGGATCGTGTTGAAATTTTGATTGACCCGAGCCTGAATGGTTGTGGCGTAATCAGGCTGACCCTTGATTACCGAGGCCGGGTGTCTGAATCAAAGTTCGAAGGCAAAAATTGGGATCCCGATTGGTACGTGGCTGCGGCTCAAGACGATGATACGTGGAACATCGAATTCGCGATTCCCATGTCGGCGCTCAGCCAGCGAGCACCCGATCAGCCCATTCATCCGGCGGACGCTTCGTCTCGAGGTTGGGGCGTGAAGGTCTGTCGGCTGGTCGAACAGTCACGCTCGGTCTGGGATGGGGTCGAACCGTCGGCCAAATTGACGGGCCTACAAGGGAGTCTCAAACCCAATCTGGCCGGTTTTCAGCGGTTGATCTTCGGCAACAATCCAGATTTACTGACTCCAGATCGTGATCCGCACGTTCGTCAGGCCCAATACCAGTTAGAATCAAACGATGGATCAAATGGTGAATCGAATGGCAAACTGAAAGATGAACCAAAGGACGGCTCCAGCGGTGATCATTTTCCAGTACCGCCGCAGGTACCAAACTTGGGTGGTTCGGGCAGTGCCGTTCGATAAACTGTGGCAGCGACCCAACAGAGAACGAACTGCCTTTGGCAATATTGAATTGACTGGCTGATTGAGCGACCTTGAACAAGCTTCCGAGAAATTCGCGATGAACGAAATGCCAAATTCTGAACGTTTGGCAGCGTCGCGCGATGAGTCCGATTCGCCATCGCGGAAGTCCCACCGTTTGGAAACGCTCAAGCCACGAGTGCAACCTAGCCCTCGATTGCCTCAGGTGGGGCCCGCCATTTCTCAGGCCAAGGTGGTCCAGCGGGTTTACATTCAATCCGACGACGAGGAAGCCGTCGCCACATCCGCGACGATTCGTGACCGTATCCGACGCAATCGAAATTCGCTTTCGTCGATCCTGATAAGCTCCTTTTGTCACGCCTTCGTATTGTTAGTTCTGTTGTGGTTGGCGACCCAGTGGAAACAGCCAACGCGGTTGGCGCCGGGTTTGGTTGCCGAATTTACTGACACCTCGGAAGTTCAGCAGGCAGATGTTGAGCCAGTTCAGCCGGTCAATGTGGAAATTTCTCAGCCGGACGTTTCGCCGCTTGAAAACACTTCGACTGATCTGGCCACCGACGCTAACACGGTGGCGGATTCGGAGATTCCTTCAGTATTGCCAACCGAAAACCCGATTGAGGCGCTTTCGACGAACGACGCGACTCTTTCGACCGCCAGAATGGTTGCGACTCCGGCCGGCGGAGGCTTGCAGGGTCGCGACGCTGATGCTCGCGCTGCCCTAGCGGCAAAGCATGGCGGTTCGGCAGCCAGTGAGGCCGCCGTCGAACGAGCACTCGAATGGATTGTGCGACATCAATACGAAGACGGTGGTTGGCGACTCCAGTTTCACGACGGGCCGTGCAACGGTAGGTGCCGCCATGAAGGGCTGATGGAATCGCCCAACGCCGCGACCAGCTTGGCGCTGATGGCGCTGATGGGAGCCGGCTATACCAGCGAAAAAGGACCGTATCAAAAAGAGGTAGCGGCTGGGATCGATTTCTTACTGCAGCGGATGCGGTCGACCAGTTACGGCGGCTCGTTTCGCGAAGGTGAAAAAGGAATGTACGCTCAGGGCTTGGCCACGATGGCGTTGAGCGAAGCGTTTGCGCTGACGAAAAATTCGGAACTCGCTGGGCCGATTACCGATGCGGTCGAGTACATCCAAAAAGCTCAGCATAGGCGCGGCGGTTGGAGGTACGAGGCCGGGTATCCTGGCGACATGCTGGTCACCGGCTGGCAACTGTTGGCGCTCAAGAGTGCTCAGCAGGCGGGGTTCAAAGTGGATGCGGAAGTTTTGCGGAAGGTTGATGGCTTTGTGGATTCGTTAGCAGTTTCTCGGGCGGGTTTATATCGGTACGGCCCCGAGCGAAGCGGAGGAGAGCCAGCGTCGTCAGCGGTTGGGATGTTGATGAAGATGTACCTTGGCCAACGCCGCGATCATCACGATATTCGCGAAGGAGCACTGGGGCTGTCGGACGACGGGTTTTCGCCCAGCAACATCTACTACAACTATTACGCAACACTCGTGCTGCATCACCGACGCGGGCAATATTGGAAAGCGTGGAACGCGAACATGCGAGACTTCCTAGTCGAACAGCAGGTGCGCACCGGTCACGAAGCGGGTAGTTGGCACTTCGACGATCCGCTGGGCACTGGCAAGCAGGGTGGTCGTTTGTATTCGACCGCGATGGCCGCCATGACGTTGGAAGTCTACTACCGTTTCCTGCCGCTCTACGGCTACGAACCGTTTGAAGTTGAGCAGGAAGTATCGACCAAATGATCGAGTGATGGTTTCGATCGACCGATGGGACTCTATTGATGTGTTGACGTGGTTCGGCGTTTGTTCGCGTTTGGATTATTTCTCGTTGGGCGAACGCTTTTTGTCCCGCACGATCGTCGAATGCCGAAAAAGATCCTTCAGGCGAGCCTTGTCAATCCGGAAGCAACTGCCGTGATTTCGGACGGATCCCGTTTCCTTCAAATGCATTCGTAACTCCAGCATCACATCGCCTTCGGTAAGCAATGTCAGGAACTTTTCCACAGACGGTTCGCGACACCAGAGTACCTGCTGGTAGTGGAACGCTTCTTGCTTGCCTTCGCCTTGGACGTCCGCCGAAACAAAAACCGTTTCGGTATGTTTCTCGGTCAGCCGTTTCTCCAGCACGTCAAAGCTCCACCAAGCAACTCGTTTGCCTTCGAAAGTCATCCATAGCTTCGAGTTCTCTTGGTCGATCTCGAAACCCAATTTATGCGAGTTCGTTTCGATGGTGACCGTCGAGTAGAGCGCCGTTCGGCCGTTGGGGTCGACGTACCCGTATTTGTGGACCCGATCTTTTGAGCTCAAACCGTCCATCCATTTAGGTTCTTTGAGGAACAGGTTCATTTTTTCATGGCGTTGCGAATGGCTGCCGTCGTTCCGCCACGCTTTCAGCTCCATGCCCATGAAGTCGCCCCTAGGAGAATTGTTTTCCTCGATGTTGAGCATCGTTTCGAGCGTGTAGCCGATCCCGGTCGAGCCCTTTCGCAATGTTGGAACGAATCCTTTTGCCGACAACGCGTCAAACTTTGGCAGAAACGCAGTCAGTGCCGGCGAATACTGCTCGGGCGAGTGTTTGTCTTCTTTGGGCGCGATTTCAACCGGCGCCGAATGAGGCTCTGCGTTGTTCTCGTGGACGGCTTCACGCACGGCC
>CAZLYM010000238.1:0-6000 GCA_964563475.1 uncultured Pirellulaceae bacterium
CCTGACAGCTTGAACTGAATCAGGTTGGAGTTCCGTCTTGGACGAGTTGTTCTGGGTCGGATTGTTCTGGGTCGGATTGGTCTGGGTCGGATTGGTCTAGGGAGCGTTTGGACTCGCTGCCGGTCAACTTCACCAATGTTTGTACTTCATTCGCAATCTGTTCAGCCTGATCGAGGCTGTCCTCGGCGAGGGAATCAGTCGTGGACGATTTGGTGCCACTGACATTCGACGAAGTTTCTTTTTGGTCGTAGCGAACCACTCGATCTCGACCACTCTCCTTCGCGACATATAAGGCTTGGTCGGCTTGGTCCAACAGATGTTGCGTGTCCATTGGGCGCAGTTCTCTGGCTGAAACACCCAGGCTGATTGAAATACTCAGGCCACCAATCTTCTTGTCGCGAACGGCACTGCGAATTTCTTCAGCAATAAGTGTTGCGGGGCCGAGCGAAATGTGAGGTAGCAGCACCACGAATTCTTCGCCACCGACTCGTGCAACGATTCCTCGGTTCCCGACGGAGTCTCTTAGTAGGCGCCCCACTTCCTTTAGGACTTCGTCTCCCTTTCCATGTCCGTGATTGTCGTTCACACTTTTAAAATGGTCGACATCCATCATAATGACGGACAGTTCGGCAACCGATTCATCGGCCCATGTTGATTCGAGGCGTTGGAAAAAGACACGCCGGTTCATACATTCGGTCAGCTGGTCATAGGACGCAAGGAAATTGAGTTTGGTGTTTTGTCGTTCAACTTCGTCACGAGATTGTCGCAGTGTGGCGACCATTTGTGATAATTCGTGTTTCTTGTTCTCCATCGCAGTAATATCTTCGAAGCTGACCAGAACGCCTCGGCACTCATTCTTGTCAGAAACGATTGGCGTTGCGTTGACAATAAACTTTCGCGCTGGTGCATCAACAGGCAGCAGTCTGACAACCACGCCGCAAACGGGGCGCTGCTCTTTTAACGCTTGGGCCCAAGGTAATTCTTTAGTTCCAAAGTCACTCGATTGCGACCATTTGTAATCGAAGATGCTTGTTCCAAGCAGTCGCTGGGGTTCGCCACCGACGATTTGTGCGAAAGCGTCATTTGCGTGTCCGATCTCATTCTGCGTATCCAATAGCACCACGCCCTCTGCCATGGTGTCGAGTGCTGAACGCACGCGATCTGGTACTACCTGACTTGGGTCAAGGTATTTGAACGAACGTTCAAATATTATCCACGACATCAGTGTGACAAACGTGCCAACAAATACTGCCAATGGCACAGGGAATCCGAATATCATACCCCAGATAGTTGAAATCTCAGATTTGAATACCAATTCAATCTTGCCATAGACGCGCTCATTGTCGGTCAATTCGACTGACACTTGATTGGCAGGCAAATCAGGGTTTGGCTCGCCACTTTTTTGATCAGTACGGGCGTTGCTCGCCAGTGAAGATGATGGCTGTGTCCATGCAGTGTTGTGAGGTCCCGCTGTGAAAACACGTCCCAGATAATCATGAATGCCAATCGAAACAAGAGATGGCTCGAACGAGACGAGCTGCTCCATTGTGGAATTGACTTCCCTGCTACGGTTTGAATTGATCAATGAACTAGCGATTAGCGACACATACCTTGTTACCGTTAGGCGATGTCGCGCGTCGCTAGCAGCGGGATTCTTTAAGACACCAAGCGACAGTGCAAGCCAGACCGCTGCGGAAGCGATAAGGCCAACGCAAAGGGCGAGGCGGATTGCTGTTTTCAATTGGTGCATTGGTTACACATTTAGCGCGTGCTGCGCTTGTAGGTTGGCAAAGGAGGAGATTGTTGTTGGGTAGGGTCGCTGAAGCTGTTTCCGCTCGGAAAAACGATCCGAAGTCAGGTGAGACAATTCAGCCGCTAACCTAAAATTAGGTCACTTTATGGGTTTTGAACTGACTTAATGGAACAATTGTTTGGTAAAGACTGCGGGTTGTACGGTTTGGATGCTCATCTACGACGGATTTCGCCCCCGTTTCCACAGATCGAGCTGTGATTGGCGGAGGCGACGGGCGATGAAGATAATGAGAGTTTGTACTTATTGTTCCGGTAGGTTGTGTTGTGTCAGTTAATCTTGAAATTCAGGGAAAGCGGGTTGTGCGCGTGATGCTAGTGATAGCAACGTGGGTCGGCTTTGCGAATTTCCTAGGGGCCGATTCGAATGGGCAAGTTTTTGTGGATCGCTATCCACTTGATGCGCTAACAGAGGGAATTGAATCAGTTCCAGCCAATCAGGCTTCGTCTGTCGTTGGGACAGACCGACCAAAGGCAAATGAAGAAGTCGCTCGTGCAATGCCGCCGAACCAAGCCGAGGAAGCTTCGACGAATTTGACTCCGCCTAGTGATCTAACGAGTTCCTTGGAAGCGACTCGTTCAGAATTTGAGAATCAGTTTAAGCAGGCTTACGCGGAAGTTGCTGGCGGTCTCACGGCTGCAAAACCGAGCGTGGGATTGGATCGTGGGCATGCGACCCTGCCAAAGCACTCGGCCGGTAGTTCCCAGCAACAGCCGATACAGCACCGTCAAGTGGCTCCTCCGTTTCGCCCTCAGGGTGTCAGGCAGATTGGAACCGTCTATCCGCTCGTGACTCCTCTTCCGGCGCTTGAACGAACGTCTCAGACGCCCACCCAGCAGGTTGGCTGGGAATCTGGGGGGCTGTTGAATGACTTTCCAACTAAGCAGGTTCCTTCGTTGGGGTCCAGTAACAACGAAGGCGACCATCAGTCGGAACCGTTAACCTGGTGGAACGAATTGGTGCCGCAGCCACTGCACGCCGAAAACCAAGTCCAGACGGTTGACTCGAACACGTTGGTGTACTCGGCGTTGCAGAATTCCCCACGTATTCAAGGTTTGAGCCGTTCGCCGTTGATTCGGGATTTTGAAGTTATCGAAGCGGACGCCGCCTTCGACCCTATCAGTTTCCTCCGGACAGAATTTTCTGATCGTTCTGATCCAATCGGAGGAGCCCTCGATTCGACTCGGGACGGTCGTAGTACGATTGAGAACCACCGTTGGACAGCGGAAGGCGGATTTCGAAAACGCGGCCGCACGGGCGCTACCTATGAGCTATCCCAACGCCTAGGCTTTGAGAACAGCAACGTTTCTGTGTTTGATCCGAATAATCAAGGTACGGCACAACTTGCTTTGAATGTAACTCAGCCGCTCGGGCGAGGACGTGGTCGCTATATTACGCAAAGCCAGATCTTGATCGCTCAGTCACGTGGCGGTGTGGCGTGGGAGACGTTTTCGGCAGATCTGCAGCAAGAGATTGAAGCGGTCGTGTCGGCATACTGGCGTCTCTATTACGACCGCAGCTTGTTTCTTCAAAAGAAACGTAATGTCGAGCGAGGCGTCGAGATTCTGGAGACGCTGGAAGGCCGATCCAAACTTGACTCATTGCCTAGTCAGATTACTCGTGCCCGTTCCTCGGTTTTGACAAGAAAAACGGAACTAGCCAATGCGTTTCGGGATGTTCGAAACTCGGAAACTGAGCTTCGTCGGTTGATTGCGGATCGAAACTGGCGAGCGAACCAGTTTATTGAACTCCTGCCTATCGAAGCCCCGGTAAACACACCGCTTGAGATTTCTTTAGACCACGTGGTGACAACGTCGCTGGAGAATCGGCCGGAGATTCGAAGTTCTTTGCAAGAAGCGAAGTTGGCGGGGATCGAGCGAGATATTAGTGTAAACGATCTCCTGCCCGAGCTATCGCTGTTGCTAGGCACTTACGTCAGCACACTGGTTGGTGATGGACGCTTCGAGGAAGCGTTTGTTGATCAATTTGGTGAAACGAAACCCGGCTACTCCGTTGGCTTAGAGTTTGAAATGCCGGTCGGCAACCGAATCGCTCGAAGTCGATTGGTGCAGCGGAAGCTTCAGTTGGCTCGGATCAAGAATCAAGTTGATGAAACGATTCAAAACGTGGTCGCGGAGTCTCAAGCCGCATTGCGTCGGCTCGATTCAGCTGCGCAAACGTTCGAAGCAGCCGTCGAGGCGATCAAGGCCGCACGAAGTGACATTAAACAGAATATTCTTCGCTGGGAAAACTTTGCTCTTGTTGAGGGAGACTTCGCTGATGGTCAAACGCCAACGACGGTCCTTGACCAATTGCTCGATTCACAGGAGCGTCTTTCCAGTGCCGAAGGCGTAGCGGCTCAATCCCAGTTGGAGCTAAAAATAGCCGAAGTTGCGTTGCAGAGAGCGATGGGAACACTGCTGATCCAGAGACAGATTAATCCTCACCGCGCTTTCGAATCCGGGACCGGGTCACCTGAGCTACGGTTCTAGGTTTGGATTCGTTCTGCCTTCACGTTCGACTTTTGCCATTTGCGACGCCGTTGGGCTGCGCCGGAGCCTAGACTCTTTAAAGGTGAATGATGGACTGATTCGTTAAATGATTGATTTCGATACCAATCAGTTCGTTCAGGACTTCCCGAAACGTGGGCCGCATTGTGGCTTGAGTTGCCAGCATTTGTTTGATGAGTGCACTGAGAGCGGGTGGGCAGTCAGGCTGTTGAATGATTAAATCTTCCGGGATCGAGTCCATTCGTTTTTCGATCAGTTCCTCGATTGTCTCGGAGTGAACCGGCGGCTTCATGGCGAACAGGTGATAGATCAAAGCACCTAGGGAGTAGACATCACTGGCCGCGTCGGCAGTGTAGTCGTCTGCAAAGCACTCGGGGGCCATGTAGCGAGCGGGTTGAAGTTGATCATTTGGGAACCAAGCTTTCTCACCAGCTTGATGACACTGGGACCAACCCAACAGTGTTACTCGGCCTGTCTTTCCCAAGAGTACATGGGATGGCTCAAGACCAAGGTAAACGCGGCCCTTATCATGAGCGGCTCTCAAGCCCTCTGCAATTTGTCGGATCGTCCACAAGATTCGGTTGACGGGAGCATGTCGCTCGGCTGACAACAAACGGTCGAGGCTTCGTCCGTAGACCCACGGCTGCACCAAAAAGAATGGCGGTCGATCGAGCTCTGCGTCCAGCAAGCGGATCACGTTGGGATGATCGATATGCTCGGTCGCAATTGCTTCCCGGCTGAGCCGATCAATCGCCAGTGCCTGTTGATCGGCGTCGAGGTCTGGATTGACTTGTTTCAAGACGTAGTCAAAGCGTCTTGGGTTAGCAGCAAGTTTGGGCGCGGCGTGAAAAATGTTGTACCATCGGCCGCTAGTGATCGGCGCGCCAAGTCGCCAGTACGAAACGACTGAAGATGGTCGGAGTCTCAGAGATGGATGTGCAGGTGGCATGCGTTACGTCAGGAAGCAATGGAGCGATCGTAAAACCCGGTGATTGATGGATCCTTCCGGTGCCAGGCTAGACTAAAATCGGTGTCCTATGGCTCAAAAGTAGAATCTGGATTTTCAAATTCAGGTCACAACGGAGTGGACGGAATATGCGGCCAGTCGGAGAATGCTCAAGCCCATTCTTGATAGCCGTTAGGGGCAATTGACCCGAACGACTCAGTTTCTGCTAAAATGCTGCGAGTAGATTGATTGTTCGCTAAAACAGCTTTTAGCCAGTGCAAATAGTTCGCTTGTATCTATTATTCGGAGAATCGGATGTCAAAATCTAAAACCATAAAACAATCTCAGTCTCAATCCGGTCTTTCAACTGAGGTATTGATCGGGGCTTCACGCCGTGAATTCATTCGACGGTCAGCGATCGCGGGGGCTGCGATAACAACGCCGTACATCTGGACCAGCCGGTCGTCGGCCGCAGAAGACGAAGAAAGCAAACTGACGGTGGCTTGTATTGGTATTGGTGGAAGTCGCGGTCGCTACAACCGTGGACGTGAGATTGCCCTTCAAGCATCGAAAATTGGCCAGATGATTGCCGTCTGCGACTGTGACGATCTTCATAACAAAGAATTTAATGAGAAGTTCGATGGAAAGTTGAACGAGTACACCGACTATCGCAAGCTGTTTGAGAATGAGAAACCGGACGTCGTCACCATCGGCACGCCTGACCACTGGCACGT
>CAZLYM010000239.1:0-5983 GCA_964563475.1 uncultured Pirellulaceae bacterium
GGCAGTGCGCACAGCAGCAGGAAAGCCAACCGGCAGACGATGCGTTTCTGATTGTCGCTCCACATGCTGACTTCCTTGTCAGTTCCCAAGCTGCCACAACGAGTGTCAATTCTAATGCCCGCACGGCGGAATCTGAAAGGGAATCTGGAGTGCTATCACGAGCGGCAAATGATGAAAACACGCGGCTTTTTGGAGTCTCGTCGCCTTGTTTGGGCCTCGCGATCAAGCTATACAGTGTGTCTATCGCTTTGTCTGGCTGAATTCGGTTTTGGCAAAGCACTCGTGCTTTGTTCCTTAATTCAGTTTTGCCAAAGCACTCGTGCTTTGTGTAGTTTTAATTTTTCCAAAGCACTCGTGCTGTGTGTCGCTTTGATTTTGACAAAGCACTAGCTAACTTCGATCCAATCGAATCCAACGCCGGCATTGGCTGGTGAAAACCAAAATGATCTTCCCTTTGAGCAATCCAGTTCGACTTCGTGGGCACGCCAATGCTGCTTATGGGGCTGTCTGCGCATGCTGGCCTGTCTGCGACGCGGATTTGTAGCCGGTTTCTTTCATTCACCACGCTGGTGACGGGCTCGTGTCTAAAGAATGAGGCGAGCAACCACTTTTTGGCGACGCCAAACCGAAGTGGATTTTCTTTCTGAGTGAGCCATTGGCAGGGCTACTCTTTAAACCTTTTTTTACCTCAACCACCGCACAAGAACGATGAAAGAACTGCTGGACGAGAAACTCGGACGCTTCGAAGAGCTTGAAGCACAGATGTCCGACCCGGAAGTGCTGGGCGATTCCAGCAGAATGGCTGCCGTCGCACGTGAGCATGGTTCGTTGGCGAAATTGGCCACCAAGTATCGGCGGTTCAAGGAGTTGATCGTCGAAATCGGCGAGGTCCGAGAGATGGCCGAAACTGGCGATCAGGACGAACGGGAAATGGCGGACGAGGAACTGAAAATCCTAGTTCCCGAACGAGAAACGTTGTGGGATGAACTGCTGGATATGACCATCGGGGGCGAGGATGCCAACCGCACCCGTTGCGTGATGGAGATTCGCGCTGGCACCGGAGGCGATGAAGCCGCGCTCTTTGCACGAAATCTCTATGAGATGTATCAGAAGCACTGTGAGATCAAAGGTTGGAAGTTCGCGGCGATGGAGTCGAGCACCACCGAGTTGGGCGGGTTCAAAGATGTGACTATTTCAATCGAGGGTGATGGTAGTTATCGCGAACTTCAGTATGAAAGCGGTGGCCATCGGGTCCAGCGGGTTCCCGACACGGAAACCAAAGGACGTATTCACACCTCTGCCGCAACTGTTGCGGTCTTGCCCGAACCGGAAGAAGTCGAGATTGACTTGAAGCCGGACGATTACTCGGTGGAGCGTTATATTGCAGCCAGTGGTCCCGGTGGACAGCACGTGAACAAGACGGCGTCGGCAGTGCGAATCACTCACCACGAGACCGGCGTTGTGGTGAAGTGTTTCGAAGAGCGTTCCCAGCACAAAAATCTGGCCAAAGGGATGCGGATTCTCAAATCGAAACTCTACGATCACTTTCGGCAGCAGGAAGATCAAAGCCGATCGGATCAACGCAAAACTTTGATCGGGTCGGGTGATCGAAGTCAGCGAATTCGAACCTACAACTTTCCTGAAAACCGAGTCACCGACCATCGAGTCGGATTGACGCTCTACAAACTGGACCAAATCATCGGAGGTTCGTTGCAAATGGTCACGGATCATCTGATCGACCACGACCGGCAGACGCTCCGAAGTGCGATGGGATCATTGGATTAGCTGATGACAAATCCTGACGACCAAGCGTGGACGATCAAGCGACTGCTGGAATGGACGACCGAGTATTTTCAGAAGGTGGAGGCGGATACGCCTCGACTGGAGGCAGAAGTTTTGCTGGCCGAAGCATTGGGCTGCCCGCGGATCGAGTTGTATACCCGGTTCGAGGAAGTTCCCGATGCCGAGCCCGTCGCCAAGTATCGTGACTGGGTCAAACGCCGCGCGGCGGGAGAACCGGTGGCGTATATCGTTGGCCATCGAGAATTTTATTCGTTGAAATTTCTGGTGAATTCGAGTGTCTTGATTCCACGCCCGGAAACCGAGCATGTGGTCGTTGCGGCGATCGAAGCCTGTCAGCAAATCAAAGATCGACCAATTCGAGTCCTCGATGTTGGGACCGGCAGCGGTTGTATCGCTATCGCATTGGCCAAACATGTTGAAGAAGTGAAAATCGGAGCGATTGATCTTTCACCGGATGCCATTACGGTTGCTCGGGAGAACATCGATCAACACGAAGTGGCGGATCGAATCAAATGTTTCACGGGTGATTTGCTGCAAGCTTTGCCCGCCGGCAGCCAACCAGTCCACGTAATCGTCAGCAATCCTCCCTACATTGGGTCTGACGAACGGGGAACGGTCGAAGCCAATGTGGACAAGTTTGAACCGGCCATGGCGCTGTACGCGGGCGAACAAGGGATTGATGTGATCGAGCGTCTAGTCGCTCAATCGATCGATTTTCTTTTGCCGGGCGGCTTTCTGATTTTCGAAACCAGCCCGATCATCATGGACGCCTGCGTGGACTTGGTGAACGGTCATAGCCAGTTTGCATCCTGTGATGTGATCAAGGACTATTCCGAGCATCGGCGAGTTGTAGTGGCTCAGAAGCTTGCATAACGCGAGTGACGGAACGGAATACGTGGGGTAGCGTACACACGCCGCTTTTTGGGCGATCGACAGGTCACTTTTATCTCATCCGCTGCCTGAGAAACTTTAACGCTTATCGCGGTTGAAAAGGTCCTCATCAACTTGACGTTGAAGCGGTAGTGATCGTGTCGATAGGTATCGGTAAGCGTTCACAAAAGTTCCAATTGCCTTGCCTGACGCTTTTGCACGGGTTTTCCCGTCAATCGGTGACCGTGGCAGCAGGACTTTTTGTGTGAGCTTTGACTTGAGCGGCAGCAGATAGACGGTCTTCAATCATGAGAAAAACCAAACTTGGCCTGCGAAAATCCGGTAGCGTGCTGGTCAAAGCACGCGATCCCGATGAACAGTGGGGAGATTCGTTTCTCGACTATTTGCGCAGCGAGTGTCAATTGTCGGCCAACACGGTGATGGCGTATGGACGCGATATCAAACGGTTTTTTGGTTGGGTCGGAAAACGAGAGGTACCATCGCTGACGGTTCAGGAACTGTCGGATTTTGTTGGCTTCCTTGGCGATCTGCAGCTTGCCCCCGCTTCGATCGCTCGCTCCATTGTGTCGGTCAAGATGTTCTTCCGCTACCTGCAGTTGGAAGGTGTGATCGTTGACAACAAAGTCGAACTGCTGGGTAGTCAGAAGCTTTGGGAGCGCATCCCGGAAGTTCTTTCCCCGGCACAGATCGATCGCTTTTTAAGAGCCCCCAAGAAAATCGAAATCTACCATTGGCGAGATCGAGCGCTGTTGGAAATGCTCTACGCGACAGGCTGCCGGGCATCTGAGTTGTCAAACTTGAGGCTTAGAGATTTGCATTTGGAAGAGCGCTACTGCAAGTGCCACGGAAAAGGCAACAAGCAGCGGATGGCTCCGATCGGTGACGAGGCGGTGGAGGCGGTGACGCTTTACCTTCAAAGGCAACGGCCTCGATTGGCCGCCATGAACCTGTCCCAGCCAGATTGGCTGTTTCTTTCACGCGGTGGTCGTCGAATGCGACGCGAGGCGATCTGGGAGTTGGTCAAAAAGTATGCATTGATCGCCGGTATTCCCGCTTCGATCAGCCCTCACACGATGCGGCATAGCTTTGCGACTCATTTGCTCGCTGGCGGCGCCGATCTACGTCAGGTTCAGGAGATGTTGGGACACGCGAGCATTGCGACGACGCAGATTTATACGCACGTAGATCAGTCGCGGTTGAAGAAAGTTCATCAAGAATTTCATCCGCGTGCGTGATGGCCGATCAGACGATGATCGCTTTGAGGCAAGCGCCAATATCAACGTTCCAGTGATTCCCAATGTTGGATCACACTGGACCGATTGATCAGATAGGGCACGATGGGGTTGAGGATCTGTCCATGGCGGGTGACGCCATCACAGACGGCGGCCGAGTCAATCCAGCGGCAGGAAGCGTCGTTGTGCAACTGCTCAAGCACTTGGGATCGATAGATTTCCACGTTGTAAAAAGCCGCTCGGATGTGTGATTTTTCAGGATTCCCTGGCAAACGATCCACAAATTCGAGATTCATCTGCGCCATGTTGGCAACGAGAAAATCTCGTCTTCTGTCTAGGTGCAACTCCCAACTGACTTCACGAGCCACGGTTTCTCGAAAGGATTCGTTTTCCAATCGATGACCGATAATCAGACTTGGTTTCGATACGTTGCCAGCTTGTTTGATCAGCCAGCGAGGCGTTCCTGAAGCTGTGCTGCGAATCAGCGCGATTGCGAGTTCGATTTTCTTCATTTCAAATCCCTTAAAATGAGAAGTAAAATACTGCGAGCAGCATCCCCGAAGGGTTCTTCTACAACCTTGTGTCCCTGCTAATTGCCTAGATGTTACCGCAAATTCAGAAAAAGTGTAACCGACATGTGACGACACGACTTACCGCAAAAGTGATAAATGACCAATCGCAGGTAAACAGCGCAAGCTACGTTTCTGATTTTGACGAATTTCGGTTGAATGCAGTAAGAGAAGTTGTTGATCGACTTTGTTCGAATAATCGCCCTTGAGTATCCGGATTGCATGTCTTGTGGATTGGATTTGCTTGTTAGGTGCAAGCAAGCTTTTGCCTGCTGTAAAACAATCGACTAGGGTGAATCGATGGCGGCCGCAATCTTTGTAAATGCCGAGTCATTGAAAAAGATGAAAATGACAACTGGACTCGACTGGAGCGAAGTAGCTTCTTTGACGGCGGACGAGTTGATAACAGTTTTTTTCTTTTACAGCTTAAAAAAATCAAACCGGCAGCTTCGAAAATGGGCTTCGATACTTGATACTCCTAAGCGCCGGAGGAGCATGGTGCGCCCAGCGCAATTTGCTATGTTGTTAATCATCTTGGTGGTCGCGTTCGTCGTTATCTCCCTTTCGCTGTGAAGCTTGGTTGGAAATTGATGATGCGTAAGCTGAGTGTGCGAAGGTTGGCAATTCGTTTTGGTTTTTTGGTGATGTTGTTAATGGCTGGTTTGTTTGTAATACGTTCGTCATCCGATGCGCCCAGTTTTCCTGCCGAGGGCGGAGCAAAAAGTTTTGCAGCTTGTCCGGAGAGTCCAAATTGCGTTTCGACTCAGGCGGCATCCCTTGATCATCAAATGAAACCTGTCCCTTGGGCGGGGTCGTCGAAAGAAGCACTCGAATTGATCCGACGTGCGGTCGATGATCAATTTTCGCGTTGCAGAATCGTTGCCGAAAAACATGATTATCTGCGATACGAGTTCACAAGCTTTGTTTTTCGGTTTGTGGATGATGTCGAATTCTTGATCGATCAAGATACTAAACTGATCCATTTTCGTTCGGCGTCACGAGTCGGCCACTCCGACTTAGGAGCCAACCGACGTCGCATGGCTCGGTTCCGAGAAGCGTTCGAACGTTTGCGTTGAGGCGTTTGAAAAGTACTCGGTTCAGTGCGACTGGTTCAGGCCAGTGTCACGGGATCTCTCAAACGGATCGTCCCCAACTGCACGACATATGCCGTGATGCCTCCATGGCCTCGCATGGCACAGTATCCACCTGGACCAAGGTTTTCTTCCATTCGGCTGCAGGGTGGGCAGTTGCCGGTTCCAAAAAGAATCGCGTCGCCGATTTTGAATTGTTTTTCTTTCAAGGCTTGGAGATTGATGCCCGAAACGACAATGTTGCGTCGTACCAAGCCCGGGTCGACGGCAGGGATTTTCAGAATCGAAGCTATCGAAATCAAATGCTCGTGCTGAATGAGCGTGATCTGCCGCTTGGCTTTTTCACCTCCCGTGAAACGATCGCCCGTCAGTCCGTCCAGCGTGGCGTGAACTTCGG
>CAZLYM010000240.1:0-2500 GCA_964563475.1 uncultured Pirellulaceae bacterium
TTCACCAGCGGCTGGGGCCTTCGGCCGTCAAACGGGCCTCGAGCGTTGAGCATGATATTCGATTTCGCTCGGGTCCGATGATCGACCCGAATGATCAATCGTGACGCAGTTTGGTGGGATGCGAGCGATTTGAGGTTGTGATGGTTCGTCTCGGTGTCGGCTGGGTCGCAAAACGGTAAGCGATTTCACTGCTAGGGATTAATTGCCGTCCCACGACCAAGCCCAAAGAGGCTTCAAATCACTTACGAAATCGGAGGTTTCGATCGAAATTCGCCTTAATTTGGCTTTTTGTTCGTTAAATGCTTGCTTGGGGGGGGCGGATTGCCTTACAATCGGGATCAGATCCTTGAAACCAGTTTCAAGAGTGAGTTTCCGAGAGCGGTTTCAGACATGATTTTCGCGCTTCCGTATACCCAAACATCCAACGAGAGATTGTCCAATGAGAAAACAACTTACCTGTTTATTTGCCGCAGGCGCTTTGCTTGTGGTGCCCGGATTCGTCTTCGGCCAATCAGATTTTACTGGAGGTGGCGATGGCGTGTCTTGGGAAGATGCTGCCAACTGGAGCGACGGAATTCCAAGTGGCGTGAACGCAGATATCGAAGATGGATTTGCGGTCACGCTTGTGACTGATCAAAGCGTCAATGACCTTGATGTGGTTGGTGATCAGAGTTCTGGGGTTGCAAGCCTTGAGCACACTGCGGGAACGGTGACCAGTAGTAGTTGGGTCAAGGTTGGCGGTGCGTTCGAAGACACAACCAGTGTTGGTGAGTACAACCTTTCAGGGACTGCGTCGGTGAGCACGTTTGTTGCTCAAATTGGTTTTCTTGGCGGAACGGGTACGCTTTCTGTTTCCGATTCGGCCAGCGTTGATGCATCTGTGGCGATGAATATTGCGGGTGGAAATATTAATGCCGTCGAGGTTGCCCAGAATTCCATCGCAACTTTGAACATCTCTGACAATGCAACATTGACGGTAGGTCGATTGAATATGGGTGCAGCGGGTTCCGTTGCAACGGTCAACCAGACCGGAGGTTCACTATTGTCCAGCACTTGGGTTGCTATGTCCAACTTCGGCTCCGGTATGGCGACTTACAACATCTCGGGTGGTTCGTTAACGGCGAACGACGGTAACCTTGCTGTTGGTCAAGAAGGGCCTGGAGAACTTAATATCTCTGGAACCGCCGTGGTATTGCAGATGAGTGGAGAAGGCAACAAGCTTGTTGTTGGAGGGGTCGATGATCCCGGCTTTGCTCAAGATGGTATGGGAATGTTGAACATCACGGGGTCTTTGGCGTCTATTACTTGTGCCGATTTCGAAGTTGCCGCAACCGCAGGTTCAGAAGGTACGGTAAGTTGGACTGCCGATGCTGATGGAATCACGACAATCGTGTCCGCCGACAACAGCGAGCTTGACGCTGGTACAGCCCGTTTGGTACTCGACCTATCGGCGGACCCTGCCTCGACGACGGCCGGGACTGAGTATCTGCTGGTCGACAACGGTGCTGCCGTTGCAGGAACCTTCGAGGGCCTTGCTGAAGGTGCAACGGTCAGTATTGGCGGTGAAAATGAGGGCACGATCAGCTACGTTGGCGGAACCGATGGTTTCGATATCGTGGTGACTGCTGTTGGTGGTGCCGGGCTGATTGGTGACTTTAACGGCGACATGGTAGTCGATTGTGACGATCTGGACTCCTACATCGGAATTCTTAACACTTCTGCGGCTGGACAAGAGGAACTGAATCTGGTCGGGGGTGACATGATCACCCTCGAAGATGCCAATTTCCATATCGCTAATTTAGTGGTTACGACCAACGGTATTGAAGGCACGTTTCCTGGAGACGCGGACTGTAACGGAACGGTGAATGTCTTAGGTGACGCATTCATCCTTGTCGGAAGTTTAGGTCAATCCGGTAGGAATTTCGGCCAAGGTGACTTTGACTTTAACGGAACGGTTGATGTCTTGGGCGACGCGTTCATTCTGGTGGGGAATTTGGGCATGTCGAATGAGTCTCCCGCACCGTAGTGAGCCTAGAGTGATTTTGGTCGGAACGACTGAAGCACGAAAAGCTGAGCCGGTTGACGATTGAGCCGGCGGCTTGTTCCGGGACGGTACCGTGAATTTGAAAACCAAAAAGCTCGGTTTCGACTGCTCGAAACCGAGCTTTTTCTTGCGCCCTCTGAAGCTAGGGTGTGAGTCCTTTGTTGCTCGACCGGCTGGCATTGCCTGGGCAACGGCAGTCGATGCTCAGTGGCAAGCTCATTGCTAGGTTTTCCATCCATAACCAGCTTATTTTGGCGGTGATGGATCATTGGAGACGCTCGTCTGCATGCTAAAATATTTGTGTCGAGTACCACGTCTGTTAATTGATTGCGCAAACATAAACATGTCACAGTTACCGAAATCGAAATCAGGCCTATCGAAATCAGGCCCATTCAAAATAAGCCTATTGTTAGTGCTACGAAACTTAGCGCTGGGAAACTTAGCGCTGGGAAACTT
>CAZLYM010000240.1:2600-5982 GCA_964563475.1 uncultured Pirellulaceae bacterium
GCGCTGGGAAACTTGGCGCTGCGAAAAATCGGCGTCTTTGCACTCGTCCTGTTTGTTTTTGGCTTGGGGGCCACTTTAACCGTTGGTCAACAGCCCAGTCCGGTAGGCAATGAAGATGGAACCAGCAATCGCAACACGACTCGGTTTGTTCGCCTAGACGATTCTCTTACGGGCATCGGCTTTGTCAGCCGATTGCTTCCGGATCATCCGTACGCCTATCTGTATCATTCAGGGATGACATGCAGTGGATTGGCTGCTGGTGATTTGAATGGTGACGGCCGCCCGGACTTGGTGCTTGCCAATGGTCCAGGCACGAACGCGATTTATATCCAAACGGACAAAGACTTTCAGTTTAAGGATGTCACGGCGAGCGTCGGGGATCAGTTCGCCGGAGCCGACTCGTGGGCGTCAGGCGTGGCACTGGCTGACGTGGACAACGATGGAGATCTGGACATCTATCTGTGCAACTACGAAGCTCCCAATCAACTGTTTATCAACCAGTCGACAGGTGATGGAGGTGTTCGCTTTGAGGAACTTGCGACGACTGCCGGAATCGACGTAAAGGACGCATCGCACTTCGCGAATTTTTGCGACTACGACAATGATGGCGATCTTGATTTCTTTTTGCTGACCAATCGTGTGGAATCTCCCGACGGAGGCCTTTCAGAACTACCAGTTGAATTTGAAAGACCGGGCGTGCCAAAATTATTGCCGGGTATTGAACGTTACTACGGCATTTGGAAAGTTGATTTTGAAAACTGGGGTGTGGAACCGATTGGACGAGCGGATTATCTGTTTCGAAACGATGGCCCTGATGTAGATGGACAGGTGCGTTTTACCGACGTGACCAAGGCAACTGGAATTGCCGGACGTGGTGACGGACTGTCATGCACTTGGTTCGATTTCGACCAAGACGGCGATTCTGACCTGTACGTTTGCAATGACTTCATTTCGGAGGACCGTTTTTACGTCAACAATGGTGACGGGACGTTTTCCAATCGTGTCAGCGAGACCATGGCGCACACGACTTGGTTTTCGATGGGATCCAACTTTGGTGACATCGATAACGATGGTGACTTCGATTTGATGGTCGCCGATATGGCGGCAACAAGCCATTACAAATCAAAAGTGACGATGGGGATCATGGGTGGCATGGAGCAGAAGCGTGCCAACGATTCTAACCCGCCCCAGTACATGCGAAACGCGTTGCACTTGAACGAGGCAAACGGGATGTTTCGCGAGGCGGCATTCTTGGCAGGACTGTCCAGTTCGGATTGGACATGGGCCGTGAAACTGAATGACTTTGATTCGGACGGTCGACTGGATGTATTTCTGACCAATGGCGTACCGCGAGAAATGAATCACTCGGACATCACAATTACTCAAGACATGCTTGTTGGGAAACACATGTGGGAGTACTTCAAGGATGGCGAAATGCGGAAGGAACAGAACCTTGCGTTTCGCAACGAAGGGGATTTGAAATTTACCGATACATCAAAGGATTGGGGGCTCGATCACGTCGGTGCCAGTTACGGTGCCGCAACGGCTGATTTTGACGGCGATGGTGACCTTGATCTGGTGGTGATGAACCTAGAGGAAAACGTTTCTGTCTATGAAAACAAAAGTGAGGGGAATTCTTGGTTGACGATCAGCTTGAAAGGTGAAACTGCCAACCGTTTTGGCGTGGGAGCGACAGTGGAACTGATTGCCGGTCAACAGAAATGGATTCGGCAATTGCAGCCCGGCGTCGGCTACCATTCTTACGATCAACCGATTCTGCATTTTGGTTTGGGAGAGCTGCAGAAGATCGACCGTGCGATCGTGCATTGGCCCGGCGGCTCAAAGCAGGTTGTCAAAGGAATACAGATCAATCAGCGACTCGAGATCAAACAGGGAGATTCATCTGCGGACTTTGATACCGATGATGCCGGTGATGAACTGCGTGCCTCCATGTTTGCAGAATCATCCGCGCTGGAAGATTTGTGGCATCAGGAAAACAACTTCAATGATTTTGGGCGGCAGCTGCTGTTGCCCCACGAACTTTCCAGCGAAGGGCCCTGCATGGCGTGGGGAGATGTGAACGGCGATTCATACGCGGATGTTTTTGTGGGTAGCTCGGCCGGCAGCATCGCTGAAATTCGTTTGGGTGATGCCGATGGGAATTTCAAAACCTTGACAGGTTCTGCTTTTGTAAAAGATGCGGCTGCGGAAGACTCGGCCGCGCAGTTTGCTGATCTTGATGGTGATGGTGATCTTGATCTGATCGTTGGACGCGGAAGTTACGAATTTGAGGAAGGCGACGCGTTACAGCGAAACGCAGTTTTTCTCAACGATGGCAGCGGCCAGTTTGCTCCGTTGGCCCCAGACAGCTTCCCAGACACCGCGACCAACACAGGGTCGATCGCAGTTTGTGATTTCGATCAAGACGGCGATCTGGATCTGTTCTTGGGAACCCGCGTTCGAAATGGTGAGTACCCACTGTCGAACAAGAGCGAAATTTGGATTAACGAAAATGGTAAGTTTATGGCTGTAACCAACGACACCGTGACAGGGCTCGATCAATTGGGTATGGTCACGGCGGCCACGTGGGCGGATATGGATGGCGACGGTTGGCAGGATCTAATTGTTTCCCAAGAATGGGATTCAGTTGCGGTTTTCCTGAATGCCCAGGGAAAATTGAGCCGGTCCCAACAGACGGGCGACTTGGAAACGCGAACCGGTTGGTGGGGCGATATCAGTTGCGGCGACATCGACGGCGACGGAGACATGGATATCTTCGCGTCCAATGTTGGCTTGAACACAAAATATAAAGCCACTTTGAAAAAGCCAATGGTTGTGTTCTACGGTGATTTTGATGGCAGCGGAAAGGCTCATATCGTCGAAGGCAAACAGGAAGGCAGCGTCTGCTATCCGGAGCGAGGAAGAAGTTGCTCGTCCAATGCCATGCCGTTTATTCGTGAGAAGTTCAAGACCTTTCATGATTTTGGGCAGGCTTCGTTGGTCGACGTCTACGGTGAGAGCAAACTTAAAGCGGCGTCGCGGTTCGAAGCGAACACATTTGAACACGGTGTGTTCGTTAACGACGGGACCGGCAAGTTTGAATTCCGATCTCTGCCGCGATTGTGTCAGATTGCACCGTCTCGATCCAATGCATTGGCTGATCTGGATGGTGATGGTGATTTGGACATCGTGTTAGGGCAGAACTTTTTTGGTCCACAAGCCGAAACGGGGCGGTATGATGGTGGGCTCAGTCAGGTGCTGGTCAACGATGGACTAGGTGAGTTTAATGCTGTTGCTCCTGTGGATAGTGGCGTCGCCGTCCGTGAAGCGGTGACGGCGATCGAAGTTCGCGATATCAATGGCGATAAGAAGATGGATGTCG
>CAZLYM010000241.1:0-5955 GCA_964563475.1 uncultured Pirellulaceae bacterium
GACTTTGCCTTTGGACAACACGATGATCTGATCGGCCATGCGAACGGTGCTGAAGCGATGACTGATCAAGATCGCCATCTGCTTTTGAGTCGCCTCGCGGAAGTGATCAAAGATCTTGGCCTCGGCTTCGGCGTCCATCGACGCGGTTGGCTCGTCGAGCACCAGAATATCGGCCTGGGTACGCATGAAGGCTCGTGACAAAGCGACCTTCTGCCACTGCCCACCCGATAACTCGCGACCATCGTGGAACCAGCGGCCCAGCTGAGTGTCGTAGCCGTCCTCCATTTCATCAATGAATGGACTGGCCATCCCCATTTTCGCCGCCGCCTGCTGCTGATCGCGTGATTCAATATTGGTCACGTCACCGACGCCAATGTTTTCGCCAACGTCAAATTGATAGCGTACAAAGTCTTGAAAGATCACACCGATACGTTCTCGCAATGCATCCAACTGCCACTCGTTCAAGTCCAACCCATCAAGCAAAATGCGGCCCTCGGTGGGTACATATAAACGCGTCAACAGTTTGATCAACGTTGTTTTTCCAGATCCGTTTTCTCCCACCAGCGCCAGCTTCTGCCCAAGCTGAAGATGCAAACTGATCCGATCAAGCGCCGGCCGAGCATCGGCAGACGAACCGGGATACCGGAAAGAAACTTCCTCAAACCGCACGCCGTCACCCGGCGTTGGTCCTGCAACCGCAGTGCCGTCAACGACCTCGATTTCCTCTTCCAAAAATTCGTACAGATTGGACAAGTACAGATTGTCTTCGTACATCTTTCCGATGGAGGTCAGCATGTTCGAAATGGCGGATTGACCCTGCTTGAAGATCAGCAGGTACATCGTCATTCCTCCCAGCGTGATCCAACCCATCGCGGCCGACCAACCGATCCAACCATAGGCAGCATAAAAAGCAAAATTACTCAGCACGCCCAACAAGAATCCCCACATGCCTCGCTTTAACGTTAGTGCTTTGTCTTCGGCGTAGAGCGTTTCAAAGATCTCACGATAGCGAGCCAGAAACAGATCACCGGTGCCGAAAAGTTTAAGTTCCTTGATGTAGTCCTCACGAGCCAACAACCATTCCAAGTAGTTTCGCTTTCGAGTCTCGGGCACCTGCCAACGAAAGAGCCGAAACGCGGCGCCGGAAAAATAGGTTTCCACAAAGAAGGAGGGCAGGGCGGCGATCAACAGGCCCAAGACCGCCAGCCACGAGAACTGGATTAGCAGCCAACCGTAAGTGATTAGGGTGATGCTGTTCTGAACCAACCCAAACGTCTTGGTGACTAGGCTCAGCGGTCGCGAAGATGCCTCGCGGCGAGCCCGTGTAAGTTTGTCGTAGAACTCCGAGTCTTCAAAATGAGTCAGCTGAAGCGTTTGAGCTTTTTCCAAAACCATGACGTTCACGCGTTGCCCAAGGAGTGCTCGCAACAGCGCATTGGCGGTCATTAAGCCTCGCTGTGCCGCCGCCATCAGCACGACCAAAATGGCTTCCACGACAATCCAGTTCACGACCTTCCAACGGTCAGCGGGCAGGTCCGATTCGACCGCCAGCACCACGGCGTCGACAATCAACTTGCCGACATACGCGATCGCTCCCGGAATCACGCCGGCAAAAATCGTCAGCACTGCCAGCAAGATGGTCAGACGCTGATCGGTTTGCCAGACCAAGTGGATGGCTTCTCGGCTGTAGCGAAAGACGCCAACGAATCGACCGATGGATGAAGAGTTGTCATTTTCCGAGGACGGGGTAGGAGGAGACATCAACGACTTCTGAAATCAGATTCAAGGTGCTTGAGTCCTCAGTATCGAACACCGCCGATGCGATGAACAGGATACGTCCACTGAACACGTCACTCGGGAGCACCTGCCGTTTGCTGATAGCGACATGCAAGCGTTCACGCATTTTTTTCCCGATCATTCCCACCCAGCATTTTGCTGAATCCAACGCAGCACCGTTTTGGCAATGCCTTCCTCCAATAAAACCTCGGTAAAACCGTGGACAGGCTGATATTGGTGCCGAAGAGCCAATTCGCTAAGGTACGGAGCCCAAATCTGAACCTTTCACGAGCGTTCAAACACTATTCCACCTTCTCTGTTCCTCCCCATCATTTCCGGAGCCTTTTCACTGTGAGCAACGCGACTTGGCAACAGAAATTTATTGGTCAGGTCAACGCTTTTCTGTTACCGAAAGCGTTGGGCGCGCTCAACACTCGGATTTGCTACCACGACAAATCTGTCGATCCATGCGGACCGGAATATAACGAGCACGTGATTTACGTTTTCTGGCACGAGCACATTGGCGTCGTGCTGCCTACTTGGGGACACACCGCGGCCACGATTTTGTGCTCACAACATCGCGATGGCGAATGGGTCAATCAGTTCGCCGAGGCGATGGGGTTGCACATCGTACGAGGCAGCTCCAGTCGAGGCGGTTCTGCCGCGATTCGGCAACTGAAAAAGAACTCCAAGTTTTCCAGCATCGTCATCACGCCGGATGGGCCAAGAGGACCGCGGCGTGAGATGGCACTCGGCCCGATCTACATGGCTTCTATTCTGAAGATGCCCATCGTTCCCGTAGCCGTTGGAATTAGTAAAGCCCACCGCCTGAACACTTGGGACAAGTTCGCGATCCCCACCCCGATGTCTCGGGTTCGCATCATTGCGGGTCCCAAAATCAAAATTCAGCCCAAGGCCGATCGTGATGTGCTTGAGGCCTCACGGCTAAGCACACAGAATCTGCTCAACGGTTTGTGCGATCGCGCTCAAGACTGGGCCGACTCCGGTCAGAAAATGCTGGACGAATGCACGCTCAGCCGGAAACGACTTCCACGCAAGGTCGTCTTCCCTCCCAAGCCGAAACTCGCATTGCACACGACACCAGATCAAACAACTCCAGACCTGAAAAGTGCTGCTGGGTAGCGGACGTTATCAATCCACCGGACTCGCACGCCTCAACTCTATCGCCCGAGGAACCGTGTTCAACCAGAACTCGGAACTCTGTTCTTTCATTTCGCTAGTTCCACGAATTTGCTGGCTTGAGCGCTGTCCGGTTCGACGATTCGAATGACTTTTCACCTGAACTCTTAGGAACCGCTCGTCGTCTAATTGATCGCTCACCGCCCGAGCGACTCCCAGTTGAAATCGTGCATTGGGGTACACCGGGACACCAAGTTCTTCGAGCGACCATCGAGCCAGATCAAGCTCAACTACTCCCGGCATCCACTGCGAATTCTTAGTGTAATTCCCGGCAGAGTAGGGCAGTTGATCGATCGCAGACCCGGGCAGTTCAACCGTGACTCGACTGCTACGCGGCGCGTACAACTCCCACGCCAACCAATGATCGCAACCGCCGAAACTACAAGTCGCAGGGAACAAGATGACAAACAACGCAACAACTGCCGCTGCCCAAGCCCGTGCTAATCTTGGTTGGCTCGAACGTTCCGCTTGCGGCTGTCTGACAAACAACCAATACGCTTGAAAAATAAAAAACGCGTTCCAGATCAGAACCGGCGATTGATGATTCAGCCCCCATGGCCCAAGAATCAACAATAGCCCGACATGTAGCAACATCGCCAACCATCCAAATAACCTTCGCGTCATGACAAAGGCCGATCCAATACCCGCCAATAATTCCACCAAAGGCAACAGCAACACAAATCGAGACAGTGACTCGGGCGAGTGACTAACCAATGACACTCCGATCAGATCTGCCATCGCGTGCAACATCTCCAACCCGACCGAATGAGTAAACTGATAGTCGAGTTTGCTGATCGCGGAATAAACGTAAACGCTGATCACAATCCAGCGCAACCAGAACATCGCGTCGCGAAAGCTTGCCAGCGCGAAGATCACCGCAAACACAAACCAGTGCCACGCCCACGGCTGAAGTCGATGCTGATCCAGCAAAAACGAGACGCATAGACTCACTGCGAACACCGTGATTAGCCAGCGTGACCTGACGTTATCCAATCGTGGCTGGAAGGCAAGCAACGCCAGACTGCAAAAGATTAGCCCAAGCGCAAGCCAATCAACCATCACGGGCGCGTTAACCAGAACCTCAAAAACTGGCACTTGCGGGTATAGGTTCTGAGGCGTCCAGAGTTTCCACGTGACTGCGAACAGGGCCAAACCAAAACAAGCCCAGACGCGCAAGAAAACCGACGAAGGCGAAACAACGTTATTGGCAGCATCGGTTGGCGCCTCAGCATCTAGCCGCCTCATCATATCTGATCCGCTCGTTTCCATTCCAAAGCCAACCGGACGATTTCCTCGGGCGAGAGAACCTTGCCCCCCGGCGGGTTGAAAATCAACTCGCTGGCATTGGGGTGTGGGACATTTTGCTCCAGTTTCGACACCAATGCGTCAAAATCCATCGTGCATGCACTGGAACTGGCGATTTGCCGAACCAAGTCGGTTAGCTGTTCTTTGTTAAGTTTGCTCATGATCCCATGATAACCTTCAACGACTTTGACGGGTGAGCCCCTGCCCGAGCCAATTCAATTCGCCCCAGTGAGTATTTTCCCGGTTGCCAAAGCCCGTTAGTAGGGTATCCTTACAACCAATAGGGATTTGTTAGCCGCTTGCAGCCTTCATCTGCTAAAGAGCCTTCTGCCAGTCATCATGACGTTTTTGTCGATCTTTCCCGATCGCGTGAAAACGTTTTGACGTCCGCGATTCGTCGCGGCGAAGCTCGTTGATGACTTCTACATCGGTGAATTGAGTCTCCTCTTAAGTATTTGCTTACTCAATTTTTCAACTGAAAATATCCACCATGCCAGTGACTCAGCAGGAGCGCCGTCCATTGTCTTCTCACGCCAAGCCTCAAGCACCATCCCCGCCGACCGATGCGCGTGGCGTTTCAACCATCGCCGTCCACGCCGGAGAAGCGAGACAGAAACCGGTTAATTCGATTACCGATCCGATTGTGATGGCGTCGACGTTCACGTTCGAAAACACTCAGTCGATCATCGATTTTATTGAACAAGACCAAAAACGGGGCGAGTACGGTCGCTACGGAACGCCGGGCGAGCAAGTCGTCGAACAGAAATTGGCCGCGCTCGAAGGAGCCGAAGAAGGCATCCTGTTTTCCAGCGGGATGGCAGCGTTTGTCGGCCTGCTGAGTGCGAAGCTCAACGGCGGCGATGAGATTATTTTCTTTGACGAATGTTACCACCGGTCCCGCGAGTACTGCCGCAAGCACTTGTCGCGGTTTGGCGTGGTCACGCGCGAGGTGAAAACGGGCGACTATGAAGCGATGGAAGCCGCCATCAATTCAAACACCCGGATGTTGGTCAGCGAGTCCCCCACGAATCCGCACCTGAGCGTGATCGATTTGCAGAAGTTTGCCGATCTCGGCAAGCGAAACAATGTCGACACGGTCATCGACGCGACGCTGGCGACCCCCTTCAACTTGCAGCCAATTGCCGCCGGCGTCGATTACGTGATGCACTCTGCGACCAAGTACCTTGGCGGCCACAACGATCTGCTGGCCGGAGTCGTATTAGGCTCAAAAGAAAAACTGGCCGACGTTCGCAACTTGCGAGGCATCATGGGAGCCATCAATTCGCCCCACAATTGCTACCTGCTGGCGCGAGGATTAAAAACGTTCTCGCTGAGAATGCGACAGCACAACCGCAACGGCCAAGCAGTTGCCGAATTCCTGGACAGTCATCCTCGAGTCGAAAAAGTCTATTACCCGGGACTACCGTCTCATCCGGGACACGAAACCGCCAAGGCTCAAATGCGTGGCTTCGGTGGCCTAGTGACTTTCCAAGTGAAAGATGCCGACTGGCGAGCAACGGCTGACGTTGTTGACGCGGCCAAGGTATTTCGTATCGCGCCGAGCTTGGGTGGGGTCGAGTCGTTGATCGAGCAACCGCTGGTGATGAGCTATTTCACTTGCACGCCTGAAGAACGAAAATCGTTCGGTATCAGCGACAACATGATCCGCATCGC
>CAZLYM010000242.1:0-5816 GCA_964563475.1 uncultured Pirellulaceae bacterium
GTCGATGGGCTGTTTGTCCCATCAACCGCGCCTCCGACAAAATCGGAATCGGGAACCGTTTCCAGCGCAGGCTATTGGAACGGCAAGATGGCGTGGGATCGAGCAGACGGAAAATCCGCTCGCAGCCCAGCTCTGTCGTACTCAAACACCTACAAGTCCTGGCGCATCTGTCGGCTGGATGGGCACTTGGCGTACGACATGACTTGCGACGACGAACTGCCGCCAACCGATCGGGAGTGGCATGTCTACAAAAAAGGAGTTGCCCCCGCCCCCAAGGTCGTGCTGCATCATTTCGATCCACGACAGCCCTGCCCTGATCCCAACATCGTGTTCGTGATCGGCGGTCCGGGCTCCGGAAAGGGAACCATGTGCGAACTGGCTCAGATGCAACTTGGATGGACTCATCTGTCGACAGGCGAACTAATACGAGCCGAAATTACCGCAGGAGGCCCGGATGCCGCCGCCATCGATGCCTTGCTGAAAGACGGGAAGCTGGCTCCCGCCGAAATGGTCGTCGGACTGTTGAAGCGAAAAATGGAATCGGTCACTCGAACAACAGGGAAAATTAATTTCTTGCTGGATGGTTTCCCTCGCTCGCTGGGAAACATGGACGCGTGGCACCAAGTATATGGCACCGATTCCGAACTACCTAAAATGCTCTACTTCGAATGCCCTTTTGAAGTGCTCGAGAAACGAATCCTTGGTCGAGCAAAATACTCGGGCAGAAACGACGACAATATCGACAGCATCAAACTTCGCTTTGATACGTTCAAAGAAGAAACGCTGCCAACGGTCGAGCTATTCAAAAAAGCAAACAAGTGCGTTGAAATTGACTCGAGCAAGGACCGTCAATCCGTCTACAATCTTGTCGCCAACCATTTAAGCGAACACACCGACGAAGTTTTTGCCGACAAACCACTAACCGATCGAGCCATGATGCTGTTGGGTTTGAAACCCTTTCCCAAAGAATAGACCAAGCGAAAATGCTCGCTTAAACCAAGCCCCATTTCTTTCTCAGTCCCCATTCAATCGCCAACATGAACACGAAAACACAAAGGAATATTGCGGCGTCATTGAACGTCTGACCAAGCCGCCAAGTGACGGGAACCTCGATCTTCGTGGTTGGCGGATTCGCGATCAGTTCGTCAAGAAGTTCGCTCAGGCTTTCGCTTAGCCTTTCTGAATCGACCCACGCCTTGCCGCCGAACCCTTTCGTCTCGTTGGCAAGTCGAATGATCTGATCAGGGTTCGCAGCGGGATTGGACTTTTCTCGGTCGCGGTCCATCACCACAAACTCTCGTTCGGCCGTTCCCAGAGTCTGGCCATTGCTGCTGGCTGCCGCCTCTAGTCGATACAATCCCGGCATCGCAGTTGACTCCGGGTCAATCGAGCCTCGAAATCCGCCACTGGTTGCCGTGATCGCGATCAGCTCGGTAGAACCATCCGGCCTGACCATTCGCGCCTGCGCCTCAGCGTTCGGTTGACTCGACGCCGCACCACCAATCGCTTGCACCGTCACACCGAACTTGATATTCGCCCCCACCTGAAATCGGCGTTGGGGAAGTTCAATATTGACGCTCTGGTCCGTCCGAGCGTCCCAGAACGCCAGCCACAAAACCACTTGCCGCCAGAATTGATCGTAAGCTTCTCCGTGCCCCGCCATCTTCCATCGCCACGTCTGGTCACCGGCGAACGCAGCGACGCGGCCTCCTACGTTGGCTGTTACCAGCAACGGATTGTTGCCTTCGGTCGTCGTCAGCAATACTTGGGCGTTGTCTTTGACTCCGACAAAACGATTCGCACCGGGTAGTTTTGGGAACTGCGTCCAAACACTTGCTCCGTCCGCGTTGGACAATCGAGTCAGATAATGATCCCTAGTTGGCTTGATCTGAATCTCTCGATTGATGTGCAAGTCACGTCGCACGGGTGCGCCAAAATCTTGCGACTCCGTTTGGTCCATTTTAATCGGTAGGATGTCGGCCAGAGGCGTCCGACGATACTGACCCGCGCCAAAACTATGAGGCCCACCTAGCATGAGCAAGCCTTTACCGCCCTCGACAGCCCGAGCGAGCGCATCGAGTGACTGCCTGTGGGTTCGTTTGTCATAAAGGGCTCGCGAGTCAAGGTCGCCCAGAATGAACACGTCGTAAGTCGGATCGGCAAACTCTTTTTCCAGACTGGTGTCCGGCCACGAACCTCGAGTGTTGGCATAGATCGGCTTGAACGTCAAATCGATAAAATCATTCACCGCCAAGGCGCGCCTGAGGAAGCTTTGTTCAAACCCCAGATCGCCAACCAAGTATAGAACTCGCATTCCTTTGTCGTTGACCGTCAGAAACGCATCCAATTCATTGTTTCGAGTCGCCACTTCGCCCGGCATCGCCGCCGCCCGAACCTTCAATCGGTACTCACCCGGCAAAGTAGGTCGGTATTTCAATTCAACGTTAACTTCATCGTAAGAACCGTCGGGACGAATGATCTCGGTCGCAACACGTTCTTCATTCCCAGAAGCGTCGACCAACCAAAGCTCGACCGGAATGTCTTGATTCTGATAACCACGCGCGACCACACTGGCGTTCACTGACAAGTCGTTCTTCACGTTCACAATGTGTTGCTCGGCGACATGAGTCACCGAAACGTCTGCCAGTTGCCCTCCATCACCGGGCAGCCCCAGCGGTAATCCATAAAGCGGAACTTCCAAGTCTCGCAACACTTCCGTCGCTCGAGTCAATTCGATGGGCGGATCGAGCGCGTTTTGAACGCCATCACTGGCCAGCACCACACCCAAAAGCCGCTGGTCGCGTGCCTCTAAAGACACGTTGTAAATCGCCGAACCGATATCGGTCTCGCTACCACTTGGATCGGCCGGCAACGTGAATCCGGAATCCGTCCACTCAACCGGACTGGTCTGCCGATCAAACGTGAAGGCTCGAACATCAATCTTCTTCTTTTTAAGCTGCTCAAATCGGCTCTGATTTTCCGCAAACAATTGCTTGACGGCCGACCAACGCGTCGATTGATCCGCAAGGTGGGGATGTTCCATGCTTCGTGTCGCATCGACCAGAAACATCAACACCGCCGCCTGATGGCGTTCGGTTTTCTGAACACAACCGGGCCGGACAAGCCCCAACCCTAGCAGTAACAGCGTCCCCAGTCGAATTGCCGAAAGCACCTTTGTCCTGCCCGCCGTCGCTGTGGGGAACGCTGGCCGAATCCACAATAGCCCGATGGCAATCGCAAACAGAATCGCTAATGCGATGGGAGAAATAACAGGTTGGAACGAAATCGAATCCATGATCGCTCGATGACGGCGGCCGGCCTAGAAGTAAACGACCATCCTAACTGCCCGAGACCGATTCATCGAGTCCGACTAGCGGGGCGAAGCGCACGAAAAAGCCGCTCCGGCGAAAGCCCGAGCGGCTCAGTTTACAATTTTGTGCGTATTGCACTTAACCTTAGCGTCTTAACGCCAGAGGCAAGATCACTTTTTCTCGCAGTTGCATGATCCAGTTGAGCAGCAACTCGCTGTACATTCCTTGGAGCAGGCACATTTGCCACCCGTGTCACATGCACAACCTAGTTCGTCGCAACGACAATCAACACACGTGCACTCTGCGCCACAGCATGCACACGGAACGCTTTCGGCAGGCGTTGAGGAAGCATTGATGGCCAACACAGGAATCGCCACCAAAACGGCAAGAACAGCAACCGCTGCCATAAGTTTTTTAAACATCGTAAAACCTCAATAAATACAAATCGATAAAGAAACAATATCGTATTTGGGGCTACTTTAGCCACACGGACAACGACGCCTGCCGAGCATTATGCGACAACACTCGACGGGATGGCGCTACAGGTAGCACTCGAATGGAATCAACAACCGTTAGAATCGAGTTCCAATTCAGCAACGCGACGACCGGGCGATCAGGCAGCTTAACTGTTCGCGATAATTCGACAAAAGCATGAGTGACACTCAAATGGCCGCATCGGCATTTACGATCACACGACAATTTAGTCGCTGAATCATCAGACCTAGTGCTCGGACGGCAACATTGCGATTCGCTTGAAGTCATCGCGTCCGAACAACAGCAGCAGCACGAACCGGCGTCCGCTAAGCTAGAGTTCGTACAGCAGCAAGTCGGAATCGAAACTACCGGCATAGCCAAAAAGGCAACGCTCAAAAAGAACGCAACAAACCATCGAGTTGTCGGTCGAACATGGCTCATTCGGTCATAATACACTTCCAAAACATGCTTCGCAAGAGAATTTCTCGGCCATCAAACCCGCGTTTTGGCGTCAAAGTGCGTAAAACTCACCTTCGCCACCCTTCAGAACTAGGACCGCAAGCCAAAAACTGCCACAGACTCTATGATGGGAGCGTGCAAGTTGCCCGTAAAACTTAACGACCCTGCCATGCCCGGCCCCCCCGACGCAAACATCATCTACCTGACTGCTGGAGCCGGCGGAATGTTTTGCGGCAGTTGCCTGCATGACAACGCATTGGCTGCGGCGCTAACCCAAGCCGGCTGGCAGGTGCAACTTGTTCCTACTTATACCCCGATTCGAACCGACGAATCAGATGTCAGTGTCGACCATGTGCTATTCGGAGGCCTGAATGTTTACCTCCAACAGAAGATCCCACTGTTCCGCCTGTTGCCGGCTTGGGTTGACTCGTTTCTCGACCGCCCCGGCCTGATCCGGCGAGTCACTGCCAAGGCGATGAACACCGACGCGAAAACACTAGGCTCGCTGGCTCACTCCATGCTGCTGGGCGAAAAAGGAAACCAGCGCAAGGAAGTTCGGCGAGTCTGCACTTGGCTGGTGTCTCAGAACCCCAATCTGATTGTCTTCAGCAACATTCTGATCGGCGGCTGCATCGAGTCAATCAAGCAGCAAATCAATGTGCCCGTGTTGGTGACGCTGCAAGGTGACGACGTGTTTCTTGACAGCTTGCAAGAGCCTTGGCGCTCACGATGCATTGATCGAGTTCGACAGATCACAAAATTCGTTGACGGCTTTATCGTGCACTCAGAATTTTTCCGTGATTATATGGCCGACTACTTTTCGATACCGCCAGAGAAATTTTATGTGACGCCATTGGGAATCGATACCGACGATTTCAAGTCTCTGGATGCCGCCGAATCAAAAAGCACGGCCGACGAGAATCATCATTCCAACGAGATCACGATTGGCTACCTCGCCCGCTTGGCTCCAGAAAAAGGTTTGGCGAATCTGGTAGATGCCTTGCTCCGCCTGGATCTGGAGCGTCTGCCGCCGCTTCGATTGAAAATCGCTGGTTGGCTCGGGCCCGACCAACACGCTTACGCGGAAGAACAATGGGCGAAACTGAATTCAGGCGGATGGCAGGATCGCTACGAATACCTTGGTGCGGTCGAACGCCAGCAGAAGCTTGATTTCTTTCGCGGCATCGACCTGTTTTGCGTACCAACGGCTTATCAAGAACCGAAAGGACTCTATGCACTGGAGGCAATGGCGGCAGGCGTACCGGTCGTCGCGTCGGATCACGGGGCTTTTCCAGAACTGATCAGTTCAACGGGTGGAGGGATCCTAGCGGCGCCGAACGATACCGATGCGCTGGCCGAACAACTGACGACACTGATCCTCGACTCAGATCACCGGTCCCGCTTGGGCAGGGCAGGGCGAGCACATGTGCTCGAACATCGAACATCAAGCACGATGGCATCGGCAACGGGTGAAGTCCTTCGCTTGTATCTGAAATAGGATCACCCTTGGATAACATCCTGAGGCGAATCCGCAATCTGAGTAGAATCTCGGTCGAAGAACTAAACGCTTAC
>CAZLYM010000243.1:0-5756 GCA_964563475.1 uncultured Pirellulaceae bacterium
CCGGTGGTGTTCGCTGCGCTCGACCACCGGCTATAGGCTGAGATGCCTTCGGCATCGTTGGGCCCTTCCAACAATGTTTGGACTCGCACTCGATTGCTACACTTCGGTTCCGGCTTAATCGGCCACGCATCGCTGCACTTCGGCTACAACTTGATCGACCACGATTCTTTGCACAGCTTTGGCACGTGAGGCAACGAGTCGATCTGGGATGCGAACACGATGTCGTGATCGAGACCGATTCGCACTAGGTTAATGCCGCCTCGTGCGTTGCGGAAAAAATCGGCCAACGGTTTGCCGTTATCAACTTCGGCTTTGGTCCGTAGCCAGTGGTTGGTTGCGATCTGAGCTGTGTCTGTCGACTTCCCCGGCTCGACCCCAGCGGATTGTCGAACTGAGCGAATGCGATCGATCATCGCGCCCGCAAAAATAATGTCCTCGCTGGTGATGACTCGATCCGTCCCGCTGCACATGACGGTGACTTTGGGTTCGTGCAAAACGGCTTCCGCGACAGCTTGTAGGTTGACCATGGCTCCGATCAAAACTCGCTTCGCCTGACGACAGTGCTCCATAGCGACCGTTCCGTTGGTGGTGGCCAAGATCAATGTCTTGCCCGCTGCGACTTCGGACGTGTACTCGACCGGCGAGTTCCCGTTGGTGAATCCGTCTACGATCTGGCCCTGACGTTCTCCGCCCAGTAGGGCGTCGCCATTCATGCCAGCATAGGCTTCGCGGGCGGCTTCGATGCTTGGCTGCGGCAACACCTGAGCGGCTCCGTTTGCCAGCGCACTGATGATGGTCGTGGTGGCTCGCAGGACGTCGACCACGATCACAGTATCGTCGGTTAGCGATTCAGAAGTGACCGTTGCGGGTAAGAACACTACATTGAGAATGGATTCGGAATTCACGGTTTCAGCAAGTTGGTTCGCAATGTCAGGGAAGATTAAAAGGGCCGTCCGGTCGAAATAGATCAATATTGGGGTGCGGCCTTTTGCCACAGTGTCACGTTAAGGTATTCTGTCAGATTCGGTCGACTTAGTAGAGGGCAGCAGTTTGTTTGCTCCGACCGCTCAACTTTTTACGGCCCAGTGAATGACAGTCGACAAATCGAACGATCGCGTACAGAAAATGTTTGGCGAAATCGCGCCGAAGTACGATCGCATGAATCATCTGCTTTCGATGAATGTCGACCGCTACTGGCGTTGGCTGACCGTCAGAAAGCTCTCACCCAACAAAAAAGATCCGATTTTGGATGTCTGTACCGGTACGGGTGATTTGGCGTTCTCGTTTCACAAGTACATCGACGGGCAGGCTCCGGTGGTCGGTTCCGATTTCTGTTTCGAGATGCTGGAAGTCGGCCGACAGAAAGTGGATAAGTTCGGTCGTGACGTTTCCTTTGTGGAAGCCGATGCCCAGAATTTGCCGTTTGAGGACAATCAGTTTCAGGTGGTGTCGGCCGCGTTTGGTTTGCGGAATGTTGCCGACACCGATCAGGGATTACGAGAAATGACGCGAGTTTGCCAACCGGGCGGCAAGGTCGCGATCCTTGAGTTCAGTGTGCCTCGCTATCAACCGATCAAAGGACTCTACGGTTGGTACTTTAAGAACGTGCTGCCAAAGATCGGTCAGTTTCTGGCGAGGAACGATTCCAGCGCCTACGATTACCTGCCCGAGAGCGTTGGAGAATTTCCCTGTTATGAGGCGTTAGTTGAAAAAATGCTTAGTGCAGGAATGTCATCGGCCAAGTTTTATCCGTTGACTGGTGGTATCGCGACTTTGTACGTGGGGGTCAAATGAGCGACCATCACGCCGAATCAGAATTGAACGTTGCCGTTGCCCCTGCACAGTTGGATGACTTGCGGTCGCAGTTAGACGCGCTTGAGCGATCGGGCGTTGCGTTCCCTGTCCAATTGACGATTCCGGTTCCCAATCTTGACGTCTGGCAATGGCTGAGTGCTAACGCTGGGTTGGCGAGAATTGCTTGGGCGGATCGAAGTACCAAGGAAATGGTTGCCGGCGTTGGTCAGGCGGCAGCCGTGGAGTTGTCGCCCGGCGAAGATGTTTCGAAACGCATTGATCAATGCCATCAACGATTGGCAGGGAACACGAGCGGCCTGAGATTTTTTGGTGGGTGCTCCTTCGATGGAACGGAGCATTGGGAATCGTTTGGTGCGGGGCGATTTATTGTTCCACGAATGCTGTGGTCCGAAGGCACGTTGGCATTGGCTGTGTTGGATGCGGACGATATCGATCGGGCGAGGCTTGACTTGCAAAAGATCTGCTTTCAACCGGCAACAGTAGCGGACAAAATGCCGAAACAAATTGAAGGAAGTTATTCGCCCTCCTTTGATGGTTGGCAGTCGCGAATTGATGAAGCACTTTCTCTGATTCGCAGCGAAGTGGTTGAGAAAATTGTATTGTCACGGAAAGCCAAACTTACTTTTTCGGATCCGCTGTGCCCGATCGCGTTGGCGAAACGGTTGCAGGTGGCGACTCACGACTGTTTCGTTTTCTGTTTTGATTTCGGGGCGGGCAGTGCCTTCGTTGGAGCGACACCCGAACGCTTGTTCCTTCGTGAAGGCGTTTCGCTAAAAAGCGAAGTCATCGCTGGAACTCGTATGCGGGGTGACGATTCGGTCGCGGACGAGGCGTTGGCCATTGAGTTGTTGACCAGCGACAAAGATCAACGTGAACACGATATTGTCCGTAAGAGCATTCGGCAAAAACTGCACAAGTTTGTCGACCATCTGGACGTTGATACTCAGGCATCGATTTTGCGTTTGGCGAAAAAGCAGCATTTGCGCTCGAACGTTCAAGGCACGCTGAAAGCGGATGTTGATGATGGCATGTTGCTGAAGCGATTGCATCCTACGCCGGCGGTCGGCGGCTATCCGACGGACAACGCTCTGCCGGAAATTGCTCGGATTGAACCCTTCAATCGCGGCTGGTACGCCGCTCCTGTGGGCTGGGTTGGGTCGGACAGTGCTCAGTTTGCCGTGGGGATTCGGTCGGGTCTGGTTGAGGGCAATGAGTTGTCGCTATTCTCGGGAGCCGGGATCGTGCGTGGGTCGGATCCGGACGCCGAGTGGCGAGAAGTTGAAAACAAAATCCAAGATTTCATAGGCATTCTTGATTGTTGAGTGTTTGTGACAAGGATAGAACGTGTCTGGAAGTATGCAGGCCTTGCAGATAACAACACAACCCGAAGCGTCAGCGAGGGACCTTAGGAATCCCTCGCTGACGCTTCGGGTTGTGATTTACCGGTTCGAATTGCTCGCCTCTTGCCCGCAAAGTGGAAACTGAACTGTGATCGACCAAATTTGGGCCAATGCCGCGATCGAAAGCTGCTTGAAACAAGGCATCGATCATTTCTTTTTAGCGCCCGGCTCCCGTTGCACTCCGCTGACGCTTGCTGTCGCCAGGCAGAAACAGGCTCATGTCATCCAGCACTTTGACGAACGAGGCCTCGCCTTTGCGGCACTTGGTTACGCGCGGGCAACCGGTCGGCCCGGTGTCTTCATTTGCACTTCCGGGACTGCGGTTGCCAATGCGTTTCCGGCCGTCGTCGAAGCGGCCATGGAGAGCGTTCCGATGCTGCTGTTTACGGCCGACCGGCCTTTTGAGCTTCACGGGACGGGAGCCAATCAAGCGATTGATCAACTGGAGATTTTTGGGAACTACGTAAAGCTCTTTTCGAATTTATCCGTTCCGGCGGACGGCAGTTCGATTCAAGGACAGCAAGAATCAGCCTTTCTTGATTCAATTTTGGAACAGGCATTCACGGCAACCAAGGACGGTCCCGTGCATTTGAACTGGATGTTTCATGAACCGTTCACAATCGAGAACGAAAAACCAGACTCGTTGGCGTGTTCGCCGTCCGATGGCAACACGGGCGACGTTGCGGATCATTCCAGTATTAGTTTGCCAACGATCGAGGTTGCTGGAAACGTGCTGATTGTTTTGGGAGGTTGCCGACCGGAGGAAGCAGAACAGGCGTTGGAGTTGGCGGGTCAGTTGAATTGCCCAATCCTCAGCGATGTCACCAGCGGGCTGCGAGTGGGCTCTTTCGAGCTGCCGACCGAGTTCAATCTACCAGTGCCGGATACGATTTTGCATCTTGGAGGCCGAATCGTTTCCAAGACGTGGCACCAGTGGACGGCCAATCTGGCAGACCGCGATGTGAATATGATTCATGTGACACCGACGGGCCAGACGGTCAATCCGAACGGTCTGAAAATGAACTGCATCCAGATGTCGTTCGCAAATCTCCAGTCACAAGTCGTCGGATCGACTGGCGAGGATTCGTTCCGCAAATCGTGGGAAGATGCGGCGGCACTGCGAAACCAAGTGCTGCATCATGAACTTGCTGACGCGAACAAATTAACCGAGCCAGCGATTGCTTTTCACCTTAGTCAGCAATGCCCAGATTCCGTGGGCATGTTCATTGGCAACAGTATGCCCATCCGTGACATGGATTGGTTTGGTGTCGTGGGATCAAAAAAGGCTCGGTTTGTTGCCGCCAATCGTGGAGCCAGTGGGATCGACGGTTTGTTGGCGACGGCAACCGGATACGCTGCCGGATTGCAGAAACCCACGACGGTGCTGCTGGGAGATTTATCTGCTCTGCACGATTTGAATTCGCTGGCTTTGATCGCCGAATCAAAATGGCCCATGATTGTGATGGTCATCAATAACCATGCCGGGCATATTTTCGATCAACTACCGATTCAGCAGTCTGATCATTTTGAGCAGTTCTTTGCGACGCCTCATGGATTCCAGTTTGAACATGCCGCAAAAATGTTCGAACTGGAATATCGGAAAATTACTAACATGGCGCAGCTAGTAGAAAATTATGACGCGGCGTGTGCAATGGATCGTTCGATTGTGTTGGAGCTGCTGACCGATCGCGACGCCAATCAACAGGTAAGAAAACAGATACGCGAAAAGATCAGAAAATGCAGCGACCAAGATTGACCTTCATTCATGGATTCATGGGCCATCCTTCCGATTGGGGCGATGTACGATCCATGCTGCCAGAGTTCGAAACGAACGCGCTGGAAATGCCGGTTGCCGCCGATTGGCAAGCGAGCATCAATCAGGTTGCTGATGGGATTTCCGATTCTGCCATCGTGATCGGTTACTCGATGGGAGCACGTCTGGCTTTGGGCGTCGCGTTGGAAAACCCGCAGCGATGTGCGGGCCTTGTTTTCGTTTCGGGCAATCCGGGACTTGAGCATGTTGAAGCACGGGAACGGCGTTGGAAGGCGGATCAAAAGATCGCTCAAGAACTTGAGCAGTTGACGCAAGAGTCTTTGCAGCCGTTTCTGGAACGCTGGTACCAAGTCGATGTTTTTGCAACCACGCCACAGGACATTCGACATGCGGAAATCGTCCGAAAATGCGAACGGTTTTCGCCCGAGTGGGCAAAGATTTTGAGAGCCAATTCCGTTTCACAGCAGCCAAACTATTGGCCTCGATTGTCAGAGCTGTCGATGCCGACGGCGGTGGTTGCTGGAGAACTTGATGAAAAGTATCGGGAGATTGTGGTTCGGTTTGACCAAGAACATGGATCGGGCAACGTTTCCAAAACGATCGTTTCTGATTGCGGACACATCGTCCACCGGCAGCAGCCTGAAACTCTGGTGCAGACAATTCGAGACTTAGTCGAAACGGTAGCTAAACGGTAGTTCCGTCACTGGAAGCCTTAGCGACACAATCAATGCCCGTTGGTTTCGGTCGCTGCACTTGGTTGAAGGTTC
>CAZLYM010000244.1:0-5744 GCA_964563475.1 uncultured Pirellulaceae bacterium
TTCGGTGTTCGGTGTTCGGTGTTCGGTGTGAGTTTTATTTCGGAGTGCGGGTAAGAGTCCCTCGCACGGCATGGTGGTGTAGGGACTGATATCTGCTCACTGACTCCTGATGCCCGGCGCCTGATGCCTGACCCTAGAACAGGACTTTTGTTCGAACCCAATCGTAGACCTGATAAAAACACCAGTACCACAGCTTCACTTCGCCGCAGGAGACTCTGGCAGTCACGCCAGCGCCGGGACGAAGATCGTTCAGGTTTTCTGGCGCCGCTTTGGCAGTCGCTCGAAATTCTGGGATGCCTTGATCAGAAGGTTCGGCTCGACTGGCAAGGTCAGTCAGGTTCGCAGTAAGTCGTAAATTTGGGTTCGTTTCAATGATGAAGCTGACATCCAACGGTTCGTCTTTGGCTTCCACAATCGCCCGGTTGATGTAGCCAATCTTGTTTTGAGGCACTTTCAGTTCCAGCTGCCAGTCGCTGTCCAAGTCGTCGACCGCAAGCACGGCTTGGTTAGCTGCAACGGGCAAACCTAGCAGGCGCCGTTTGGCATCCCAAGTAACCACCGTGCCGTCGATCGGAGCGTAAATTTTTAACCGTTTTTTCTTTTGGTCAATCAAACGCTGTTGATCGATCAAATTGGTCTTTCGATATTCGTACAGCTGCAGCGTACTGGTGACTTCTTGCATTTCGGCCGGATCGTTGAATCCTCTCGCCACCCGATATTCATTCGTTCGGATTTGTTGGTCCAGCGTGATCAATTGTCCTTCGATATCTTTGAGCTGCAAATCTAAATCAGGACTGCGAAGCTCCAGTAGCAAGTCACCCTGTTTGACAACGCCTCGATTGCCCACGTGAACCGTTTCGACAATGCCTTCGGTCTGAGCAAAAATGGTGCGGCGGTTGCTCGGTTGCATGACCCCATCGATTTTCATCTCAAGTTCCATTGGCCACAACAACATGGCCGCAATCAGCAGTGCGAGTGCCAAAAGGCCTGTCATCGTTTTTGCAAAGTGGTCTTGAAACAGAACTTTCTGGAGCCATCCCAGCCGTTTCCAAATTGGCAGCAGAAAGATCTCGCCGTGTTTGCGAGAATTTTCCAGCGCCAGTTGAGATTGGCCGACGATCAGTTTCGTGTCTTCTTCAATCGAGTGTTCAGCCACATCCTGATCGAAGTACTCGATGATCAAGGCTCCGAGCTTTTTTGGCTTTTTCTTGCGCCGGCTTTTCATTTCCAGTTCGGCGGTTTCGGGTGGCTTGGCAAACAATGGCAAAATGGCCAACGTTCGACTGTGAGCTTCATCCAGATAGTCGTTGATCTTGCGGGCGACTTCTGGCGCGATGCCTTCGGTGTTGCCGAGGATCCAAAACGGTGCGTCGGCGCTGACGCTGGCGGTTGCGATCTTGCCCAGTTTCTTGACCACGTTGGCGCGGTTGTCAAACTTGTCCTGACTACTGATCGCAATGACCTTGCAGCGAGAACCATTCCATTTCGCGACGCTGACACGATCGCACTTGAGCAGTCGTCGGGCTTCGTTGGCAATCGAGTACGCGGTTTCCTTGAAATCGATCGAACGATGGGACTCGTTAATGAAGTCCAGTCGCTCGGACCATGAATCGGCGTGCTGACTTAATCGAGCCAAATCCTGTTGCTCGTGCCAACGTTGGAAAAGTTGTGAAACCTGATTGATGAAACGTAGGTAGCCGTCCTTCGCTTGATCGCTGACATTACCCCGTTGCAGTAACTCCATCACACCCATGCATTGCTTGTTGCGATTCTGGATCGGAGCAAGCAGCAATAGAAACGGCGGCTGTGCCTCGGAAGGGTTTTCAGCGAACGTACTGCCGTCGACACTTTGGGGCTCGGCGGACTGGATGACCTTCATCAGCATCCGGACATGTTGATCGTTGTCGGTGGACAAGACCCGGCTGGCCAGAGGGCTGGGCGATTCGCCAGCCTTGTGAGTAATCACGGGTCCTTGGTTTCCGTTGACTTGCCACATCGCGGCGCCGAACGCTCCGGTAATGCTGACGATTTTCTCCAGCACGGCGTTGCTGAATTTGTCAAAGTTCGCTTCAGAGCTTGCCAGATCGCTCAGCTGTCGCACGGTTTGGCGGACTTCATCGCGGATTTCGTCCTGCGATCTTCCGCGTTGAGTTGTTTCGCCAGTTGGCATGAATAATCCGTGGTGAAAAGTGTGTCGTGAGCAAGTGGCCGACCAGCATCATGAGCGACGAACTTTAGCGTAGGCTCCAAGCGTCCTATGACGGTCCCTGCATTATAGAAGTGATCCGCCACGACGGTCAGGAATCTGCCAGTTTAATCAAAGTTGTCAAGGATTGGGTCGAGCCCCATTTCTCGCTGTGATTTTGCCAGCATTTTCTCGTTATACATCAAGATTCGTCGAGAACGATAATGCTGCTTTTCCACCTTTTGCTGAGCTTTGTCGAACAGTCGAATCCAGTAGCTGGCTGTGCGGTTTTTGCCGGTTGCACGCAGGCGGTCGGCCTTCTGTTTGCCAAATGCTGAATCGAGCAGCTTGTCCTCGGCCGCGATGTATAGCTGAACGGTCCCCGGATCACCCTGTCTGGCACAGCGGCCAAACAGCTGATGGTCAATCCGAGCCGATTCATGCATCTCCGTCCCGATGACGTGAATCCCTCCAAGCTCGCGGACCGCGTCGTCGATTTTGATGTCGGTGCCTCGACCGGCCATGTTCGTTGCCACCGTGATTTTTCCTTGCTGGCCAGCAGCGGCAACAATGTCGGCCTCGCGTTCAACTTGACGAGCGTTAAGGACTTCATGTTCGATGCCATCACGAACCAGCAGCGCCGAAAGTTGTTCTGATTTGGCGATCGAACGCGTTCCAATCAAGACCGGTCGCCCAAGCTTGTGCTGCTCTTTTACATCTTCCACGATCAGTTCAAATTTATCTTTCTCGCTGAAAGTATATTTGACCGGATGGATGATGCGTTTACGTTTCTTGTTGGTCGGGATGACCGTGACACCCATGTGGTAGATTTTTTTAAACTCGGTGGTGGATGTGAACGCTGTACCGGTCATGCCACCGATATAAGGAAATCGGCTGACGAAAGATTGCACCGTGATCTTGGCTTGCGTATTCGTGTCCATCGTGATTTCGACAGACTCCTTGGCTTCGATCGCTTGGTGGATGCCACGACTCCAGCGGCGCCCCTCGCTGATGCGCCCTGTTGCCTCGTCGACGATCACAATTTCTCCGTCACGAACGACGTAGTCTCGATCGCATTTGTAGTCGCGAAATACTTGAATGGCCCGTTCCATAAAGTCGTACATCTCCAGCAAGCCGACTCCCGCCAAGATTGGCGGCTTGGCAATCTCGCGAACAAGTGCCGTTCCGTCAGGAGTCAGATCGACCTTTCGACGTTCTCGATCGTACCAGTAGTGGTGCTCTTCCTCAAAACTTTCGGCTGCTGTGGCCGACCATGTGTAGATGGCTTTCTGTTGGTCCTGAGTCTGTCCATCTTCGGGGGCAGAAATGATCAAGGGCGTTCGGGCGTCATCGATCAGAATGCTGTCCGCTTCGTCGATCAATAGAAAATGCGGGGCGCGATGAACGGGCTTTGAGGTGGGCGCTTCCGCAACGCCTCCAGCACGGCCGCCGTACCAGAGTTCTCGCTGTTTTTGTTCTCGTTCGCCCGAATGGTCTCGCAGGAAGTCAAAGCCAAACTCTTTCATCGTTCCATAGGTGACGCTGCACCCATACGCTGCCCGACGCTGCTCTCGCGACATGTCGGATTCAATGACACCGACCGTTAAGCCCAAAGATTGATACAGTGGCTGGAGTGATTCGGCATCACGCTTAGCTAGGTAGTCGTTGCTGGTTGCCAGCATGGCTCCTTTGCCCGCCAACGCGTGAACGAACATCGGCAAGGTCGCAGTCAGCGTCTTTCCTTCACCCGTCTGCATCTCGGCGACGTGACCGCGGCACATCGCTTCGCCACCCTTCAGTTGCACATCGTAGTGCTGCATGCCTAGCTGACGTTTGGCAGCGACCTGGACCAGTGCGAAGCCTCGGACGACCAATGGCAGTACGCTTTCGTTCTGGCGAGATTCGAAGCCCAGATCCAACGCGATATCGGACAGCTCCGAATCGGTCATCGCTTCGTAGGCCTTAGCCTGTTTCTTGATCTGAGAAACAGACGAACCGAATTTGGGCTTGGCAAAGTTCACGGATAAATCACAGGTAGACGAGGTGTTTGAAAACCGATCGCGGCAATTGAAAACTATCTGGTAATGCTACAATCCTCCTTTGACCGCACAACCCACATCGTGGCCGACAATGACGGCCAACGGAATAGCACGGTAGGCGAACAGCCGATTATTCAAGAGGCGCTGCTTCACTTGGTAGCATTACTTGGTAGCTTTCTTTTTGTTCTTTCTTTGTTTCGTTGGAGCAAAGCTGACGATTTCGGATGGAGTGTGTGCTTCCAGCATGATTGCCGCCATTCGCTGAGCAACATCCGGATGCTCGGAAGCCAAATTGTTTTGCTCGCCAATATCTTTGTCTAGGTTGTATAGCTCCAATGGTCCGTTTGGTTTCTTGCCAACGTTAAGCCTGATCGCTTTCCAGTTGCCAGCCCGGACGGCCTGCTTGCCACCTTGTTCGTAAAATTCCCAATACAAATATTCATGCTGCTGCTGAGTGCCGGCGTTAGTCAGTGTCGGCACCAACGATACTCCGTCGGTTGCGTTGGGTGGATCAATTCCCGCCAGCTCACAGGCTGTTGAAGGAAAATCCCAAGACGCACAGATCAAACTGGAAGTTGTCCCGACAGCAATTTTACCAGGCCAATAGGCAATCAACGGAACGCGGATTCCGCCTTCGTATAAATCTCGTTTACCGCCTCGCAGAGGGCCGTTCGAATCGAAGTTGTCTACATGGTGACCGCCGGCCGAGTGTGGGCCGTTGTCACTGGTGACCAGAATCAGCGTCCGATTAGAAAGCCCCAGTTGATCGACTTTATCAACGACCTTGCCGATCGATTCATCCAAATAGGTAATCATGGCGACGAAGGTTGCTTTTGGGTGTGCCTCGGCACGGTAGTGTCCACCGGGGCTGGGAGTTTCGTCGAATTTTCCGATGAATCGCTGGCGATACTTGTCAGGAACCTGCAGGTCGGCATGCGGTTGCTGAAGACTCATGTGTAAGAAAAAGGGAGTGTCTTTTTGTTGGTCAATCCACTGCAGCGAATCTTTGATAAATTCGTCGCCAGAATAGGTGTCACCTTCTTTCTGATGGTTGTTCTGGTAAACGACAGTCTTGCCATTGCGAAACAATTCTCGCGGGTAATAACGATGGGCAGCACCATGGCTGGTGAAGCCAAAGAAATGGTCGAATCCCTTTCGGTTGGGCAATGCACCGTCGTTGTCGTTGCAGGACAACCCGGACTTTCCAATCATGGCTGTCTTGTAGCCTGCCGTTTGCAGCATCGATGCGATTGTGTAGTCCAGCGGATCTTCACGAAAAGCGACCTTGCCGTTGAAGCGTTGGTAAACGTGCCCGGTATGTTGCCCCGTCAAGAAACACGCTCGTGAGGGAGCACAAACGGTACTGCCCGCGTAAAACTGGGTGAACTTCATTCCGTTTGCCGCCAACGCATCAACACGAGGCGTTTGGAAATTCGTTTGCCCCATACAGCTGAAATCGTTGTAGCCAAGATCATCGGCAACGATCCAGATGATGTTTGGCTTCTCCAAATCGCTGGCGA
>CAZLYM010000245.1:0-5588 GCA_964563475.1 uncultured Pirellulaceae bacterium
TGAGTAGAAGCAAGTCTTGGGCTCGTTTTGCCAAGATCTTTCGGAGTGTGGATCCCTCGCAGCAATTACTAAGTCCGGATACTTCAGTAGGTATGCGACCCTAGCCCACCCACGATTGAACAGTCGGCTGCCTACATCCACGGCTGGAAAAATAAACTCAAAGGAGACAATCGTCTTGTGATCTCTGCGGCGGCAGCGGCACAAAAGGCAAGTGACCTGATCTTGGGCGACGCATTCAAATCGGCCGCCGAGCCAGCGGCAACCATCAGCAAGCCACCTGCTCCAGCGGGACACGCACAGTCTTCCCCGCACGAAGGTTACCACCCGAAGTGATTGCTTGCACGCGGTTCCGCCACAAGTAAGAAATCACTGGATTTATCGGCAGATTAACGGCATAATAACGGCATGGAGGATTGCCGATAACATGCCGAAAACGTTTAACCCGATCTACACGATCAGCCCAGCCACCGCTTCCGCCCTCATGAAAATCGAGGCCGTGAAGCAGGAGGTTTCCGGGCTGCCGATCACGCCCAAAATCTTGGCGTCCCTGCGCGAAACAGCTCGGCTCTACTCCACGCACTACTCGACGATGATCGAAGGCAACCGTCTTGAGCAAGATCAAGTCGCCAAGGTCATCGAAGGCAGTGGGCATTTTCCGGGACGCGAGCGTGATGAAGGTGAAGTGAAAGGATACTACGCCGCTTTGGAAGAATTGGAACGATTGGTGTCCAAAAGCAGTGCCGTCACCGAAGCGGTGATCGGTTCTTTGCACGCCCGCGTCATGGGCAACGGTCGGAAAACAAGAAAGCCAACTCCCTATCGCGATGGCCAAAATGTCATTCGTGATAGTGTCTCAGGGAAAATCGTTTACATGCCGCCCGAAGCCAAAGACGTACCGATTTTGATGAAAGGCCTCGTGACGTGGATCAAGAAGCAAAGCGACCTCCCAGTGCCTTTGCTGGCCAGTATCGCTCACTACCAGTTCGCTACCATCCACCCGTGGTATGACGGCAATGGACGGACGGCCCGCCTGCTGACGACGCTTGTTTTGCATCTGGGCGGCTATGGACTGAAGGGGCTGTACGCGCTGGAAGAATACTACGCTCGCGATTTGAGATCTTATTACGCCGCTCTGAACATTGGTCCATCTCATAACTACTATGGTGGGCGGGCAGAAGCCGACATCACGCAGTGGATCGACTACTTTGTCTCAGGAATGGCAAACTCGTTTGACAAAGTGAAGTCGCGTGCTGATCAGGCCGCACAAGCAGGAGCGGTGGACGCTTCGGCAGAACTGCGAGACTTGTCCCCGCGTCAGCGCAAAGCACTCTCTCTGTTTCAGCAGCAAAACGAAATCGCTGCGTCCGATGTTCAGTCGCTGTTTGGCATCCAGCCGAGAACTGCTCGCGCTTGGTGTGCCGACTGGACGGATACCGGCTTTCTGATTGTTTCCGATCCGTCTCGCAAAGCCAGGAAGTACAGACTTGCCGAAAAGCTTCGTGGCTTGGTCGATTAACTCGACTCGAGACGTTCCACGGATTATTTCTGCTGTTCTGTGCGTTGCTTAAGACCGCTTTCCCGCTTTGTTTTGAGTTAATGTTCGCTGCATTCTGACGCCTGCCGTCTTTCGATCAAGGCTCGGTTGCAGACACCAGCTGCGCCGCAAAAGCGGCTGGCGGCATCTTCACCGCCCGGACAAGTCCGGCTTGCAGGCCTTGATCGCAAGCCCTTTAGCAGTCGTCTAACGAAGGCATCGTTAACACAAACAAAGGAGAAAAACGATGACCAACGAAACCAAAAACAAACCAGCAGGAACAAATTGCCGTTACACCGCAGTGGTGTTGCTGGACTTCAATCAAGCCCTGCTAGTATTCTCTCGCTCCAAAACCAGATCGCAAAACAGTTGGACACCCACCAACTGGAAGGCACCAAACCCCCCAGTCTAAAATTCTGGGCCCGTTGAGGATGGAATCTGGGTTGGAACGAAATGTCCACCCATAGATAACGCATTTTACGCCAGCGCTAGAACACTCAGAATTTAGAATTCAACGAACAAAACCGGAATTCAATTTTCTTGAGTTGTGCTGTCGCGTAGAATGTCTGCGTCGCTTGAGTAGAGGTCCGTCTCGACATATGTCGGGGTCACTTTCTCGAAGCAGCCTCTTCCCACTCCACCACTCCAACCTCACAGGGTGAGATATGCCACGTCGCAAACGAGTCGTTTTCTTGTTGCTTTTTTGTTTCGGTTCATTCTTGAACGTTGGCTCAAGCAACTCGTCAAAATTGGTTGCGCAAGGGTATGTGCTGCAAGAGTACCCGCCTCTCTACGACGGCCAGTTTTACCAGTATTCTCAACCGCTCCCGTATCCAAGCCAAGAATACTATCCGCAACAAAGTTTTCCCTTGGAATCCTACGCCCCGGTTCCATCTCAAGCACCACAGTATCACCCACCGGTCTATGAGAGTGTGCCACAAGTCGACTACCCAATTATTGAAGGTGTCATCCTCAGCGACACGGTTGAGCCTCCGGCTGACGAGCAGGCTTTAGGGCAACAGGCAACGCCGGAGAAAACAACGGAAGAAGTAACATCGCTCAGAGAAGACCTAGACGGTCTAAGGAGCGATTACGATGCGTTGTTGGTTGAAAAACGAAAGCTCTCTTCCGAGCTTGATGCCAAGCAAGCGGCGATGCAAGCCAGCGAAGAAACAGCGGCCAAACGGTTGAGCGAAATGGCTCAGGCGATCAAGGATGCGGACGAACAAAAGCAATCACTGGAATCAAAAATTGCGACTCTGGTTAAAGCACAAGACGAAGCACAGGGCCAAGCGAATGAACTGAAAAAGCAAATGTCAAAACTCGCCAATGAAAAATCTTCATTGGTAGAGAAATTCAAAAATGAGTCAGACCTCAGTGAAAAAACGCAAGGCGAATTGCGAAACCAGAACCGCACGCTTGGAGAGCAGGTTGCAACTCTCACAAAAACAAACGACCAATTGAACAAGAAGACCAAAATGTTGGTCAAGAATGCGGAATCCGAAACGTCCAAGCTAAAAGGGCAGTACGAGGATCTGGAAAAAGAGAACGTTTCGTTGGCTAAAAAGGTAAAGCAGGCACGCAAGCGAGCTGAGAAATTGGTCAAAGAACTTGAAACGTCCAAAAAGTCAGCGGTGACGTTGAAAGAGAAAAGCAAATCGCTCAAAGATGAAAATGAGAAACTTGAATTGCAAAACGAAACCCTAGCTGACAAAAGCGGTGAACTTAAGAAGCGGATTTCCAAGCTCGCAAAGTCCAATGAGAACGCAAGCAAAGAGATTCAGCAGCTCAAGAAGAAACCAGCACTGATGACCAGTGAGCTAGCCAAATTCAAATCGACTTTGGGTGAAATTCAAAACCAAAACGCATTGCTAGGCAAGACGAACAAGACGTTGGAAGATGAATTCGAGTTGAGTAAAAAGAAGAATGCTGAACTTCAAAAACAACTCGAAACGAACCGTCAGCAGCACAAAGGTCAACTGAAAGAAAATCGAAATCAATTTGCAAAATTGAAGCAGCAGCTTGATGCTCAGAAAGCTGAGTTCGAAGGTGATGTGGCCCAATGGAAAAAGAAACATGAACTGAAAGTGGCTGAGGTTGAAAAACTGCTGAAGAAGCCAGATAGCTTGGCTGGCGAAATGACTAAGTCGAAGGAGCAACTAGCTGCCATTGGCGCTGAAAACAAATCGCTCAAGCAGCAAATTGAAAAGCTAAAAACCAACATCGACAAAGGATTGGTTGAAAAGAAGCAGCTAGAAACCAAAGTTGCTGGTGATTCCAAGCGGTGGACGACTGAACTTGCAGAGGCCAAAACTCGAAACGAAGCGATGCGAGAACAGCAAGAACAACTTCGCAAACAACTCGCCGACATCACCGCCCGTAGCACCGAAAAGGATGGCGAGATTAAAGTGCTCCAAGAAGCAAAAGGCTCATTCGAAGCGAAAGTCGCTGAACTGAACAAGCGTTATGCTGGCACGACGAAAAACCAAACCGAACTCGAGAAGGTTGCGTCTGAAATGCGGACACGCAATCAAACACTTGTGGAAAAACTGCAGAAACGCAACGAAGAGTTTAAAACAATCGAAAAGAAAAATTTGGCGTTCACTGAGCAACTCACTGCACTGACGGCCAAAAATGAAACATGGAAAAAGAAACATGAACTGAAAGTGGCTGAGGTTGAAAAACTGCTGAAGAAGCCAGATAGCTTGGCTGGCGAAATGACTAAGTCGAAGGAGCAACTAGCTGCCATTGGCGCTGAAAACAAATCGCTCAAGCAGCAAATTGAAAAGCTAAAAACCAACATCGACAAAGGATTGGTTGAAAAGAAGCAGCTAGAAACCAAAGTTGCTGGTGATTCCAAGCGGTGGACGACTGAACTTGCAGAGGCCAAAACTCGAAACGAAGCGATGCGAGAACAGCAAGAACAACTTCGCAAACAACTCGCCGACATCACCGCCCGTAGCACCGAAAAGGATGGCGAGATTAAAGTGCTCCAAGAAGCAAAAGGCTCATTCGAAGCGAAAGTCGCTGAACTGAACAAGCGTTATGCTGGCACGACGAAAAACCAAACCGAACTCGAGAAGGTTGCGTCTGAAATGCGGACACGCAATCAAACACTTGTGGAAAAACTGCAGAAACGCAACGAAGAGTTTAAAACAATCGAAAAGAAAAATTTGGCGTTCACTGAGCAACTCACTGCACTGACGGCCAAAAATGAAACGTTTTCCAACCAGCTAAGTTTGATGAGTGAAAAACCTAATGAGCTTGCGACCGAGAACGAGCGGTTGAAGTCATTGGTTTCATCGATGAAGGATCAAAGCCAAACGCTGTCAGAGTCCAATGAAGGTCTGAACAAGCAAGTCGTCGAATTGGCTGCGAAGTCAGAAAAGCTTCAGTCCAACAACGAGTCGTTGACAGCAGAAGTTTCAAAGTTGAAGGCGGAAATCAATTCGTCAGCATCCGGCCACAAGCCGTCGTTACGCAGCGCTGACGGCTCCCGGGAAAAGGGCGACGCGGATCTCTCTGCAAGTGAAAATGGTTTTTCAGACGGTAAAGCGGACATTGCCGTGTCGCCGTCCCATGGTGCAAACAAATCTAAAGGAGCGACCAAGTCAGGAGATGTAGGTAGCGAGATGGGATTTGCAGTCAGCAATCCGACTAGCTCAAGCGAAGCGGCTGGGTTTATGGCTGGTTCTGATGCAGCGACGCTAACTGCTGATGATGCGAACGGAGGTGGAGGCATACGAGGCAAGAACAATGAGTCGTATGGCTATGCCGCGTTGATTATGACTTTTCTTGCGTCCATTTACGCGTGGGTCATCGGAAGAAAAGAATCTAAGGATAACGATTGAGGTTCACCGGTGACGGCTTACGCCGTGGACGGGGGTTTGTCAGCGAAAAGATCTCAACAACGTTTGGGTAGCCAAATACGGTGCTGAGGCCCTCGATATGATTGAGCAAACAGAAAAGCCTGCTATTTCATTTGAGATAGCAGGCTTTGATTGCTTTTAACTATGCGGAGTTACCCCGCGGCGGCTGATGGATCGAGGTTTAG
>CAZLYM010000246.1:0-2452 GCA_964563475.1 uncultured Pirellulaceae bacterium
ATTCGGATTCATCGCATTGTGCCGCCCGCGGATCTACGCCAATTCTTGCGCGAATTTTAGTCCGAATATTTTGTAGGCTGGAACACGATCAGGTGTGCCCCGCCACTTGTGTACCAATTGCTTTGAACTAGAAAACACGCTGTCATCTTCAATCAAGTGACTTATTCATCAGGACTAGCGGGCAACGGCACTTACTTTACATTTGTTGCGTTCAAAAAATCGAAAACCCTAGCTGAACGATGCTTGTCCTGTTTAACGATTAGCCGGCAGGCGTCGGCGATTGGCGTTAGGTGGGGAAACACGGTCGCCTTCCGGCTCGTCGTTAAACTGCCCACGAATCAAGATTCGTACCTAAACAGTGTAGGCAGTACATGCATATCTTTCGTGTGAGAAAGCGTTTGGCAAGACAAGAGACGGACTCACGTAACTCAAGCTTAAAACGCGAGCCCGGAGCGGACCATGACACTATCTTGAATACTGAAGTCGTTGATCGGGTCAGATGCGAAAACAAGCTCCCGATCAAAGACGTAGCCGAACTCGAGGAACCCCGATACTCGCCTTGGTCCAACCCATTCCAGACCAATGAAGGTACGGATGTCGTTCAGATCAACTTGATCGTCCGACCCATCGGCTCGTTCGATGGTCCAACTGCCTCCGCCGTACTCGCCACCGACGTAAGCCCAAACTTCAAAGTCGTTGAAGTTGGGGATCCGGTGCGAAAGTTTGGTCCGAGGAAAATAGAGATCTAATTTGATGTCAGGCGTCGGTGTCGCGTAGACTCCAAACGCAGGCAACAGCTTGGTGCGGACTCGGTCTAGGTACTCCACGCCGAGCTTTCCAATCAGATAACTGTTGAATCTTCGCCAGCCAAGCAGCTTTCCTGTTAGTCGCAGGCTGTCGCTGTCCACATGATCGAAATCCGTGTAGACACCGACGGTGAAGTTGTTCTCTAGACCAAAGTTTCGACGTGTGTCGGTCGTGTGATCAAAACTCAGATAGGCGCTGTATGCCTGAGCGGGAAGGTCAAAACCAGTCGATGAATCCGGGCCGTCCCAAAAGTGGAAAATGAATCCCGGGCTGACCAATAGAGCCTGATTGCTGTTGAAAAAATTTGGGAAGTTCAAAGTCGTGGCGACCTCGATATCGTTGATGTTTAGTTCATTCCCGTTATTGCCGTGAATGAACGTTTGGCGAGCTCGAGGCCGTTCCAGCAGGCGGGGCAAAAAGTCGTTTTGGAAGCCCGACCACGCTCGTTGTGGCCATGCTAAGAGGCCGCTGCGCCCGATGTTGTTCCCAAAGAAAGGTTGGCCAACTTGGCCGGCGCTGTTGTTGGGAAAGTTCCGATTGATTGCGGGAGGCTGGAAGTTGGGGACCGTGCGCACGGGCGGTGGAGCGACTTGCGGACCGACCAGTGGTTGGCTGTTGGCGGGAGGGTAAATCTGAAAGTTCTGGACGCCGTTTCCACCGTTTGGGAACCCCGGGAATGATTGGCTGGGGATTTTAAACGGGTCCAGTGAGGGGGGCTGGAAATTGGGCACCGCTCCAGTGCCGATGTTGGGTGGAACGAGGGTAGGTTGCCCAAAAAACTGAGTCCCAGTCTGAACGGGAGGCTGAAGGATGACTGGCGGTGAACCGATGGTCGGATTCGTGATCGCCGGAACGCCCGTCTGGCCAAAGTTTGGCAAGATCAGCCCTGGCGGTTGGTTTCCGAGCGGGATGCCAGTGGTTCCCGGAGCAATAGCAGGAGTTCCAGTCGATCCAAAGAAATCGGGGAACCTTGGCCGCTGAGCGTTCACTCTAGCGCAAGTGCCTAAAGTGCTGGCGCATAGTGCCAGCACAATAATCATTCGAAATTGATCAGATTTGCTCAAGAAGAAGGTCCATTCGTCCGAACGCGAGATTTCTGCACCGTCATTAACAGGGTCGAAATATCGCGTCAAGGTGAAACTTCCGGGCCTTCTTGTCGGGTGGATCGACGGGTGTTTTGCTGACAAGCATTTTTCCGTCGTCAAGCAGGATCGTTTTGAAGTTGGTGCCTAGGAGCACGGGTTTCGCAAATAGCCAGCAAGACGTTCCCGTTCTACGTTCACGTTCTACTTAGCATTGAGCGCAAAAAAAGCGTGCTGTGAAAAATCACAGCACGCTTCTTATTTATTCATTCAGGGAGTGAACCCCTGATTGAGTTTTACTTAGTTGCAACCGCAGCGTGAGCGACGGCATCCCAGACGGCAACCACGGAAAAGGCGACAGCCAGTTCCGCATGCTGATCCGCATGTAGCAACAGGAGCAGGAGCAGCACAACCGCAAGAAGAAGCGGCCGGAGCAGCAACACTTACAGGAGCAGCAGCTGCGTAGCTTACGTCAGCGGCAGGAGCTGCAACAGCACCAAAACCACCTGAGCAACCGCAACCAGCACCGGCACCACCATCGATGATGACTCCACCACCGTTGA
>CAZLYM010000246.1:2552-5566 GCA_964563475.1 uncultured Pirellulaceae bacterium
CCACCACCGTTGAAGCTTCCAGCACCGCCGTCGATGATGACTTCGCCACCACCGTTGAAGCTTCCAGCACCACCGTCAATGATGGCTCCGCCACCAGCAGCACCGCAACCACAATCATTTGTGATTACAGGAACCTGGATAGTCTTAGGCACGCGAACGCAAGTTTGGTAAGGAACTTGCTCGGTGTAAGTCTCAGGAACCTGAACGGTGTAAGTCTGAGTGCGAGTCTGAGGCTGTGAAGTCATGACAGTTACTTGACGTGTGCGAGTCTGTGGGACTTGAACAGTGTAAGGAACTTCACGAGTACGAGTCTCTTGACGAGTCTTGTTGACAGTAACGTTACGAGTACGCTGCTCTGTGTTGAACACAGTGTAAGGAACGGTACGAGTACGAGCTTCCATACGTGTCTTAGTCACGTTGAAAGTACGAGTACGTGTTTCCAAACGAGTCTTCTGAACAGCAATTGTACGAGTACGAGTTTCTGTTCGCGTACGAGTCACAGGAACTTGCTTCGTACGTTGCTCTTGGCGAGACAACTGAACTTGGTAAGTCTGTGTGCGAGTTTCCTGACGCATCTTTGTGACAGGAACTTCACGAGTACGAGTTTCCAGCTTTGTGCGTGTGACAGGAACCATGCGTGTGCGTGTTTCCTGACGTGTGCGTGTGACTGGAGTTGTACGAGTACGAGTCTCTGTACGTGTGCGAGTTACAGGAACTTCACGAGTACGAGTTTCGCAACGAGTCTTGTTAACAGTAACCATACGCTGACGTGTCTCAATCTTGCAGCTCGTTTGAGTGATCATACGAGTTTGCTGCTGAGGAACGTTAACAGTTACGTTGTAAGTGTAAGACTGTGGAACCTGACGATTCAGAGTTACTTGGTAAGGAACCTGAGACGAAACTTGGTTTGGAACCCATACGCGACGATTTACTGTCATGTATGTTGGGCCACAAGAACCACAAGATCCACCAGAGGCAACTAGACCGCCACCGTAGCCACCAAGGCTACCGCAACCGCCACCACCGCAACCGCCACAGCTGCTTCCGCAACCGCAGCTGCTGCAACCGCAGCTACGACGAGCGCGACATCCGCATCCACCCAGAAGGCTTCCGCCACCGCAACCGCCGCTCAATCCGCCGCCGTAAACAGCGCCGCCACCGTAAGAAGCACCGCCACCGACTGCAACAGTCGATGTCTGGCACTGCCAGCTACCAGCGTCACGAGTGACGGTACGGTAACGAGTCTCGGTGTAAGGCTGGCAAACCATACGAGTCGCAGTACGCTGCTGAGTCGTAGGAACCATAACTGTGTACGTCTGAGGAACCTGAGTTGTTACAGGAACTCGGACTGAGTAGTTTTGAGCAACTTGCTCTGTGTAAGGAACTTGAACCTGGTACGACTGAGTGATGTTCTCAGTGTAAGGAACCTGAACGGTGTAGTTGCTGGTTACGTTCTCTGTGTAAGGAACGCAAACAGTGTAGTTCTGAGCAACTTGCTCAGTGTAAGGAACGCTTACTTGGTAAGACTGAGTCATGTTCTCTGTGTAGGGAACGTTGACTGTGTAGTTACGAGTCTTCGTCTCTGTGTAAGGAACGCTTACTGTGTAAGTCTGAGTGATGTTCTCAGTGTAAGGAACCTGAACAGTGTAGTTCTGGTTTACGTTCTCAGTGTAAGGAACACTGACTTGGTAATCCTGAGACTGTTGTTCTTGGTAAGGAACGCTGACCTGATAAGTCTCTGTGCGAGTCTTCTGGACAGGAACCTGAACCGTGTACGGCTGAGCAATTTGCTCAGTGTAAGGAACGCTGACAGTGTAAGACTCGGTACGTGAGCGAGGCTCCGAAACCATCACAGTGTAAGATTGCGTTTGGGTCGTTGGGACCTGAACGTTCACTGTGTAGTTGCGAGTGCGAGTTTCGCTACGCATACGAGTACGAGTTACGGTACGCATCTGAGTAACCTGCTGGCTCTCATAGATTGTGCGTGTTTCGTAACGAACTGACTGGCCACAGCAGCCACCACCGGCTACTACACCGCCACCGGCAACAACACCAGCACCGCCATCAACGACAACTCCGCCGCCAATAACGCCACCTTCGACCATGCCAGCGGAAAATCCGCCATCAATGATCATTCCACCCGCGGACGGGTCTACTACGGAACTTCCGTAACAATCGCCGCATGGACTGGCAACTTGGCCACATCCACACTGCGTTCCAGCATTGGCATAAGGTGTCGCAACAGCGAAACACACAGCTACCAACATGCCCAACGTACGTTGTGACATAAAGAGGTCCTCCTTAGAACGAGACTCAAACAGGGAAAATTCTTAGATCTGAAAAATAGCGACGCGCTAAATCAAGATTCAAAGTTGAAAAACATAGGGGAAAATTTACGCACGGTTGCCCGCCAAGTACGAACTGTCACCCCGTGATAGTTCGCTCGAAAGGAATTAAAGCAGGTTAAATTGCCAGAAATCCATTTACGGCTACCGATTTTAACTAAGTGTAAAGGCCTGTCAATCAGCGAAAACCGATGTTTTCGGCAAAAAAGCCACATTGCGCCCAGAACACCTAGGATACCTATGGTTCGGTCTGAACAACATAACCCAACTTCGGGCGTCGGGGGTGAGTTTAGTTGGTCGAACGAAAAAAACATCTAATTTTTATTGATTACCGACCAAAAATCTTGGCTTACCCACAAAACAAGAGCGTTTCTTGCAGTCCAGATAAAGCTAAGGCATGGTTGCGCTTGGGCGACACTTCGTACTTTTGAGGGATTTAAATTCAATTCGCCACCTTTTGGGGTGCTTCCAGCGGCTTTCTGAAGGCCAATGCCGTTTTCTACGTCATTAATTTTTTTTGGGATATTTTTTTCCCTGCACCCACTTGATTGCCAGTTTGCACGACCCGTAACGCAATTCTTGCAGCTGGGGTGAACGCTTTGTTGTTTTTGTTGAAACTTGTTTTGTTGAAACAGCTTGCTTGTTACCGAAAAAAACGCAATGACTGCC
>CAZLYM010000247.1:0-2089 GCA_964563475.1 uncultured Pirellulaceae bacterium
ATGTTGAAGTTCGCGGATCCCATGAAAATGATGTCTGCATGGGCGGAGTTGGCGAACAGCACAGTCAACGCGACAAAACTTGAAATCAGACTGGCTTGGAAACGGTTCCAATATTGGGACATGAGTAGGGCTCGTTACGATTGCGCGGATAATACGGGACGACCCCGCTGAGCCATTAATCGCCAATATTCGTGCTGCACCGATAATGCCGATTGTAGAATTCAGGTCGCGCGGACTAGGCAGACTTTGCCGGCAAAACCGTCAAAACAAGCACCACCGGACCTATTCTTGCCGCATTTTGATCTTCACAGCCACGGATCAGGGTGCTCGCGTGAAGCTTCGACGCCCCATCCCACAACTTCATCGCCGCTTGGACATCACAGCTAGCAATCGCTTCCAGCCCACCTCGGCACGCACCGCCAGAAACAGCCCCAAGTCGTTGATCAAAGCTCGATCGGCAGGGCGCGGTACCAACCGTTTTCTTCCACTGCCTGGACAGGGACGTCGTACAACCGCGTCAGATTCTCACTGGTCAAGACATCGGCCTTCGCTCCGGCGACCATGATGGTGCCTGATTTGAGCAACACCACGTGTTCGATCGAAGGAATAATCTCGTCGATGTGGTGCGTCACCACGATCACGGTCTTGCCTTCCTTGATCAGCCGATTGATCGTCTGCATGTACTGAAACTTGGACGGCAGATCCAAACCCGTCGTCGGCTCGTCCAGAATCAGCGCCTCTGGATCGGTCACCAATGCCCGAGCCATCAAAAACCGCCGTTGTTCACCAGTCGACATCTTCAAATAGTTCTTGTCTCGCAGTTCGGACACACCTAGCTCGTCCATCAGCCGATCCGCGATCGCCAACTGATCAGCGGTGTACTTCTGATGAGTAAAATTTGCGAGGCTGGCATGAAAACCCGTTCGGACGACTCCCGCACCCTCAGTAAACGGATTGAAATTCTGTTGGAGATCCAGCGACACGATCCCCAACCGTTTTCGCAGTTCCCAAACACTCCAATCCGACTGCCCAAAAATTTTCAACGACCCACCTTCCCCCAAGTGCGGATACACGTCCCGGCTGATCGTCCGAAGCAGCGTCGATTTTCCGGCTCCGTTGGGACCAATGATCGCCGTATTCTGACCGGCGGGGATCGAGAGGGTCAGGTCGTCGAAGACTTTCTTCAAACCACGATAAATATCGACGTGGGTGATATCGAGAATGTTCGCCATGAGCAGTTGCTGTCGAGAATGGTTCCGTTTCGTGTGAGCAACGCGCCATCATATCAGCCGAGCGAGCATTCGTTCAGCGGGCAAACAGATCGGACAAAGGTGTTACTTCGGAGAGTACAGCTCTTCGAATTCGTCTCGCAAACTCTCCGTTTTTTCGCGAAGTTTGTCTGCTTCGGCTTGCAGCGATTGGACTTGCCGCTCAGTTTCAACCAGCCGTTTGACCATTGGAGCACGAGCCGTGTCGTCGTCTTTGATTGCTTCGATCACTTTGACTAGGCGCGACTGATCTTTCACCAAGCGATCAATCTTCCCAACTAGACGACTTTTTTCAACTCCCAACTCTCGAAGGGTGTTCGTCATTGCAAGATATCCCTCGATCAGTTTCTTTGCATCGTCAGAAACATCATCCACGGCTTCAAGCCACCGCACCAAATCGACACGAGAACATTTACGAACGTTGTATGAATTTTTCACAGGCAGGACAAACTTAAGCGTTTCTTTCTTCTCTCCACTCGCATCAAGTTGATACTCGAACTGATAAGAATCATCCTCGATTTTGCCTGGACTTGGCGTCACAACAACCGATTCATCTTCCTCAGGAATCACCACGATCACGGAACGAGGGTCGGTATCTTGGTTCTTAATTTCAAGTTCGACCGTCGTCGTTTCAACAGCCGAGACACGAATTTTCTTCGCTTCATCCAAGTCAATGCTGCTCAGCTTGCTCTTCACCTTCCCTTTAGATAGCGTCAATAAGACTGGCTCGTCCCACCCGTAACGCAACTCAAGATCATCACCAATCTCCGTTCGGCTCAACTGAGCATCACCGAGAAAACTGCCATCCAAGTAGATGGCGA
>CAZLYM010000247.1:2189-5423 GCA_964563475.1 uncultured Pirellulaceae bacterium
CAGACGGTTTAATCAGAATCGTTTCTTTGGACGACGTAGACTCGGATCCGCAATACCTAATGACACTGGTCTACGATGTCACCCACCTAAGATCCTCACCGAACGCCTTGACCGAACTGGTTCAGAACTCGATCGACAGCGAGCAATGGCTGGACACCGGTTCTGGCTTGGGAACCATTAGTGCGATAAGAATCCGACAAACTAACTTGCTGGTTGTCACGCAGACCTACGAAATCCATCGTCAAATGCATGCGTTGCTAGGTGACATCGCACTGGCGTCCGGGGCACGACAATCAAAATTGACCGTGCCCAAGCACCCAACGACACCGACGGGACAGCAAGTTTCACAAGCGATCACTTTGCCGCCCGTCCGCCCCGTCGCTCAAGGAACGACTCGCGTGCGCATCCCCCAAGCTGTTGCCTCGCCCAAGAATCGCGTGCGCAGCGGAGGCGTTTTTTAGCTAATAGCCGCACGTTCGGACTATTCGTCCGAAGCGCGGAAACTGCCGACCAGCGTCGGCGTGTAGCCACAGATTTCGTTATCATTGAAATACAGCGCGATCTCACGTGCAGCCGCATCGGCTCCGTCACTGGCGTGGACAAGATTCATCTGACGGCTACTGCTGAAATCGCCGCGAATAGTGCCGGCGGCAGCGTTGAGCCCGTTTGTGGCTCCCAACATTTCACGAACGACTCGGATCACGTCCAGACCTTCCAATACCATCGCCACCACCGGTGACGACGTAATGAAGGATTCCAATCCTCCGTAAAAAGGTTTTTCGACGTGTTCAGCGTAGTGTTGTCGAGAAAGCTCAGGCGTTACCTGAAGCATTTTCATCCCCACAATATTGATTGCTTTGTCTTCAAATCGGGCAATCAAGCGTCCGATCAGACGTCGCTCGACCGCGTCGGGCTTTAGCAAGATGAGGGAACGTTCCATGGCGAGGGTCTTTCGTGAATGTATAGAAGTTGATTCGATGCCTTGAAAAAGGCCGTTAAATATCGCTAGGGAGCAAGTCTAGCAGAGTTTTCCCCCTTTCGAAAACCGGTTATCTTTGTGAAACTATTGGCCGATAACGAAATTCACGCTCACGCTCTGCTCCGGTTTTGGAGCGTGGGATCTGTTTACCGACCAATTCCGCGTCACCGTCCAAAATCCTATCGACCTTCATGTTATTTCTGACGGTCCTTCTTCCCTGACGAGCTGCCAAAATTTTCTCCAGTTCGTGTTCTCGACGAGCCATTTATGATTAGCGTATCGGATCAGTTTCCACCGACCAAGAAACCGTCGGAGTCTGTCACAGGAGTCACTGTTCGCTTGGCAGGAGATTCAGGTGACGGGATGCAGTTGCTGGGAACTCAGCTTACTAACACGTCTGCCCTTTCCGGCAACGACGTCGCCACCTTCCCCGACTTTCCAGCTGAGATCCGCGCCCCTGTCGGAACCCGAGCAGGTGTCAGTGGATTCCAAGTGCGATTTTCGTCCGAGGACATTTTCACACCGGGCGACGGTCTGGACGCATTGATTTGCATGAACCCGGCTGCGCTGGTTACGAATCTGAGCGATTTGAAGAAGACCGGAATTCTGATTGTCAACACGGACAACTTTGACAAGAAAGGCTTCAAGCTCGCTAAGCTCGACGCCAACCCACTCGAGGACGGTACGACTGAGGGCTACCGGACCATCGAGGTCCCCATGTCGACCTTGACTCGCACCGCCGTTGAGGAAACGGGTTTGTCCACCAAACTGGCCGACCGCTGCAAGAACTTCTTTGCGATGGGGCTAGTCTTCTGGCTTTACGGTCGCGACGTTGAGCCGACGCTGCGATTCATCGAAGCGAAGTTCAGCAAGAAGCCTGAGATTGCCGAAGCGAATCGCTTGGCTTTGAAAGCTGGTTGGGCTTACGGAGAAACCACCGAAGCATTTGCTTCCACTTATCAAGTTCCCGCTGCCAAGTTGCCACCGGGCAAGTACCGCAATGTGATGGGCAATCAAGCATTGGCATGGGGCTTGATCGCTGCCGCTAAACTCAGTGGCAAAGAACTGTTCCTAGGCAGCTACCCGATTACTCCTGCCAGTGACATTTTGCACGAACTGAGCAAGCACAAGAACTTTGGCGTTCGCACATTCCAAGCCGAAGACGAAATCGCAGCCGTTTGCAGCACCATCGGAGCCGCTTTCGGTGGCAGCATGGCCATCACGACCAGCAGCGGACCCGGCATCGCGCTCAAGGGCGAGGGCATGGGCTTGGGCATGATCTTAGAACTGCCGATGCTAATCATCGACGTGCAACGAGGCGGCCCCAGCACGGGCCTGCCGACCAAGACAGAACAATCTGACTTGTTGATGGCGATACACGGCCGCAACGGCGAATCGCCCATCCCGATCATTGCGGCTCGCAGCCCCGCAGACTGCTTCATGACGGCGATCGAGGCATGGCAAGTCGCTACGCGATATATGACTCCGGTCATGATTCTGTCGGACGGCTATATCGCCAACGGTGCCGAACCGTGGCAGATTCCCAACGTGTCGGATCTGCCTGAGATCAAAGTCGAACATCCGGGCCCAAGCGAAAGCGACGAGCCGTTCCACCCTTACACGCGTGATGAAAACCTCGCGCGACCGTGGGCGATCCCAGGCACCAAGGGCCTGATGCACCGTGTCGGCGGATTGGAAAAGAAAGACGGCTCGGGCGAGGTCAGCTACGATCCGGACAATCACCAACACATGGTCGAGACGCGAGCGAAAAAAGTCCAAATGGCAGCCGACTTCATCGATCCTGTCGAGGTCTTCGGGAAGGACTCTGGCACGCTGGTGATCAGCTGGGGCGGAACCTACGGGGCATGCCACACGGCGGTCGAACAATGTCTGGCTCAAGGCGTCGACGTGGGTCACGTTCATCTTCGTTGGATCAACCCATTCCCAAAAAATCTGGGCGAAGTGATTGCAAAATACGATCGCGTGCTGGTCCCTGAACTTAACAACGGCCAGCTTAGACTGCTGTTAAAGAACGAGTTCGTCATTGACGCGATCGGGCTGAACAAAATCAAAGGCAAACCGTTTCACATCAGCGAACTAATGGAAAAAATTCATGAGGTTTCCTCTGCTTCCACTGCCTAAGGAAACGTTCGGGAATAACTTCGGGATTTTGGTCGTCCCAAGCCCCTAGTTTTCGAGCCTAGGCCGAAAGCCAATTCGAAGTAGTTTCCGAACAATTCCTAAAGTGAACACAC
>CAZLYM010000248.1:0-2486 GCA_964563475.1 uncultured Pirellulaceae bacterium
CTGCATTTCTACCTGCGTTGCACTTCGTCCCTACAGATACTTCTGATACGCAGCGACGGCCAGTTCGTCCACTCGATCGTTTTCTGGATGACCGCTGTGACCGGCGACACGCGTATATTTCACGCGGTGCCGCTGCAAAACTTCGTCCAGCTGCTTCCAGAGCTCCTCGTTCTTGACCGGCGCCAGCTTGCCTTTCTCCTTGCGTTTCCACCCATTGGCCTTCCACTTAGGCATCCATTCGGTCATGCCTTTGCCCACGTAAACGCTGTCGGTAAACAATTCGACATGGCACGGTCGCTTAAGCGTTCGCAAGCCTTGCACGACCGCTTCCAATTCCATCCGATTGTTCGTCGTTTCAGGTGTTCCGCCCGATTTTTCGATCTCTTTGTCGCTGGGAAGATGGCGCAAAATAAAAGCCCAGCCGCCAGGACCCGGGTTGCCGCTGCAACCTCCGTCAGTGAACAGATGAACTTCGATCGGTTTGTCGGCAGGAGGAATCATTGCGGCAGTTTATTAGTTGACACGGTTTTCACCAAGGTGGTGGCTCGATGGGCGATGCGACAGGTTCACAGTGGGCCTCCAACTCGAGAGCCTGATGGCTCAGGATGAACTGGGTGGCTGGGGCGTCAGTTCAGCCCGAGCAAAATCGACTCGCTGGCTTTTGGTGACCTCGTCCAAAGACCGAGCAATACCCGACGCCTTGCCCGTGCGCGGCTTCGCATTCCAAGGCAATGTTACCGTGAACGTGCTTCCTTTGCCCACTTCACTGGAGAGCTCGATTCCGCCGCCCAGCAGAATGCACAACTCTTTCACGATCGACAAACCCAGCCCGGTGCCGGAAACTTCTCGTGTGAGTGCATCATCGCCGATTGCAGACGGTCCCTGCCGGAATTTTTCGAACACAATCTGCTGATCGCTTTCCGCGATGCCGACTCCTGTATCGGCAACGGTCAGCACCAATTGCTGATCAGCGTTGCGAACCGCGTAGACATCAATCCGGCCACCTTCGGGGGTGAATTTAATCGCATTGGAAATCAGATTGGTCAAGATCTGCCGAATCTTAATTTTGTCCTGATACATCTCGGGCAAGTTTTCATCGACATGCTGGGTCAGCTGAATGCTTTTCGTGTCCGCCAACCCGCGCACCATATCGCACAGCACCGCCAGCAAATTATCGATCGCGAACTCACTGGGTTTGACATCCATTTTTCCGGCTTCCAGCTTCGCTAAATCCAGAATGTCGTTAATCAATTCCAGCAATAGCTTGCCGCTGTTGCGTATGTTCGAAGCGAACCTCACCTGTTTCTCGTCGCCTTCCCCCTTGGCTTCAAGAATTTCAGAAAATCCGATGATACTGTTGAGCGGCGTGCGAAGCTCGTGACTCATGTTCGCCAGAAATTCACTCTTCAACTGGTTCATCTCGTGCAGCTTCAGGTTCAACTGACCTTGCTCGTCCACTTTTCGATCCAAGTCTTCATTCGCGCCTTGGAGCGCAATCTGGGTGTCCAGCAGGTGGCGAAGCATTCGATTGAACGATCGTGAAAGCTCTTCAAACTCGTCGCCCGTGTTCAACTCCGACCGAACATCCGTCCGGCCTTGCCCAACCTCGACCGTAACGTCCCGCAAATGCTCCAACGGTTTGACGATCACGTAGCGAACAATCAACCAGATCGCGGCCACCGACAACACGGTCGTCACCAGCGCCACCGTGATCAGAATCGCACGGTTTTTGCTGATCGCATTTTGAGCCTCTTCGTTGGGCAGTGTGATTTCCAAAAACATCGGCGGGGCAAGCGACAGCTTCTCCAACTCCAACCGTTGCAATTCGTCTCGATCGGATGAAGCTCTCAACTGTTCGTCAATTCGATCCAGCGCTTCGTTCTGTGTTCCGGCGGCGGCCACCGGAAAATGACATTTGATACATCGCGATTGTGATTCGAACACCAGTGGCGTGTAGTAGACGTATTTCTTCGCTGCAAAAAAATCATCGCTCGCCAAGCTGATTTCATCGGGCTTCACTTCGGGAGCCTGAGCATTTTCGGTCGTCGTTTCGACTTCCGACTGATTCTCGGCGGCCTGTCGTTCAAACGTCGTCTGCCAGAGTTTTTCCAATCGCCTAGCACTGTCCGGGTCCGTGACCAGATAAGGGCTCAACTGGTGCCGGCCAATCTGATCGCTCAGCACCAATGCCCGGGCCTCGTACTGAATCGCGCTCGAGTCGATTGCGAGATCTTTGAACAGTTCCTCCGCTCCCGCTTGGCCGTCCACAAATTTCAGGTTCTCAAGATGAGTCCGCAGAATGTAGTCTCGTTTGAGCCCCTTCGCTTTGTCGCGAGTACTACTGCGGATCAAATCGTTGGTAATCTGGTTGACCGAAAGAAACGATCCACCGATTAGCAACAGCAAGCAGATGCCGAACAGGATCAAAATCTTCCGTTCAAGGGAAGATTCGCCGAGCGTTCGTTTGATGCCGCGATAGGACATGA
>CAZLYM010000248.1:2586-5356 GCA_964563475.1 uncultured Pirellulaceae bacterium
TTCCGTTCAAGGGAAGATTCGCCGAGCGTTCGTTTGATGCCGCGATAGGACATGAGAGAGATTGTTCCAATGAGTTGCCACGTTCATTGTAGGACCGTAGCAGGTGACCGGCCATAGGAATGAGTGGGGAATGCGGAGTGCGGAGTGCGGAATTTTTCAAACTCGACAATTCCGCACTCCGCATTCCCCATTGGCTACATCATATCCTGGGGATCGATATCAATCGCGTAATGCACACCTTCAATCGGTTTGATTCGCGAATCGGCATGAGCCAAAACGGTTTGCAGCCGCTGAGGAACCGAGGTGCTGAGCAGCATGTGATAGCGGTACTTGCCTCGCAATTTTTCCATCGGGGCCGGCGAAGGGCCCAGCACATTGATCTCCGCTTTCAAATCTGCGGCCGATTGCTTGACCAATTTCGCAATGTTCTCGGCCATATGATCGGCTCGGGTTTCCGTTTCGCTGCGAACAATAATTCGAGCTTGAAAACCAAACGGTGGATAGCCAAACATTTGCCGCTGTGGCAATTCCGTTTTGGCGAAGCCCAGATAGTCGTGGCGAGTCGCAGCCACGATCGCGGGATTTTCCGGGTTGAACGTCTGCACCAGAACTCGTCCGCCTCGTTTCCCTCGACCCGTTCGGCCCGCCACCTGCGTGACCAGCGAGAACGATCGCTCGGCCGCTCGAAAATCCGGCAAGTGCAAAGCCGTGTCGGCGTTGATGACTCCCACCAGCGTCACGTTTGGAAAGTCCAAGCCCTTGGCGATCATCTGAGTCCCCAGCAGGATTTTGGTATCACCCTTGCGAAAATTGGCCAACGCCTTTTCATGACTGCCGGGACGCTTCATCGTGTCGGTATCCATCCGCATGATTGGCACGCCATGAAACAACGCAGCGACCTCCATCTCCAGCCGTTGAGTCCCAAGGCCCGAAAACTTGACCGAGGGATTCCCGCAGTCGGAGCAACATTTGGGGGATGGAATCTGATGATCACAATAGTGGCAGGCCGCTTTGTTCCCGTCCTTGTGATGCGTTAACGGGATCGAGCAGTCGGGGCACGTCTCCACATTCCCGCAGGCTGGGCACTGAATACGAGTCGAAAAGCCTCGCCGGTTGAGCAGCAGAATCACTTGGCCGTCGTCCGCCAACGTCTTGTTAATCTCGTTGCGAAGTTTCTGACTGATGGGGCTAAAGCGTTTTCTGCCTCCAAAATCAGCTCGCAGGTCAATCGTCGCCACATCGGGCAGAGGTAAATCGAGCACCCGCTTGCTCAAGGTCAGCGTGTCGTACGTTTGATCCACCGAGCGTTGATACGTTTCCAATGATGGCGTGGCCGACCCGAGAATCAGCGGCACCTTTTCGTTCGCCGCTCGCCAATCCGCGACGTCCCGCGCGTGGTAACGAGGCGCTTTGTCTTGCTTGAAGCTGCCATCGTGTTCCTCATCCAGAACGATCAGGCCAAGGTTCGGTGCCGGTGCGAAGATCGCACTGCGAGCCCCAATGATGACCTGCACGTGCCCGGCGGCGATCTGACGCCAGTGCCACGCACGCTGGGCCGCCGTCAAATGCGAATGCAACACGGCCACTCGATCGAAACGGGCTCGGAACCGCTGCCGCGTCTGCGGAGTCAGACTGATCTCGGGCACCAACACGATCGCCTGCCGACCAAACTCGACCACCTTCTGGATGGCTCGGATGTAAACTTCCGTTTTCCCACTTCCCGTGACGCCGTGCATCAGGAACGTCTTGTGCGAATCGGATTCCACATGGCTGACGATCGAATCGAGCGCCATTTGCTGTTCGGGATTCAGCGGCAAGTCTTCCATCCGCTCTTCGCCGGGAATCTCGTGCGTCTTCTGTTGAACTCGCTTTGCCGTTGCGACGATCAGGCCTCGCTTTCGCAGCGTCGAGATTGGCCCAGCCGTGCAGCCAACGGTGTCCGCCAGCTCGCGAGGCGTCCAGTCCTCGGCACTGCGGCCTAGGGTCTGCAAAATCTTCGTTTGCAGTTGGGATAACTTCTCCGTTTTCATTCGCTGGCTGATATCTTCAGGCAGGCTTAGGAAGAGCATCTCACGCGTACCCGCGTCGTTGCGAATGCCGGGCGGGACGATGGTTTCAATGACCGTTCCGATCGGACACAGGTAGTACTCGCTGATCCATTTGGCCAACTCCAGCAAGGTGCTCGTCAGCAGCGGCGTTTTATCGATGGCTCGCGACACCGGTTTGAGCCTGCCCGGATTCACGGACGCGGCGTTGTCCGAAAACGCTCCAATGACCTCGATGCAATATCCCGACATCTTTCGATTGCCGCGGCCCAGAGGAACTTCAACGCGAATCCCGGGTTTGATCGACGCTTCCAGTTCTGACGGGATCGAGTAGTCGTACGGACCATACGGAGCCTCGGAAAATGCAACGCGTGCGGCCAGCCAATCGTCATGATCGTCCAGTTGCCACGGCTGAGGCGTCGTATTGAAAAGAGACTGTTGGTCCATGGGGATAATTTAACAGATGGGCGCCCAGATGGAGGGAGTGACCGCCAACAGCTATATTTAGGGCCTCAAACTTTAAAGGCGGAGGTCGGAATTCGGAAATCGGACTACAACGATCATATCTTCCGATGTTTAAGCTCCCAATTCCGGCTTTGGCGATGCTTCCCCATTCTTAACCTTAACCAACTTTTGAAAACCAACCGACGGAAAGCTGTTAATGCGAATTGGAATTTTTGGCGGGTCTTTTGATCCGATTCATCTGGGACATTTGATTTTGGCCG
>CAZLYM010000249.1:0-5343 GCA_964563475.1 uncultured Pirellulaceae bacterium
TCCAATGTGTTCCTTTTCCGCACGATAAGTTTGCTCATTGAAACAATACGTCGGCAGGACAACGCGTCGCGGTCGTGCTGTGGTTTCAGGTTGTAGCCGGCTCCAATCGATCTCCAAGCCTTCGGTCCAGCAACGGCCCAACGCTTCCCATGTGAACTGCTGGCTATCGGCATCGGCTTGTTTGGGGCTAGGCAACGTCGCTACAGCCGCGTGATTACCACCAGAAAATTGCGTTTTTGAAATTTGCGTCAGCGTTGACCCGGGGCCAAGTTCGATGAACAAATAGTCATCATCGGACGCCATCAAGGTTTCGAGATTTTCAGCGAACTTAACGGTCGACCGAATTTGTTGAGCGTAGTAATTGGGGTCAGTTGCTTGCGCTTTGGTAATCCACGTTCCAGAAACGTTGGACAGATAAGGGATCTTCGCTTCACTAAGCTGCACGCCTGAGAACGCTTGCACGAACGGATCCAACATTGGATCCATCATGCTGGAGTGGAACGCATGGGAGGTGTGAAGCTTTTTCGATTTTACGTCTTGCGAATCAAGCACTGCCGCAAAGCGATCGATCGCGTCGTCAGGACCGGCGACCACCGCAACTGAACGACTGTTGACCACCGCCAAATCCAAACCGTCACTTTCTCGCAACAACGTTTGGATATCACGATCGTGATGCATGACTGCCAGCATTGAGCCCGGCGGCATTGACTGCATCAATTGACCGCGTTTGGCAACGATCGCCAATGCATCTTTTAACTTGAGCACACCCGCGATCGCGGCTGCGGCATATTCCCCAATGCTGTGGCCGATCATCGCGTCAGGAGACACGCCCCACGACTGCCATAATTTGGCTTGAGCGTAGGAAACCGAAAACAGAGCCACTTGTGCGTACTGCGTTTGATTGATGTCACAGGCCGGATTGGCTGCAAAGAGCCATTCAATCAAACCATCGCCAACGATTTTCAATTCGGCATCGCACTCGTCCAGTGCCTCGCGAAAAACGGGCTCGCGCTGATACAGGTCTCGGGCCATGTTGGCATACTGAGCCCCTTGGCCGGTGAACAGAAACACGACCTTGCGCTTGATCGCTTTATTGTTCCCAAAGATCAGGCCCTGAGAATCCGAGCCATTTTCCAAAGCTGGATTTTCCGTCACGGTGGCGTCAATGGCGGAACTGAGCTGCTGCTTGTCGCTGGCGATCGCAAACGCGCGGCGAGCAAAATGTTTGCGACCCGATTGAAGTGTAAACGCAATATCGCGGAAGTTCGCATTAAACGACTGATCCGATTGGTTCCAAACATTCAATAAATCTTGCAACGATTCGTCAGTACGAGCCGAAAACGGAATCAGCTGCAGCGCCGATGAAGTTTCTTCCGTTGCCTCAACACGGCCATTGGTTTCGGCAGCTTTTGGTTCAACATCGCAGGCACCGGCAACACTCGTACATTGGCCTTCGGCGACGACTAGATGAGCATTCGTGCCACCCATTCCAAACGAACTAATCGCCGCGAAACGAGTCGGTTGCTCCGATTTCCACTCGACCGCTTCGGTGTTCACGTAGAACGGCGTGTCGGGGAATACGATCTCTGGGTTGGGTGTTTCGTAATTGACCAACGGCGGGATCACTTTGTGCTTGAGCGATAGGATCACTTTCAGCAGCCCAACGATCCCGGCAGCCGCATCGGCATGGCCGACGTTCGCTTTCACCGAACCGATGGCGCAAAATTGCTTTTCTTGTGTGTCACGTTCCCAAGCTTGTTTCAGCCCGGAAACTTCGATTGGGTCGCCAATCTTGGTCGCCGTCCCGTGGGCTTCGACCAACCCGATTTGATCTGCGGAAATCTCTGCGTCGTCGAGTGCCGCTTGGATGACTTCGCATTGGCCCTGAATACTGGGCGCCGCGTAGCCTCCCTTACGAGCCCCGTCGTTATTGACGCCCACGCCTTTGATCACGGCATGGATCGTGTCACCGGCGTTGATTGCGTCTTGCAAGGGTCGCAACAAAACCGCGCCACTGGCTTGAGAGAATATAGTTCCCGAAGCGCGGTGATCAAACGTTCGGCAGTGTCCGTCGGCCGAGTAAATCAAGCCGGCGCCATGTTGATAGCCTTCGCCCATTGGCCATGAACAAGAGCTACCACCGGCGATCGCCATCTCACACTGCCCGCTACGAATCGCATTGACCGCATGAGCGACCGCCACCAAGGAAGTCGAACAGGCCGTCTGAATTCCGATCGCTGGCCCGGTCAAACCCAAAGCATAAGACGTCCGAGTGGCTAGGAAGTCCGCACCGTTACCGATCAGCCGCTGCAAACGTTGGGCTTCGGGCACGTGCCGTTCAGCCGCCAGATAATTTGGATTGCCGCAACCGGCAAAGACTCCGATGCGGTGGTCAGCCGGTTCGACAGGGTAGCCAGCGACTTCTAAAGCCTCCCACGCTGTTTTCATGAACATCCGAATTTGAGGCGACACGATCTGAGCATCACTGCGAGTCACGCCAAAAAACTCGGGTTCAAAATCGTACGCATCTTCCAGCACCGTACCACGAGCAACATAGTTTTCGCTCAAGTAGTCCGCTGCCGAAACGCCCGCCGCAATCAATTCCTCCTCAGAGAACTCACGAATCGATTCGACTCCGTTGACCAAGTTATTCCAGAACGCATCCACGTCGGGCGCACCGGGAAAACAACCCGCCAAGCCGACCACGGCGATATCAGTCACCGGTCCCGTGTTGGTTCGCGTGCGTCGCACATGGCTTCGACTGGAACGCTGGTTGATTTGCTGAGCCAACGAGCGCGGGGTAGGGTACTGGAACACTTCCCCGACCGAGATTTCCTGATGAGCTTCCTCACGCAACAGCACTTGAAACTTTACCGCCGTGAGTGAATCAGCGCCCATGCGAAAGACCTGATCATCAACACGAATCTTTCGGTTTAGAATCGAGCTCCAGATGGATGCAATTCCAGTGGCCAATTGATCGGTGGAAACCAAGCCATTTTGGCTGCTTGCGACCGGTTCGTCATCGATGCTCAGTACATCGTCCGGGTTGGGCAAGGCTTTTTTGTCGAGCTTTAAGTTTGCGTTGACGGGCAAGGCATCCAGTGGCACGAACCATGTCGGGACCATGTAGTCCGGCATGTCAGTCATCAAATGATCTTGCAGCACCGTATCCGGAACGCGATTTTCAAAAACGACGTAAGCCACCAAACGCTGCTGGCCGGGCTGATCCTCTCGCACCATCGCCACTGCGTCCTTGACCGCCGGATGGTTGCACAAACGCGTTTCAATTTCTCCCAATTCGATACGATAGCCGCGTAGCTTGACTTGATGATCGTTGCGGCCAACGTAGTACAGGAAACCGTCGTGACCCCAGTAGACCACATCGCCGGTGGCATATATTTTCGGCTGTGGGCCGCCATTGGAGTCAACAAACGGGTCGGTCAAAAATTTGTCGGCTGTTAACTCAGGACGATTTAAATATCCACGGGCCGGAGACTGTCCACCGATGAAAAGTTCGCCGGGCACCATTGGCGGCAACAACTGGCCATATTCATCCAACACGTAGGCTCGGCTGTTGGCAATCGGTGGACCGATTGGAACTGGGTCAGTTTGACTTGAGCTCAGCGGCCCCAGCGTCGCATACACAGTTGTCTCGGTGGGACCATAACCATTGATCAAACGCTTGACACGCGGACCAAGCTCGCGGCAAACGAGACTTGAAACGGCTTCACCGCCGGCGATCACTGTCAGATTGGGCGACTCTTTCCATCCCGACGCCATCAACACTCGTAAACTGGTCGGGGTGGCAAACATGTAGGTTGCCGAAACTTCGTCAATCAACTTTGACAGCTCAACGCCGTTAGCACCGGCTCGTTTGTGACCGATCCCGACCTTGCCACCGACTAGCAGCGGCGGAAACAACTCACAAATTGAAGCATCAAAGGCAGTCGTGGCGATACCGAGTCCGGTTGATTTTTCATCCAACTGCAACGTGTCGATAAACGTCCGGCAAAGATCGACGAAGGAGTGATGCCAGACATCGACGCCTTTGGGCAGTCCTGTCGACCCACTGGTGTAGATCAAGTAGGCACCGTGACGTGAGTGGACATCGACATCCGGATTCTGGTCCAGTCGTCTCGAGTTGATCCCGTCCTGAATACCTTGCTGAAACGATTCCTCATCCCAGTTCAAGATCGCCTGAGCAGGCTGCTGCGCCGAATCGGAAACCCGTTGAGCACATTTCAGTTGGGCTGATTCGGTGATAATGTACTTGACCGACGCGTCATCCATCATGAATGTCAATCGATCGTCCGGCAATTCCGGTTCGAGTGCTACGTATCGCCCACCGGCCTTGAACACTCCCAGCAGCGCCGCCAACAGACACACGCGTCGATCCATTACGATGCCAACGGTGTCTTCAACTTGGATTCCTGCTTGGATTAAAAACTCTGCAATCGCATTGGCTTGCCGATTGAGCGTTAGATAATCCCATTGGATACCCTGCGCATCGCTGGCCGCTTCCTTGGCCCAGACGGCGGTTCGATTGGGAGTACACGCAACTTGCTTTTCAAATTGACGGTGGAACGTGAACTTATTCGACGGACCATCGCTATAGGCTGACGGTAGTTGATGACCAATCCCGAACTGCAGTACCGTTTCACGAAGCTGAGGCGTCAGTAGATCCAACTGGCCAATTGGTTGGTCAAGTTTCTGTTGATCGGCGAATTGCTGGGCGAGCGACTGATAAACGCTCAGCCAGATTTCTACCGTCGACCGGTCATGTTTGTCGTTACGGAAGTGGATGATGAGCTTTTTATTTGCTTCATCGATTTGAATGACTGCATCGAGGCTCGCGGAACAATTGCCGATGACTTCCGCAAGTTCTCCGCTGCCGGGCCATAAAGCGATGGTGCAACTGGCTCCGCTGTCTCCGTCGGGCGCGAAAAACTCAACCGATTCAAACGTAGTCTGAGTCTGTTGTAGTGTCACATCGCCATCGATCACCACGGGTGCCGTTTCAAAGGCGCCATCAGACCAATTCCCGATACGAAAGTCTTCACTTCCTGAGAAGCGATAGTGCAAAACAGAAACGACCGCGCAGTGAAGACGGGCCTGCAGTTCATGATGAAACGGCGCGGCGACGGTGCTCCACTGGGCAGCAAGATCATTGCGACCACTGCGGGGTTCAGTTTCAAGTGAGTGAGTCAAATGAGTGACGTATAGTCAGAGTGAAAAACATGAGTGCTGATAGCTATTCAGTAAGCGAACAGCCAGATCGCGAGAGATACACAGCAAGGCGGGAACGAGACGCTACAACAAGCACGCATCGGACTGAACGCTGAC
>CAZLYM010000250.1:0-5251 GCA_964563475.1 uncultured Pirellulaceae bacterium
GACCCGACCAACGCAAACGCGGTCATCGTCGTGCCAAAAACCGACATCAACAATAGGAAGGGGCCAATCGAGTGACTGGCCAACAGGTAATCTTTCTTCGTTCCACTGAACGAACGACTGGCGATAAAACCCAGCCCCAACAACAGCAGCAGATAAACGGCAATGATGATCAAGCGAATTTGTCCAGGATTCATGACTTGCCCTCCGTCGCATCGGCAGGCTGAGTATCGATCTCATCCAACTGCTTGGGCCAAGCCAAGTTGACCATCAGGAACCAGACGACGCCGGCCGCCGCAGAAATTCCCATGTGATACGCGAGGCCGATCGGGATAAACCCAAACACCAATGTGCCATCATTCCAATTCCAAAAGTCCTGATGAGCGACTATCAAAATCGCGATCAAGATCCAAAGAAAAATTTTCATCGTGTGATTTTCAGTTTGAGTTTTTCAGTTTTTGAATCAATCAATCAAGCCAAGTCGGCTCGGTTCAGCTCAATCGCCCGGGACAACTTCCAACAATTCGATTGCCTCAGCTCCATCGCAATAGATCATCGCCGTGCGGCCACAGCAAACAGCTCCTGCATCAATACCCAGCAAATCTGCCAGATCTTGCGATGACTCGATTCGATACAACTGCATCAGCCGGACGGAGCGAAGCACATCGTTGTCGATCAATACGCGCCCTAACGGGGTCTGCTGGCTCTCGATTGCGGCGCGGACTTCATCCGAAAACACCGTCCGATCCATTCGCACAAGACCAAACATAACCACAGCGTCGTCCGACTGCCGCGTCAATATAATCTTTCGCGAATAATGATCGCCTTCGGTTTTCGATTCGATCACTTTTACATCGACCGAGCAACCGTGATGCTGTTCCAGCGTCACGGTCATGTGGTGATCATGAGCCAGCAACTTCGCAGCAACGGCTGTCAAAGATTCGGCCGTAACTTTCTTGAACACTCCCGCAGCCGAACTTTCGGAATAGAACAAATCCAACAGCGTTTTCAACTGAAGATCCGAGCCCTCGCTTTGAGCGCCGGCGTTTGTTCCGCCGGCATTCGCTCCGTCTGGGTCAACCGATTTTGCAGGGTTTAAGTTCTTCATCTACTCATACAGGCGAAGGCGATTGGCAAGTCGTTGGAATTGTCCCAATCCCGGGGTCGCCGCGAGCGGCAGGTTATAAATGGTTGGTTCGAGAATTAAGACAATCCCAACCGCATTCACGAAACAATCGGCAACGTTTCCTCAAACGACAGGTGCTTAATCTGGATCGTCGGTTTGACCTCTGCGGTTCGATCCAGCACGGTATCGGCAAGGTAATACATCAACCTTCGCAGCTCATCCGGTTTGACGTCGTCAGCGATTTCTTCGGCTTTCTGCTGATGCTTATCCACCAAGCGATAAGCCTTTTCGAAAACGCCCGCCTCGAAGTACAAATGCCGGGCTCGCATCAAACGCTGCTCAGGTGGCAGTGGACAGTCCGCCGCGACCAAATCCAACAGTTCCTGTTTTTGGTCCTCATTCAACCCCGCCAATGCCAGCGCCCACAAAACGGTCGGCCGACCAGCCAGTAAATCCGTTCCGATCGCTCGTTTGTTGTCATCGTCTTGCTCCCAATCTTTCAGGTCGTTCAAGATTTGAAACGCAACACCAAGATTTCGAGCAAACTGACGTACGGGTTGTCGGTATTCATCAGCCGGTCCCGCCAACCGAAGACCCGTGTAAAACGCTGCCTCAAACGCCGGCGCCGTTTTCAAGGCGTAAACCTTCAACGCGTCGATGGGCTTGAGACACTTGTCCGATGCATCACGCCAAATCAATTCGGCTCCTTGGCCTTCGGATAGTCGCTGATGAGCATCTGCCAAACAGTCCAGAATATCGGCCGCCGTTTCATGACCAAGCTCAACTCGATCGCCACTGACCAAACGATAACCCAGCCCGATCAAGTAGTCACCAACATTGATCGCGGTTGGGATCCCGTACTTCACGTGCAGTGATTCGTCGCCGTAGCGATATCGATCACCGTCTTGAATATCATCGTGGACCAGCGACGCCTTGTGGAACGTCTCGATCGACATCGCCGCCCGGCGGATCGCGTCTGAATAATTCGCCACGACTTCGGCACCTTTGGCAACCGTTGCCGCCCCGCCCTGCACCGCATCGTACGCCGCAAGCGTAATAAACGGTCGAGAGTGCTTTCCACCCGCTGACAGAAAATCGTGCGCAATGCGTTCCGTAGCAGCGATCGGATCAGAGATCAACGAATCATCGCCTGATGCTGCTGATCGTACTGGCGGGACCAACCGCGCCAGCGAGTCGGCGTCGAACAACTGCGACGATTCACGTAGCAAGTGAATGTAACTGCGAGTCTCTTGCGCCGAGGCATCGTAAGGCACGCGAACCATCTGCTCGACCCAATCCTCATCGACACTGGTGTTGCGACAATCGCTCGAAAGCAATGGCACGGCCATGCAAGGAATCCCGGCCAACATGATTTTGTCGATCGCTTTTTCCAACACGTTCAAACAAGCTACGCCGACGATCGCGTCAACGTGTCCGCTGACAATAATCTTCAGCACGATGGGCGAACCTTCGGCAACGAGCACTTTGTAGCCCAACTCTTCGGCGGCGCCGCGAAAATCGGCGATGCTGCATGCTCCGCAAGTTTTGCAGGCCAACCCGAATTCGTCATAGTCCGCCGGACAGCCTTCGGCATGCTTCAAGCAATGCGGCAACAGGAACAAGCGGCGATCGTAGGGAATCGATTTGATCTGGTCTTCCCAGAACTCCGTCGACAAGACCACCATCGTCCAACCAAGAAAACCTTCGGCCAGATTTTCCTCGGTTAACAACCGACGACAAATCGCCTCCAGTTCGTCCTTGCTGGGCGGCACGTCACGACTGAGCGTCGCAGCAACCTCACGACACCGTAAGCGCAACGACTCGCGCGCCTCCTTCGTGTCGGGCACCATTTTCAGATGAGCCGTTTTGCGGCGGCGGGAACGACGTACCGGAGGAGCCGCGACTTCATTCGTCGGCGACTCGTCAGCCTGAGAAGTCGAAGTTGTGTTTGAAACTATTGCCAAAACGTTCCCTCAAAATTTCCGGATTTCACGGGGTCAGATCCACCGACATCGAAATCACTCCGCAATGCCCGTTCCATTTACTGTACCAACTACACGTCGTCAGCAGAACATCCGGACTTTGAAAATTCAACACAATTAAGCCCCCGATTCATCGCACCGGCTGCAAAAATCAACGGATACAGGTTCTCAAAGTACCACAGTTTTGCAAAGTAAAACCCAATCGGGCTGCTGACCGCGACTCGACCTGAGCCAACAACGTCGATCAGCCAACTCAAGCCCGCCTTAGCGGCATCCTCGACGCCCGCATCATCACAACCGAGCAGCGTCTCAGCGCACAACGCGGTTTCCTCGACACTGCTGACACCTTCTCTCGAACCGCCCCAGCCTCCGTCCGCGTTCTGTTGATCAACCAACCACTTGTAACCCGCCGCGGCGATCGAGGTTCCGTCTCGCCCCGCATCGCGGTAGGCCAGCAGCACTTTCGCGGTCCCATAAAACGGATTCTCGTCGTCCGGCTGATCCTGATTGCCAAACCATAACGGTAACCATGATCCATCGGGGCGTTGTTGTTTTTCCAAATAACGAAATCCTTTTTCGATCGCGTCATCATTTTGTTGCCAAGCTAACAAACCACGGATCGCATGAGCCGTAATGTCGCTGCCACTTCGATCGAACGGCAACTTTCCCCAACCACGACAAAACGTTGGCCAGCCTCCATCGCGGTTTTGCAGTCCCAACAACCACGTGGCTCCATGGTTGGCGGCCGAGAAAATTTGCTGGCTCATTTCTTGGCCCAACCAGCTTGGATTCGCATCGACGATCTTTCGCAATGCGAGCATCGCACCAGGCGTATCGTCTGCGTCCGGCACCGCACCGCTCAAGTCACTCCATCCCCAACCACCGGGCGCCGCGCCGGTGAAGGGATGTTTTTCGGTGTTCTGACACGACAGCAGCCACGTTAGGCATTTCTGCCACCGATCGGCGTCCGTTTCGAGCAACTGCTGAAACGATTGACGATCGTTGGCCAAGGCGTTGATTGACAGCGATGTATTCCACGTCGCCAGATTGGTATCGATCGGCCACGTGCCAAGAGAAGCATGACTCGCAAGCGAGTGAATCTCTGTACCGTTTGTCGATTCACCAGCTCGCGCGTCGGGATTGTCTTCATCTTCATCGACACGGAACGAGTCCACCAGGAAGTCGATCCCTTTCTGCACGACGGGATGCTGGCCGCGTCCGCAACGAATCAATGCCATGGAAACGAAACTGGTCAGAGGAATCGCTTCCAGAAAACCGCCGCTGGCAGGTTGCATTTGTTGCAAAACCTTCAGGCCCGGATTGATGCTCAACCGACGAATCGTTTTGCGAATTGGATCCCATGGTGGATCGAAATGAAACTTGGCCTGCCCAATCGCCACTAAAGCCGGAATCGCGTAGCTGACAACGGGCAACTGCATCAAGTGATAGAAACGCTGCGGCACGACAGCCGCTTCGAATGGCAGCGCCGAAACCTCACTCCATGGAACGATCCCCGCCATCGCACAGTTGGCAAGAATTGGCACGGCAAAGGTCTTGTCGCGACCGTAACGTCTTTTCAAGCCGGGGATGCCTCCCTGAGATTCAACGTATTGCTGGGCTTGAGTAACTTCGTTTGAGAAATCGTTCGCTTTGCCGGCCGCATGCAATGCCGCGATGACCAACATCGTGGTCGAGATATTCGAATTGTTTTTCGATGTATCGCCCCAGCCACCATCTTCATTCTGCTGCATCATCAACCAAGCAATTCCACCCTCGATCTGGTTACGCATCCGACCAAGATCAACGGCATTGGAATCTTCAGGTTCCGATTCCAGATAAAACGAAAACGTACTGATCGCCGTCGCCGTCGACAGGGCGGACGCGGAAAGCTGTCCCACCCAGTGGCCGTCCTCAGTTCGCTGGCTCAACAGTTGATCGCGAACTTCGGTGCTCGGATTTTGTAGTAAATCGTTTGCCATTCGTTTTTAAGCGGTAGGTCTCAGTTGGTGTTTACGAAATGGAATGATGCCTGATTGTCGCAATTGCATCGGCGTCATTGTGGCTGATAGCGCTTGTGAGTGGAATTATTGTGGTCGGTATCGTTGCAATCAGTCGAATCGTGGTCGGTAGCATCGCGGTCGGTAGC
>CAZLYM010000251.1:0-5248 GCA_964563475.1 uncultured Pirellulaceae bacterium
GCAGCGGAGAAATGGGGAACTGGGGCGTTCACATTCTTGACGACGTTCGCAACGTTGCTTATCAGGACAGTGTGACGACTCCCAATCGCGTGGTGAGTGCGGGTGGGCGAGTCGCGTGGAATGATGCCGCCAATTCTCCCAACGTTCATTTTGCATTGTTCGAAACGGATACGTTTCCAACGCTGATGACGATCAGTAACTTGAGAAAAGATCCGTCTAAGCCCGGTGGCAAAAAGAATGCGTGGTCGGTTCGGGCTGGAGTTCCAGCGGGTGGCCCTGCCAGCGGCTACACGGTCGTGTGTGAAGGCGGTTATTACTTTGGGCAACGGCACAAAGGGCGAGCGGTCGACCTAGATGGGAAAACGATCCAAAAATTTAAAGGTGGCGATATCGTTCCGTTGCACGTGCAGAATTTTATTGATTCGGTTCGGGCCCGTGATTCAGAAATGCTCAATGCACCGGTTGAAATGGGGCACCACAGCACCGGTTGGGCCAATTTAGCCAACATCGCATTTCATGCCGGAACGGCGTATGATAGAGACCAACTTGATTCTGTAACGCCGCTGGAAGCATGGCCGTTGATGATTGACGAAATGGAACGTCAACTCGTGCCATTGAATGTGAAGACGGACCAGCTTGTTTCAAGTCCTGTTTTGACCCACGACCCAATCACCGAACAGTTTGTTGGTGAGCATGCTAAGCTGGTCAACCAATTTCTCAAACGAACGTATCGCGAGAAGTTTGTGGTTCCCGAAATCAGCGCGTCCTGAAAGATATATCTCTCCCATTTCATTTTCACTTTGATATTCAATGCCCAATACAGCCCTCTCGACCGACGCTCGCGTCAAAGACGTTTCTCTTTATCTCCTTCCAGTCGAAACCCGTGTCCCATTGAAATTTGGCTCGGAAACATTGCTCACCGTCACATGTGCACGTGCAAAGGTGACGCTTGAAGATCGAGATGGAAATGTTGGCGTTGGTTGGGGCGAGACTCCGTTGTCGGTCCAATGGGTCTGGCCAAGTTCAGTTCCCTACTCGGAACGCCATGCTGCGTTAATCGATTTTTGCAAGATCTTAAAACAAGAGTGGTTGAAGTTTGACGAAGCGGGGCATCCGATCGAGTTGTCGCATTCGTTCCAGACGAACGTTTTGCATGCTCGGCAGGATCAGTTTAACGACGATCGCGGTGGCGAACCGATGCCGTACTTGGCGGGACTGGTCGCAGCCAGCGTCTTTGATCAAGCCATTCACGACGCCTATGGTGTGCTGCACAACGTCGACATCTATCAGACGTACAACAGCCAGTTCATGTCGCAAGACCTTTCGCAGTTTCTTGAGCCGGCAAGTGATTCGGACGTGTCGTTTGAAGGAAAGTTTCCATCCGATTTCCTAGTCGAAAAAGCACCCGTCGAACTTCCTGTGTGGCATTTGGTTGGAGGCCTAGACCCAATTTCGGAAGAAGAGTTGACCGGAAGCGAGCCGGATGACGGGTACCCGGTTTTGCTGAAGGACTGGATCCAGCGAGACGGTTTGGAGTGTCTGAAAATCAAACTTCGCGGTAATGACTCGGCGTGGGACTACCAGCGTTTACTGGCGATCGGTGAATTGTCGTTGCAGACGGGCGTCAAATGGTTGACGACCGATTTCAACTGTACTGTTCAGGATCCTCAATACGTCAATGAGATTCTGGATCGATTTGCTGTCGATCATAAGGCAATCTATGACACGATCCTCTACGTGGAACAGCCGTTTCCGTACGATCTGGAGACGCATCGGATTGACGTGCATTCGGTTTCAGAAAGGAAGCCGTTGTTTCTTGATGAGAGTGCTCACGATTGGAAATTTGTCCGGCTTGGTCTTGAACTCGGCTGGTCAGGCGTCGCACTGAAAACCTGCAAGACGCAAACCGGTGCGTTGCTGAGCTTATGCTGGGCCAAGGCTCACGGTATGCCACTGATGGTTCAGGATCTGACCAACCCGATGTTGGCTCAGGTACCGCATGTCCGCCTAGCTGCTCACGCCGGCACGATCATGGGCGTGGAATCAAACGGGATGCAGTTCTACCCGGATGCTTCCGCTCCGGAGCAAGCGATTCATCCCGGACTGTACCAACGTCGGAATGGCAAGCTGGATTTGTCGACGATCAAAGGGCCTGGATTCGGCTATCGAGTGGCCGAAATTGAGCGTCAGCTGGGCGACCCAGTTTAAGTCGCTGGAACGCTCGATCATGTTGGACGCTTCGGATTATGAAGCGTCTACTGCGGATCGTAACGCGGGATGCGAAGTTGAATGCCGGCAGGAATCACTGCGGGGTTCCTGAGTGTTTGCTGATTGGCAAGGTAGATGTCCAGATAGTAGTCCGGTTTGCCGTAGTACTTAGTCGACAGGCTCTGCAGGGTATCGCTGGCCTGAGTCGTATGCAGGGAGAATCGATCGGTCTGCAAAGGGATATTGGTTTGCTGCCGGTTTCGGATTCGTGTTAGCTCTCGCCTACCCTGATCGTTGAGTCTAAACGGAATTCGACGGTTTGTCTGATTTGGCGCTGGGGCGGTTGGAGCCGCATGTTGGAAATCTTCACGACCAAGCACCGATTCAGGCGATTCGCTCATGTCGACATCGTAATAGGAATGGATCTGATTGCGCGCGTGATTGGCGTTGTAGGTTGCAAGTTGGTTTTCTTCGACACGATTCGATTCAGGTGCATCTGGAATCTTGATGACCAGTTCAGGTACTTCTGGGGGAACAAACGCGACGTCCGATTCTGGTGGAGCTAACGAAATTCTTCTGCGTTGACTGCGATTCTGTGTTTGAGCTGCATCGTTTGGGGACATATCAGAATCCGCTGCCGAACCGGTAGGCCTTCGGCGATTGCTATCTGAAATCAGGTGCGGTTGAAAATCTTCTTTTCGAAACGATGTCGGACGTTCACGCACTTGGTAGATATCCGTTGGTTGAGGAGGAGCAATGGATTCCGGCCTTGAGCCAACGTAGGAACTTTGGCCCGCGCGATTTTGATCCGCCAAGCTTCGGCCCGTCAAGTTTGGATTCACCATGCCTTGGTCCGCTAAGCTTTGTGGCTTGAGAGAACGTATCTCGGGCGACGGTGGCATGTGCTGCGGAGGTTGAGGGGCGGGACGGATGTAGAACGAACCCGTATTCGTTACGACTTCCGGCCGGCGTTCTTGTACTGGAGGAGCGTATTGGTTCTGTTGAGGCAGAGCGAGCGGCGTATTTTCGAAGCTGGCTGCCAGTTTGGAAAAATCTGGAACATCGATCGTTCGCGGGGCTCTGGCGAAAGTTTCAACTGGCTCCGTACGCTCGGCTTCCACAGCGCTGATCACCGGTTGGGGGTTGGTGCTCGGTGTCGTAACCGAAAATCCTGCCGATGGAGCTGGAAGACGCGGTGAAATCGGAGCTGTGACGGGTTGGGCAATTGTATTGCCTGACCGAATGGCAAACTGCGGTGCCGGAGCGAGAGTTGATTGTTGTTGACGCTCCAATTCCAGAGATTCTGGAGACGGATGGGTTCTGATGTATTGACCGAGCACAAACGCGGCAATAATGCAGAACACGCCAAGAATCGATTGTTGAGCTGAACCCACGATAACCTCCGCAAATGAATTAACAACGTTTGTCATAAGTCCTAGTCAGGACTGCGTCTTCGATGACGCCGACCGTTGCCAATCCATGGCGGAACGATGATGTGGCAGCTTGCTCGGATTTACTTTAACTGTGCCGAGCACGCCTTGCACCGGCAAATATGCCACACAACCGCACGCAAATACGTAGATTCGGCGACATTCGTTCGCTCAAACCTCGTTGACCAGCGGGTTTTACCAGCTAGGTAAGAAAAATGCTTCGTTCCCTCGCGTTTTTTGTCATATTTCAGCTAGAAACTGCGCGGTAGCGAATTGGGAAACCCGAAATACGGCCTGTTTGTTTTACCCGACCGGTAAAATCGGTGCTCGGGTTTGGAGCCACAGATCGAAAATTTATCCGGCAGCCACGTCTGGGTGGGCCAGACGGCGTTTGAACCAGAGGCTGTTTAGCTATTTAGAAAGCGTATTGATAAAAAAACGAGCGTTCGGGAAAACCGAACGCTCGAAAGATCATCAGATTGCCCGTGCTGGGGCAATTGTGTTGTACGACTGCTTCTATTCGGCAGCAGGATCGACCACGCCCGGGTTCAATCCAACCGTGTTCATCAACCACAGCAAGGCAGGCGAGGCGATGAAGATCGAACTGTAGGTACCCACGATGACGCCGACGACCAACGCGAACGCGAAGCCGTGAATCGCGTCTCCGCCAAACCAATACAGAATAAAGACCACGATGAAGGTCGTGAGCGAGGTCAGGATGGTTCGGCTGAGTGTTTGTGAAATGCTGTCGTTGATCATATCGGCCGTAATCTCGGTCCGTTTTCCGCGAACTTCACGGATTCGATCGAACACAACGATCGTATCGTTCAACGAGTAACCAATAACGGTCAACAATGCGGCGACGATCTCTAGGCTGATTTTGAATTCATCAATTTTCAGGAAGCCCAAGGCTCCTGCCAGCCAGTGGCTGATCGCAATGGCACCCAGAACGATCAGCACATCGTGAACCAGTGCGATCACAGCGGCGAGTCCGAATGCAATGTTCTGGAATCGAATCCAAATGTAAGCAATGATTCCAACAAGGCTGGCGACGATCGCACCAAGGGCCTGCAACTGGGTTTTGCGAGCGATTTGTCCACCCACTTTACTGGTGGTTGGGAAGTATGGCTTCGTGTTGAAGTTTTTCGACCATCGATTGATGATTTGACCAGCATCCGCCTGGCGTTGAACATCCATGGTGACACTCCACGTTTCCGAGAGCGTCGTCAGTGGTGATTCGTCAGGAAGAACGTCTGGAGAATCTACGTCGATCTGAGTTTCTTCCAGATCCAGCTGAAGCTCCCTAGACGCGTCGACCAGCAATGAACGAACGGTTTTGCCTGTAATGGGCTGATCAAAGGACAGCTCAGTCGTGACTTTTTGTTCTAATTTCTCTGCGGGAGCCAGTGGCTCGGCCAGATCTTCTGGGCTGGCCATCGGTTTGGCTGGCTCGTCTTCGGGAATCGAGTCAGTGTCAATCGAATCCAGATTGAGCTGTCCCATGTCTCCTTCCGTTGCCGCAGCATCTTTTGGTGCTTCGGTTTCGGTAGCCTGCGCCCCGGCTTCGGGGGCCATGTCCAATTGGGTTTCCGAGGCCGCTTCGGTTTCGG
>CAZLYM010000252.1:0-3784 GCA_964563475.1 uncultured Pirellulaceae bacterium
TCAACCCGTTCTCCAGCCACCACCGCGTCGTCGGTCTCTGGTATCTACTGTCCTGCCTGATCTGGTTGGGCATCGGAGGCCTATTGGCGTTGGCGATTCGCTGGCAATTGGCATGGCCGTGGTCAAGCATGCCGATTTTCGGCAGTTGGCTGTTTGCTGATTCCGGCGGCACGATCACGCCCGAGTTCTACACCGTGCTGTTTACGATGCACGCGTCAGTGATGATCTTTTTCGTCTTAATTCCAATCCTCACCGGCGGCTTTGGGAACATGCTGATCCCCGCCATGATCGGTTCTAGGTCACTGGCGTTTCCGTGGATGACTCGAATCGCTTTCTGGCTGATGTGGATCGCGTTTGGAGCGATGGTGCTTTCCTTTTTGACTCCGGCACAAGGATCCGCATCCGGTTGGACGGCCTATCCGCCGCTAAGCGTTCTCGGTGACAACGCCTCGGCCAACGAAACAAGCAGCGCATCAATCGCTCAGGCCTGGTGGCTGGTTGGCATTTTGCTGACGAGTCTTTCCTCGCTGCTGGTCGCGATTAATCATGCGACCACGATTCTACAAATGAGAACACTCGGCATGACGATGTTTCGTTTGCCGGCCACCGCTTGGGCAATGCTGGTCACGTCCATCATGCAACTGTTTGCACTGCCGATCTTAATTCTGGCATCCGTCATGCAGTGGACCGACATCGTGCTGGGAACCGGCTTTTTCCTTCCGGCTGAAACATCGAACGCCATTGCAGGAGGCCAAGTTCTACTTTGGCAACACCTGTTCTGGTTCTACGGTCACCCGGCGGTGTACATCATGATCCTGCCCGCGATGGGAATGGTTTCCGACATACTGACCTGCTTTGCTCGCAAACCGCTCTTCAGCTATCGCTCAATGGTGTGGACCAATATCGCGATCGCGTTGATGGGCTTTATCGTCTGGGGCCATCACATGTTTGTCTCGGGGATGAACTTCACCATCGCCATGTCGTTTATGATCTCGACCATGCTGATCGCGCTGCCCAGCGGCATCAAAGTATTCAACTGGATCGGAACGCTGTGGGGCGGAAGCTTGCAGCTAACGACTCCGATGCTTTTCAGTATCGGGTTCGTTTCGATGTTCATCATCGGCGGGCTGTCCGGAGTCGTGATGTCGGTGCCGCCGGTCGATGTCGTTCTGCACGACACGCATTACGTGGTGGCTCATATTCACTACGTCCTTTTTGGCAGCAGCGTATTGGGAATGTTCGGCGCGGCGTACTATTGGTTCCCGCTGATTTTCGGGCGGTCGATGAGCGAACGATTGGGCAAACTGCATTTTCTGACCACGTTTGTTTTTCTCAACGGTACCTTTCTGCCGATGCATCTGCTCAGCCGAATGCCGCGGCGTTATGCCGATCCGTATGCGGATTCGTTGGCCGAATTCCTGCCTCTGAATCAATGGATCACGTGGTGTGCGATGGGGATGGCAGCCAGCCAGTTGATCTTTCTGGCCAATTTCCTGTGGAGTATGAGGTTTGGCATTTTGTCGCAGTCCAATCCATGGCGATCCAACGGGTTAGAATGGAGCGGCAACGATTCGTCGAACGTGGATCCAGCCAACAAACCCCTGCAAGTGTTTCGCGGGCCCTACGAGTACAATTCGTCCGACCGCGAAAGTGATTTCTTTCCTCAATGGGAAACAGATCGCCAAGACAATGAAAACGGCTTAAACTCAATCACACAATGATTCAATCAAGTGACATCCTACCTTCCCGCTGGCCGCACCGATTGGGGTGCCTGCTGGCTACGGTTGTGTTCCCACTGATCTGGGTTGGTGGTTTGGTCACGACCTCCGACGCGGGCATGGCCGTTCCCGACTGGCCCGGAACCTACGGATACAACATGTTCTTGTATCCGATCGAAACTTGGCTTTTCGGTCCGTTTGACTTGCTGATCGAGCACGGACATCGTCAGTTGGGTGCGTTGGCCGGATTGATTGCAATTGCACTGGTCGTGGCGACTTACCGAACCGAGTCTCGTGGATGGGTCAAACTTCTATCGGTAGCGCTTTTGGCGTTGGTCATTTTCCAAGGCGTGCTAGGTGGACTTCGTGTCGAACTATTCGCACGCTGGCTCGCTCAAGTTCATGGCTGCGTGGGACCGGCGTTCTTTGCGGCAGTCATTGCGTTTTGTGTGGTCACTTCCCGCTGGTGGCATCGACAAACGGAAACTCGGCAGGCGACTCGACTTCGAAACGGCCTAGTCTGGCTGCCGATCTTCATGCTGGCGATCTCGTACGGGCAACTGGTCATCGGAGCGTTTCTGCGACACATCGACGAAGCAGCTCCGCCCGAGACCTACAAATGGTTGATCGTCGCCCATATTTCCGTCGCGATACTGATCGCCTTCGGAACGTTCATGCAGTGGGTTATCACTCGGCAGTCGATCTTCCGCGGCGTGGGCGTTCGAGCGTCTGCAAATATACTGATGCTGCTGATTTTCACACAGATTTCGCTTGGCGTTGGCACTTGGATTGTCAAATTCGGTTGGCCAAGCTGGTTTCGTCAGTGCAATTTTGCGGCTCATTTCATCGTTCCGGAAAAAAGTCTGCTGCAAATGAACTTAGTCACTGCTCACGTCGTGGTTGGTTCGTTAATATTGGCATTCTGGACCGTCCATGCGTTACGGTGTAATCGGCGTTTTGCCATGGCCCGCGATTCTGTCACGACCGGCGCTGACAGCTCCAAGGAACAACCACCTTCTCAATCCGACCTTCACGCGATCACCGCCAGCGATGCCTGATCGAAAAGATTTCGCTAATCTAAACCAATGAACGATACTTCGATTCCATCCGATACTGAAACCGCCGGTTCATCCGCCATGCCAGCCACGGAACAACCGTCGCGACGGGAAGCATACATCGAGCTAACCAAAATGCGTATTTCGGTGATGGTGCTGTTTACCTTTGCCGTCCCCGCTATTTTGGAGGCAGGTAGCGATCTGAATATTCTGGTCCTGCTCAGCTCCATGGCTGGCATGCTGCTACTGGCTTGCAGCGGCAACGCGATGAATATGTTCATCGAACGGTATACCGACTTCCTGATGCCGCGAACCTCCAACCGCCCGCTTCCTGCGGGCAGACTTTCGGCCACCGAGGTCGCGACTTTCGGAGCGGTCACACTGGGAGCCTCATTGGCCATTCTGTTGGCCTGCACCAATTGGCAAACGGCTGCTTGCGGAGTCGCTAACTGGATTCTGTACGTGTTTATCTACACGCCACTTAAACGTCATCATTGGATCAACACCGAAGTCGGTTCAATCGCCGGTGCTTTGCCCGTCCTGATGGGTTCACTGGCTACGACAGGAACGGTTGGCGTGATCGGCTGGTCTCTGTTTGGCGTGTTGGTGTTCTGGCAGTTCCCGCACTTCATGGCGATCGCTTGGAAGTACCGCGACCAGTATGCCAAAGGAGGCCTGAAGATGTTGACCGTGGTCGACCCTAGCGGCCTTCGCGCGGGGCGCAAGTCGGTGATCACTGCGGTGCTGTTAATCGTCGTCAGCTTGGTGCCGGTGATTCTATTACCAAGCATCTGGCACATTGCCATTTTCAGCTTAGTCACGCTAGGTTTGGGCTGGCCGTACCTGAAGGCCTCGATCGTCTTCGCCCGCGATCGCAACGACCAGACCGCTCGCTCGTTGATGCTGTCCTCGCTGCTATACCTGCCGCTTTACATGTTGGCATTGGTCATCGCTTGTTGGACGTAGAGCCGCATGAGCGAGAAACAAGAACTGAACCGAATCGCTCTCCGT
>CAZLYM010000252.1:3884-5243 GCA_964563475.1 uncultured Pirellulaceae bacterium
TTGGACGTAGAGCCGCATGAGCGAGAAACAAGAACTGAACCGAATCGCTCTCCGTGCCCCGGCGGTTCTGGCTGTAGTAGTTGTTCTTCTTGATCTGTTCGCCTATGTGGTCAGCACTGGTTCTGACAGAGACATCGCGGCGACAACGACGCCTGAGGATTTTTATTGATCCGCAAGTCCGGAGTCCAAGCCAATACTCTCGATTTGAAACCACACGTAATTCATTAAAGCCGACAGTAACTTGCACGAATCCCAACGACTACTCCCGATCAGCAACCAACGATTCGGTTGGTGGTTGTTCCTGTCAGCCGGCATGATGATGTTCGCTGGAGTGATCGGTGCTTCCCTAGTGCTCAGGTCCGGGCTACCCCCAAACGAATGGCCACAGCCGTCGTGGGTCAAAAGTCACTGGTGCATTGGCATGGTGACCATCGTTTTACTGCTGTCAGTCTGCTGGTTCTTACGACGAGAACTAAAAAACTGCCGTGCTGAATCGGTCGAGCCGACCGCTGATTCCACCAACCGCTTCCCTTGGGTCGCATTCGCACTGGCATTCGCGGCGTTTAGCATCAGCGTTATCGGGCTGGACTACCAAAGCAAGATTAAGCTTGGTTTGTTTCCCAGTCGAACGCAGCCAATGGTTCACGGCAAGCCGGATCTGAACTACCTGTCCAACGTCTCGGTCGTGGCCAACAATCGGATCACGTCGCTTGAGCAATTGCCTAACCCGGATTCATTGACGCGGCGGAAGCTGACTCAATGGAAACTCATCCGCAGTGGCCAAATCGAGTGGACTCGTCGGAAGGTCGGACGCACCGGCGACCCAAACATGCGAGCACTCACCCTTGCTCAACTTGCCGACCAGATTTATCCGACTCAGCCGGACCCACGCCTCGCAAAATTCGCTCAAGACGAAACGGCTGAAACCAATCAACAACTGGAAACCGCAAAGGCCAACCTGAAAAGCATCAACACCGACGACCAGGTTGCCACCCAACAGGGAAAGCAGGCCCTTGACCGATTGCAGCAGCGTCTGAGTTACCTTGAAGCCGCGGCCGAAGAAGATACGATCCGAAATGTGATGCGCGAATCGCTTCCCAAAGTCATTCCGGGCGGGCCGACCTGGATCGCCAACTATTGGCTGTTGACCGGGTTTCTGTCTGCCGAACTGCTAATCGGCACGTGTTTGCTCGTATTGCTGCTACTGAAAAAACCATCCCAAGCTTCCGTCACCACGCCCGAGACGCTACAAAACGTCACAGCGTTCTGGTATTTCGTAGCGTTAACGGGAATCATAGTATCTTGTTTGGTTTGGATTTTTTAATCGCCTATCGCAGACATTCATAACCCGAAGCGTGA
>CAZLYM010000253.1:0-5233 GCA_964563475.1 uncultured Pirellulaceae bacterium
TCGCCCAACGCGGCGCGGACGGGTTCTGGGAGAAAAGCCTTGGCCGCACCGGCCCACTTGCTTTTGGCAGCCTCGGAAATAGAAAGACGCAGCGATTTTTTTTCTTCCCGCAATTTCTTGTTGATCTTTTCCACTAGCTTCTTCTCCTTCTTAGCGATCTTCTCGTCCAACGACGACCGGACCCCTTTGGTGACTTGCTGAGCGAACTCGCCACCGGCCTTGCTGATCCGATCGATCCGCAATTCCTTCACCTCAATGTTGGCCGCCGTTGCTTTGGGAGCGAAGATCAAATCAGGCGGAAACTTTGTGATATCCAAATGCGTTTCCAATTGCATGGATACCGAAAGATTCAACTTGGCGTGACCGTCGGCACTCAAGCTGTACAACTGCACTCCCTTGATCCACTTTGATTGGCGACCATGAAGCTTGACGTGTGCCGAACACTCGACATCAAACGCCATCGATGCGTCCGGACGCTGTCGCATGTTGGTCACTCGAACGGAAAACTCTTCGGTCGGGTTCATCAACGAGGCCGTATAACGTTTCCACGTGCCGTGATTGACCATCTTCTTGCGGCGATGCGTCCGAATCTTTCCATCTTTAAACTTCACATCCACTCCGTCCCAACGTTCGGACTGGCGACCCCATTTTTTTTCGTCAACGTAGTCGTGAGGCAGATTCTCTAGCACCAGATTCGTCAACAGTTGATCCAAACGAACCCCTGCATCAATCGGCACTGCTTGGTCTTGCTGCTGAGACGGAACTTGAGCGGCAGCCACCCCCGGAACAGGGATCGAAATCACCCAGCCCGGGATCGCAAGTAAGCCCTGTACCACCACCAGCGCGACGGCCCAATGAATCTGCGTCGAGCCAGAAACTCGGCCGCTGACCGTCCAAAGAAAATTCCAGTTGAGGGACAACCTATTCACGTGGCGTTAATAATCCAAAGAATGCAATGTGGCTGCACAACCCGGACTTCGGGTTATGGTCTTGAGCAGGAAAAGCGTTTCCTGAAAGAATACAAATCTGTAAGAGTACAGATCTCCAACCGTAGAACTCAAAAGTAATGAGATATATTTAGTGTCGTCCGTTTTTTCGCTCCATAGCCAAATGAACTTACCAAATCGATCAAGCTGCAATGCTGTCATGCTGGCACTGAGCCTGACTACCGCCGTTTTCTTGGTATTTATGGGGTGCGAAAGTGATGTCGTCGACCGCGACAAATCGCTACCGGCTCCTCTGCCCGAAAAACTCCCATACGAATTTCACAGCAAAACGTTCCGCGTCTGGGGTGGGGACTACTTCGATATGCGCCTTGGTCAGTCAATTCACTATGTCTGTCTGGAAGGCGTTGACTCCCCCAAGCACGGACAACCCTTCGGTGACAAAGCACGACAAGAGTTACAGCGGATCACGGGTGAACACGATTTGCGAGTGGTCGTGAAGTGGCTGGACGAATCAAAAGTGGCATTCGTACGAGCATGGATTCCGGCTGAGTCGGACGCGGATCAGGAAATCGACGTCGGCTTGGAACTGATCAAGCGAGGTTTCGGATGGTACGACGGAAGCACGTTTGACGGTGACGCCAAGTATCGGTCGGCCGAAGCGGAAGCACGCAAGGCAAAGCTAGGCCTGTGGAGTCAACCGGATCCTGTGCCGCCGTGGGAGTTCGAAGCGGCGCAATAAGAGCCTATCCCAAATCCTCGGCTCACGCTTCGGGTTATGATGTTGTGGGATAGGCTCTAAAAAAGCCGGCGCTGCGGTGCCTCACAAGATATTCGATTGCGCCCAAATTAAGCTTCCCAAAGTCTCCCGCTGCACTTCCACAAGGAACTGAACGCTACGCCGATTGCGGAAAACAGACACCACAAAGCGCATAAAAAACCGTTTGATTTCTCACAGAAAAATCAAACGGTGACGCTGAACATTTGTTCGGCAAAAAACTCAGTCCAACAAACGGACTGCTTCGGCTCGAGGCCCCTTAGGACCTTGACCTTCCGAATACTCGACCTTCTGGCCTTCGCGGAGACTGTCGTAGGTCGCTCCTTCCAAAGATGAGTGATGGAAGAAAATATCTCCGCGCTCACCCTGAATGAAACCAAAACCTTTGTCAGTCAACTTCTTAATCGTACCCTGCGGCATCACGCCACTCCTCAAAACAAAAACGTAAAATATCTCAGGCCAAGTCTAACAGCTCTCAATCGTCCTTCCGCTGAACAAATCTCGTCACGGCACACTTGAACTCACTCCCCGGATTTTAATACAGCATCAAGGGAAAAGCAAATCACACTAATTTGCATCCAAGGGGCCTCATTTTACTCAATTTACTGAAAACCGCCTGTTCTGTGCAGCAACCCTTGTGCCGTCGCAGGATGAAAATCAAACTCAGGCCCCACAAACACTCTAAAAGGACAGGATTTCCGTGCCTGAACCCCCAAACAACAGCCAAATCAAGGGTCTTATTTTTGACTGCGACGGCACCTTGGCCGATACCATGCCGCTGCATTTTGTTGCCTGGCGAGCGACTTTGAGTCGATATAACGTCCCATTAGACGAAGACCGGTTTTACTCGCTGGCTGGGCAGCCGACCGTCCATATTGTGCAGCTTTTGCTCGACGAGAAGGGCATCGAAGAAGATGCCAACCGAATCTCGCTCGAAAAAGAACAGGCATTTCTTGACGTGCTGGACGACGTGGAGCCAATCGAAGCCATCGTACGAATTGCTCGCGAGCATCATGGCAAGCTGCCCATGGGCGTCGGATCGGGCTCGCGGCAAGAAGTCGTCCACCGAATCCTCAAGCGAATCAAGCTGGATGATGTCTTCGATTGTGTTGTTGGGGCCGAGGGCACCCAAAAGCACAAACCAGAGCCCGACGTGTTTTTGGAGGTCGCGCGGCAGTTAAATGTTCCTCCCGAACAATGCCGAGTCTACGAGGATGCCGACTTGGGCGTCGAAGCGGCGCGACGAGCCAACATGGAGTGCTTTGACGTGCGAGATGTCCACACGCCGCGCCGAATCACGCCTGCCTGACCCCGCATGAACCACGTCAGCACCAGCTGGGCTGGTGCTGACAAACTTGCTGTCTTCGACGACAATACTTGATGCAAGTCGCCACGTTGGCGCAGCTGAATTACGCGAACCTGAACACTGATCTCTGTTTTCTTATTTTCTCATGCCAAAAATTATCTACACACTCACTGACGAAGCCCCTGCCCTAGCGACTCGATCACTGCTACCTGTCGTTCAAGCATTCGTCGGCACTTGCGGAATCGAAGTCGAGACGCGCGACATCAGCTTAGCCGCACGAATCTTGGCTGCGTTCCCGGACTTCCTAAAAGACAATCAGAAACAGCACGACGCGCTGGCTGAACTGGGACAACTGGCCAAAACGCCCGAAGCAAACTTGATCAAACTTCCCAACATCAGCGCTTCGGTCCCGCAAGCCAAAGCAACGATCGCTGAACTGCAAGCCAAAGGCTACGCGATCCCTGACTATCCAGACGATCCGGAAAACGACGCCGAGGCCGACATTAAAAAACGTTACGCCAAAGTCATGGGCAGCGCCGTCAATCCTGTGTTGCGCGAAGGTAACTCGGACCGTCGAGCCCCCAACGCAGTCAAGCAGTACGCTCGCAGCAACCCGCACTCGATGGGCAAGTGGTCAGCCGATTCAAAATCCCACGTGGCTCATATGCCCGATGGCGATTTCGTCTCCAATGAAAAGTCGACGACCTTCGATGCCGCTGACGACTTGAAAGTTCAATTGGTCGCTACTGATGGAACGACCACCGTGCTCAAAGAATCCATCCCCGTGCTTGCTGGCGAAGTCGTTGACGCAACCGCGATGGACTGCGGCAAACTGGACAAATTTCTTGCCGAACAGATCGCCGATGCGAAAGCTCAAGGCATTCTGTTTTCGCTGCACATGAAAGCCACCATGATGAAGGTTTCCGACCCCATCATTTTTGGCCACGCGGTCAAAGCGTACTTCCAAGACGTATTCGACAAGCATGGCGACGCGTTGGAGGAAGCCTGTGCCAACGTGAACAACGGGCTAGGAAATGTGCTCGCTGCCATCGGCCAACTCCCTGAAGATCAAGCCAAAACGATTCTGGCCGATATTGATGCCGCTTTGGAAAACGGCCCCGACCTAGCGATGGTGAACTCGGACAAGGGCATCACCAACCTGCACGTGCCCAGCGACGTGATCATTGACGCTTCGATGCCGGCCATGATTCGCACGTCGGGGCAGATGTGGAACAAAGACGGTCAGTCTCAGGACACCAAAGCGGTAATTCCCGACGGAAGCTACGCCGACATCTACGAAGAAACCATTCAATTCTGCAAGACCAACGGAGCCTTCGATCCGACCACCATGGGTTCGGTTCCAAACGTCGGCTTGATGGCTCAAAAGGCCGAAGAGTACGGCTCGCACGACAAGACATTCGAAATTGCATCCGACGGCGCCGTACAAGTACTCAACAAGGCGGGCGACGTCGTGTTCGAGCACTCGGTTAAAGCAAACGACATCTGGCGAATGTGCCAAGTGAAAGACGCTCCGATCCGCGACTGGGTAAAACTGGCCGTCACCCGAGCCCGCGCCATGAATGCACCGGCAGTTTTCTGGCTGAACAAAGACCGAGCTCACGACGCGCAGCTGATCGAAAAAGTAAATACTTATCTGAAAGATCACGACACCGACGGGCTGCAAATCGAGATTCTCTCGCCTGCCGAAGCCACTAAGTTCACCCTGCAACGCGTCAAAGACGGTCAGGACACACTCTCGGTAACCGGAAACGTGCTTCGCGATTACTTGACCGATCTGTTTCCGATTCTGGAGCTTGGCACCAGTGCAAAGATGCTGTCCATCGTACCGCTAATGAACGGCGGAGGCCTCTTCGAAACGGGGGCCGGTGGTTCGGCTCCCAAGCACGTGCAACAGTTCGTCGAGGAAAATCATTTGCGATGGGATTCCTTGGGCGAGTTCTTAGCGTTGGCGGTTTCGCTCGAGCACGCGGCTGAAACAAACGATCAGCCAAAAGCGAAAGTTCTGGCTGACACCTTGGACGAAGCCACTGGAAAGCTTTTGATGACCGGTAAATCGCCATCACGCAAGGTGAACGAACTGGACAACCGAGGCAGCCATTTCTACCTAGCGATGTACTGGGCTCAGGCGTTGGCTGCTCAGGATGCCGACGCGGAACTCAAGGCAAAGTTCACTCCACTGGCTGA
>CAZLYM010000254.1:0-5203 GCA_964563475.1 uncultured Pirellulaceae bacterium
CTTAATTGCAATCGATGCATTACATTCTTTCTATATGTTTACAACGCTCGATTTTGTGTGGCGACATGTTTTACGACACTGATTTCCGCAGTCATTTTTCGTTGTAGTGGTTGGAAATGGCAACGGCTTAAAGACAGCAATTCGCTTGCAAACACAAGCTTAGACTGCGACAATTGAACCACGAACGCCACCGTACGAAACCACAAGGTGATGACATGACCGAATCTGAACCACTGGAAGTTTACTCGGCCGTTGATGTCCCGGAAGCTCACCTTGTTCATGCCGTTCTAAAAGAAGCGGGCATTGAGGCACGCATCGTGGGCGAACATCTGCAAAATGCCGTTGGCGATCTGCCGGCTGTCTCGATCGCGCCTCGCATCTGGGTGCACGCTCAGAACTTTGAGCGGGCTCGTGAAGTCATCAAAGCATGGCAAGAAGAGTGCCGCGAGTCCCGATCGGCAACCGCGTCGAAGTGGGATTGTACTCACTGCGGAGAAACTAACGAACCCGCGTTTGACTTCTGCTGGAACTGCCAAGGCGAGACAACAGCAAACCAGTAGCAGCCTTTTGATTCGCCCCGTTTAACGAGCCGGAAGGCGACCGCGCCTACAAAAACTCATCCGTGTGAATCAAAACACTCTGTCAGTGCGGCAACATGCCGTTGGGTAATCGAACATTGACTTTCGCTTGAATTGTCTTAAAACGGCAGGTGATGAAAGCAAAAACCAATCCAGCAACATAAGGAACACAATCATTTTTGAATCAGAAACGACACTCGTCAATTTCGCAATCGGCTATCTGAAGACGATCGCCAATGACTTGCAAGATGACGACCTAACCACACTGAAGGAATCGACTGGAAAAACGCCGCAATGGATACTGGGGCACCTGCGAATGGCATCTGAGCTTGGCTGCAAAATGCTGGGGGAAGAACCGAGTTGTGGCGACGAATGGTTCGCTGCCTTTGGTCCCGGCAGTCAGCCTGGCGACGCAAATGCACCGACGTTCACCGTCGCCGATGTTCTGGTCGATCTAGAAAAAGGCTATGCCCGCCTACTGGATCTAACAAAAAACGCTTCGACAGAAGTGCTCGACGAAAAGCATGGTTTCGAACCGTTGGAGCCCGCAATTTCGACGAAGCGTGACCTGATGTCTCACTTGTTGACGACACACATCACCTATCATACGGCACAACTGTCTGCGTGCCGGCAAGCAAAAGGGCACTCGCCTGTTTTTTAGGTTCGGGTGTTTCACACGCAGTGTTACCGACGAAACTTATAACCCCGGAGCTACCCGACATCCGTCGTGTGACTTCGGGGTTGTTTGTTTGAAGCGATTTTTCTTCAAAGCCCTAGCTGGGTGCTCAACTGACAAGAATGCATCGCCCGGATGCCTCAACTTTTTGTCGCAGTATGCCAGCAACCTCGGCCGTCAATTGGCTTTCGACCACTCGCCAGTCCCAATTCCCTTCGGCTTCGCCCGGCACGTTCATACGCGCTTCTCCGCCTAGTCCCAACGCGTCCTGCACCGGCACAATCGCTACAGCGGCGGCCGAGTTGTACAACCAGTCGATGATCTGAAGATAAACAGGTTCGCCCGGCTGCAACATCGTCATCAGCACATCTTCGTCAGAGTTACCGTTTCGCGATTCTAATCGAGTCTGACACCACCCCATCACGGTGTCGTTGTCATGCGTCCCGGTGTAACCGATGCAGTTCTTCGAGTAAGTCGTGTGCCGATGAAAATCATCTTGAGGCGTATCAAAACCAAACTGCATGACACGCATCGTTGGAAATCCAAGCCCGTCTCGTAGATCGTGAACCGGTTGATCGATATCGCCCAAGTCCTCCGCCCAGATCGGCAATTCACCCAGCACCCGCTGCGCGGCTAGAAAAACCTGATCTCCGGGCCCCTTTTTCCAGCTCCCTGACACGGCGGTTTCTGCCGAGGCAGGCACTTCCCAGTAGCCCGCAAAGCCACGAAAGTGATCGACGCGAAGCAAATCAAACTGATCCAACGCTCGCCGGAACCGTTTTACCCACCAACCGTATGCGTCGTCCTGCATCGCCTGCCAATCGTAAAGCGGGTTGCCCCACAGTTGGCCCGTTTCACTGAAGTAGTCGGGAGGCACGCCGGCAACAACGGTCGGCCGCCCTTGAGCGTCAAGCTGAAACTGGTTTTGATTGGCCCACACATCGGCACTTTCCAACGCGACGAAGATTGGCATGTCTCCGCAGATTGAAACGCCTTGGCGATTGGCTTGGGCTTTCAGTCGACTCCATTGCTGATCGAACAGAAACTGTTTGTACTCGGCGAACGCAATCGCCTGATCAAGCTCAACCAAGTAGTTGGCGGGGACGGTTGCAGGACTCCGGCACTCGACGGGCCATTTCGTCCAGTCACCGGTCGTGAAATGTTCTCGCATCGCTTCAAACAGAACAAAATCGCTCAACCACCAAGACTGTTGTTCGGTAAAGTTCTTGAAATCTTGGCTCTCAAGGACACGCTCGCGCGACTGCTGAAACGACTCGGCCAACACTCGCCGATTAAATTGCACGACCGTACCAAAGTCAACTTTGCCCGGATCCCCTCCTGAAAGCTGGTATTCCGCAGCAAGAGCCCCAAGCGTTTCAACGGCCAGCCAACCGGCTTCGACCAGCAATTCGGGACTGATCAACAGTGTGTTTCCAGCGAAGGCCGAGTAACTGCTGTAAGGAGAATTCGCTGCCGACGGTGGGCACAGTGGAAGGATCTGCCAAACGCTTTGCCCAGCCGCTTCCAGAAAATCCAAAAACCGGTGCGCCGCCGGACCGAGGTCGCCGATTCCAAATTTCCCTGGCAGGCTGGTCACGTGGAGCAGCATCCCGGCTGAGCGAGTCAATTGCATCGAAGCCAATCAAAAAACAAAAATAGCGAACCGATTCCACTTTGCGACACCCGACACGGCGAGCCACACAACGAAACATGCGAGCGTTATCGGCAGGAACAAAATATCCCGTCAGGCTCACAGTAGCGGTATCAGAAGTTTTACCCGTACGGTTTGCTGAATCCTATTTTCCCGTCACGCGATTGAACAGACGCAATGCACGGATCACGCCCGTTTTTGCGGCAAATGGAGACTCGAATTCCTCGCGAATGCCAGCTGAATGTTAGCTCGTTTCTTCAATCGTCAAACATTAACGCAAATACAAACGCACGCATCTAGGTCAACCTAGGTCCGCCGTACCGCCGCTGAGCTTGATCTGATCAACTTCGCAGCCAACGAATGCCGACTTTCTGCCGATTCGCCGGTTCTGGCGGTCCAACTCTTTCGAGAACTGGCTCAGCTGATAAAATGGGGCTTAAGCAGAAGAAGCAGAAGGCAAGTTTAAACCTACCGCTCAGGACATTGAAACCTCGACAGATTTTCCCGATCTACTGGTGGGCTTTATCCTGCCACTTGCCGAAGGCAATCGGCATACCGAAGATTATTCGTCCGCTGCTTTCCACGTGCCAATTTTGTATCCTCGCACAACTTTCATACTTAATTTTAAGCAGGTCATTGAATGCCTGACGGCAACACATCATCCGACGGTCAGCCAGTGGTCGGAATTATTATGGGCAGCAAATCGGATTGGCCCACTATGAAGCTCGCGTCGGAAATGCTGACTGAGTTTGGGATTCCCCACGAATCAAAAGTCGTTTCGGCTCATCGAACTCCGGCGTGGATGGTCGAGTACGCTCAATCGGCCGAAGACCGAGGCCTGAAATTGATTATCGCCGGGGCAGGGGGAGCAGCTCATTTGCCCGGCATGGTCGCATCGTTAACACGACTACCCGTGCTTGGCGTACCAATCAAAAGCAAGGCGCTCAACGGTTTGGACTCACTACTTTCCATCGTCCAGATGCCCGGTGGAATTCCGGTGGCAACATTGGCGATCGGAGAAGCCGGAGCCAAAAATGCTGCGATACTGGCAGCACGAATTCTTGGCAATGACGATTTAGTCGTTCGTGAAAAATTGAATTCGTTCATGAAGTCACAAACCGACGGGGTGCTTGAGGAAACCAATCTATGACCGCTCGGGAGCACGAAGACAATCCAATTTTGCCCGGATCGACAATCGGCATTCTCGGCAGCGGTCAACTTGGCAAAATGATGACGGTGGTGGCTAAGCGGATGGGCTATCGAGTCCACGTGCTTTCTCCTGACCGCGATTCACCAACGGGACAAGTCGCTGATCTGGAGTTGCAAGCGGACTACTCTGACCTGGCTGCCGTCGAAGAGTTTGCCAAGCGAGTTGATGTCGTTACTTTGGAATTTGAGAACATTCCAGCCAGCGCGCTTGAAGCCGCCGGCCTTCACGCTCCCGTCCATCCCGGCATCAATACGCTCTGGACCACACAAAACCGAGGCCGTGAAAAATCGTTTCTGTGCGAAAACAACATCCCGACCTGCGACTTTCAGATCGTTCATTCACTGTCTGAACTGAACGCGGCCTGCGAGTCCATCTTTCCGGGGGTCTTGAAAACGACCGAGCAAGGGTACGACGGGAAAGGGCAACGTTTCATCCTCTCTCAAGCCGATATCGCGAGTGCGTGGGAAGCATTAAACTGCGAAGAAGCGATCCTCGAAAAGTTAATAGACTTCGATTTCGAGTTTTCGGTCGTCGCCGCCCGTAGCTCGACAGGCGAAGTAACCGCGTTTCCAACCAGTCGCAACGAGCATCACAATCACATTCTAGACGTCTCCGTTTCACCGTCAGGCGTAAATGAAAAACTAGAAAAAGAAGCGACGGACATCGCCTGCCAGATCATGAGTCAGCTTGGATCGGTTGGCGTGTTGTGCGTTGAGTTCTTTCACTGCAACGACCGGATTTTGGTAAACGAGATCGCACCGAGGCCTCATAATTCAGGGCACCTGACCATCGAGGCCAACATCACGTGCCAGTTTGAACAACACCTGCGAGCCGTCTGCGGGTTGCCGCTCGGATCGACGGCCAGAATCAAACCAGCGGCGATGGCTAACCTGTTGGGAGACGCGTGGCAGGACGGTGAACCAAATTGGAATCAAGCTTTGGCGACGCCAAACGTCAAACTGCATCTGTACGGCAAAGCGGATCCAAAACCGGGTCGAAAGATGGGGCACCTGACAGCGATCGCCGATTCACCTGAACAATCAGTCGAATTTGTCACTTCTGCTAGGCAAGCTCTGACCGATGTTTCA
>CAZLYM010000255.1:0-5190 GCA_964563475.1 uncultured Pirellulaceae bacterium
CAACGCCAACGCCAGTGCAGCCATGCCGGTCGCAACGGGCAGCGTTTTGAAAATGATGGTCCACGGGCAGAGATCCCACCACGATACTTTCTGGACGACGACCGGTTGCTCATTCATAGACGGATTTTCCCTTTCGCTGAAGCGAGAAACCAATTGGGTTCACTCAGTTTGAAACAGCGTCCGCCATTATAGACGATCCAACCCATCGCAGAATGGGACGTCCCAGCCTCAAGCGAACCCGCTGACTAGGTTGATTTTCGCGGCCTATCACGGATTCTTTCGTGGAGCATCGCAGCAGAATTACCGGCCTGTTATCAAAGGTCTGCGTCAGGATCATGGTCGGGAGCCCCTTCGCCCTCGTGGGGCATGCCGTACGACTCGTTGAGCCACATTCCCAGATCGATCTGCTGGCAGCGGCGGCTGCAAAACGGCATGTTCTTGGTCTCAGATCGCTTGAACGATTCGCCGCAATACGAGCACCGATGCAATTGGTCCTGAGTCGCAGATTTCGCGGGAGAAGCAGCCGAACGGTTGGCCTTGATTGGCTGAGATGGCATGGCGTCGTTTCCCGATTCATTTTCGTGGAACATGTTGATCTGCTTCCAATTTCCTGTCCAAAGAAAATTCATTACGGTCCCAGTTTAGCGTAGGCGGGCATTCCCTGACTAGCGTCCACTTGTGCTACTGAACTTCGCTACGGATTACTGGTCCGCCGGAGTTCTTGGTCCAGCAGCTTTCCAGCCTCTTCGACTAGGCGCCGTCCTTCTTTCGCTTCGTCTTCCTCGCCCCACAGAACGTTTTCGTACAGTTGTACAATCGACTGGTAGATCTCCCTCGCTTCACCAGGGGTTTTTGATTCAGCGGCCGTTTTCATCGCACTGCGAATCTGCTTTATATTCGTTTCAACAGTGTTTCTGGCATCCGACCGGATTTTCGCCTGGTAGCTTTCTGCGTGCTTAAGGAGTGTTTGATCGGACTCCGATAAGTCCGCCACTTTCGAATGAAACGTGACGAAGGCTTTCATTTTTCGATTGCCCTGTGTGCGGTCGTCTTCGGCCTCCTGCACGATCGCTAAAAATTTCTCTTCCATCAACGACAGGCTATTTTTGCGGAGCGTGCTTCGAGCCTGCAGCCGATTGTAATACTGAATCGCCTCTCCAATGCCACCCAACTGAGCAACATGGATCGATCGAGATTCTTTGGGATACAGTCTTAGAAATTGTTTGATCTCGCCAAGTACTTCGTTGGGGCTGCGTTCTTCGGCTTTGATTTTTTCAAACAGCTTATCAGCAGACGGAGGCGTTAGTACTTTGAATAGCCCACAACCCACGATACCCATGACTACCAATAACGCCAAGAACAGCGGTAGCTTTCCGCGCCCGGTCGCTTTTTCCGTTTCGAAACCCGTGCTCTCTTGCTGTTGTCGCAAATGGTCGGTGACGGTATTGAAGTAGTCGTCTCGAGTGTCCAATGGACGGTTGAGCCGCGGCTTTTGCGACCCCGCTTCCGACTCGCGACGGATCTGTTGGCGATCCATGTCGGTGTGCTCAGCCGTTCTCCCGCCCATTTGATTCGGTTTGGTATTAATCTTGCGTTGCCTGCCAGGCTCGGCAAAGGTCGTTGCCGACTGGTCACTGTTTTGCACGACCTTATTCGAATCATTGGCAATCGTCGCGCCAAAAACTTCCGCCGTTTTGGCCTCCGCTTGGTGCCGCAGGACATCTTCCAGCTCTTCTAGGGCCCGCGACAGTGCCAGTGTCGTGGGGAGTCGTTCTTCAGGATCTTTGGCCATCATCGAGCGGACCAAACTGTCGATTTCAATTGGGATGCCAGGCACAACGCTGCTCACCGGCGGCGCTTCAACATGAATCAGGTTGTTGATTCCTTCTTCCACCGACTTGGATGTGAAGGGTGGTTTTCCTGCCAGCAGCGTGAACATTACCGTTCCAAGGCTGTACAAGTCACTACGAGCGGTGGTCGGTTGGCCTTTGGCTTGTTCTGGGCTCATGAAGTCCATGGTGCCGAGTACATTCGTGCCGGTGTTTTGAGAGGAACCGTAGCTTTTGGCGATGCCAAAATCCGTGATCTTCACGATGCCAGTCAAATTGCGTTTCGCATCTTCAGCATCATCCTCCGAGCGATTGGCCATCAACAGGTTGCCCGGCTTTAAGTCGCGATGAATGACGCCGCGATCGTGCGCGTGCCGGAGCCCCTGACAAACGTCGCCCGCGATCGCAAGAACTTGCCGCCAATCGAAGCGATGTCCCTGCCGCTGCATTTGAAAGAGACTGTTCCCTTCGACCAGTTCCATCGAGAAAAACAGCATGCCATCTTCTTGGCCATAACTGATCAACTGGACGATGTTCGGATGGTTCAGTTTCAGTAGAGCCCGAATTTCCGACTCAAAACGACCGCGAAAATGATCGTCGTCGCTGTACGTGGGCGACAAAACTTTGACCGCGTGAAATTCACCCGTCTCTTCATGCTCTCCTCGGTACACAATTCCCATTCCGCCGCGTCCGAGCACGCCTTTGAATCGATATGGACCTAACTTTTCAAGCGCCATAGAAGGGAACAGTAAGAAAAACGATGATGGAACGGGAGCTCAAGCTTAACGGGTTGGCACGACGCCAAGCGTATCAGAATGAGAATATAAACTCTATTCTATGGATCAAGCGAGCGAAACCCAAACCGACATACTCATTTTCGTTTGTTTTCTTTCGGGAATTCGCAAACAATTCGTGATTTCACCGCGACAGTCGTCACAATTTTCACCAGAATGAAATATAGCGAACAGAAATATCCACCAGACACTATTGTCGAGCTCTTGTTTGTCCAATCTTCATCCTGCCTCACTGCCTGTTGCTCAGCTGTTGACCGACTGCGATTTCGAACGGACTCGTCGTGGCGGGCCCGGCGGTCAACACCGAAACAAAGTCGAATCCGCCATCGTGGTGACTCATCGGCCTACGGGCGTGATAGGCCAAGCGGCCGAGCGGCGTAGTCAGCACGCCAACCGAGACGTTGCGGTCGAGCGATTGCGAGTGAATCTGGCACTGGCGGTCCGGAATCCCGTCGAAGTCGAGAACTTTAGCCCCAGTGAACTTTGGCGCAGCCGCTGCCGTTCTGGTCGCATCGAGGTCAGCGTCCGCCACGAGGACTTTGCCGCTTTGCTGGCGGAAGCTATGGATGTGCTGGCTGCCTGCCAGCATGAACACGCGGCAGCAGCGAAGTTGCTCGGGGTGTCCAACTCGCAACTGATCAAGTTTCTGAAGCTGAACCCGGCCGGCTTGGAATCGTTGAACAGAAACCGAGAAAAAATGGGGCTGGGACGGCTCAAATAGTTGGCACCGCCCGCGAGTGAATCGACAGCCCCACGCCAAACCGGCAATTCGCTTGGTTTTACGGCATTTTTGCTGCGAATTTGGCCGTATGGCTCGGCAAACGCTGCCGTTACGAGGGTTCGGCGTCGCGACTAAAAATATTTTTCAAAATTCTGCGAACCTTTCCGTGGCAGACGCCTCTCTAGGGGCGTGGAGAGGAAATCCACTGTCTTGGCCACAAATTGTGGTAAGATATAGATGCTTTGTGCGGTTCTAAACCTGAGGGAAGCCCACGCTTTACTCTTGGACTACCCGCCAAAAGCACGACTCGTCGATGATTTTTGTTCTGACTTGATCAGACAAACGTCGATAACATTTAGGAAAGTCGGACTGAATCTCGCATGCCTCGCTGGCATGGGAGCACACTCGGTCGGCTTAAAACAACACGGTTCTTTCTATTAGCGTGCCAGGCACGCAGGATGAATGAAATGCGTATTCAAAACACAACAAACTCGATCGCTAACGCTATTTGCCGTTCTCGCGTACAGGGTCTGTCGTTGTCGCGCATTTATTCGTGCCTGCAACGCCAATCGCGGCACCTACCGCTTGGCAGACTCGCGCTCCTTTCATGGCGCGAGGTCTCCGGGGCAATATCCCATCTGATGGGGATGCTCCGGAATCTGACCATGACCGCCGCTCGTTTTGCGAGCGATATGGACGCGAATCTGGAACGCTGTTTACAGGCGTTTCGATTCGCAATGAGTCCAAGTGCGGTCCCGGTCGGCAAACCCGCCACGCTTGAAGCTCGCACGGGCAAACCGGGATCCGGTTTCTCGGGCAACGGTTTCAGGAAACAAAGCCAGATTCGCTGATGCGAATCACCGGTTGAAAACTGACGGATCACAGATTGATCCAACGCGTTTTCATCCGACCAACACGGCAAGGTTTTCTTGAAACTGGCTCACGGGCGATCCGATCCGAGTCCACGTTACTGCACGTCGATGCATACGTTGGAACTCTGGTTCTGGTCCACCGCGTTTCAGCTTTTCGCTGCTTCTGGAATCCGCATTCCTTGACAGCCAGCCAAACAGAAAGAACCAACGATGAACGCTATCAACACAAACTTGACAAACGCAAAACTAACCGGCGACTTGGTACGAGATGCTCAGGCAGGTAACCGAGACGCATTCGGCGAATTGTTCGAACGTTTCCAGCCAACCGTTATGGCCATTGCTATGCGACGACTGCGTGATCACGCAGACGCGCAGGAACTGTGCCAAGACGTGTTCGTTCAGGCGATGCTGAAAATTGATCAGCTGCGAACGCCTGAAGCCTTTATCGGCTGGTTGCGACAGATCACCGTCCGTATGGCGATCAATCGAGCCGTCCGACGTGCACCTCAGATCTCGGTTGAGCCTGAAGTGTTCGAGGCTACTTTGGCCGACGACACTTGCCCATTGGCTCGCGTGGTCGAGCACGAGCGTAAGGATCAGTTGAACGCTGGTCTGAATCGCTTGGGCGATATGGATCGAGACACATTGGTCGCGTTCTATGTTCGCGGTGAATCCCTGAACGAGATGAGCGATTCGTTCGCTGCTCCTTTGGGCACGATCAAGCGTCGTCTGCACGTCGCTCGAAAGCGTCTGGCGGACGAGGTCCGTGAACTGGCCGTGGCGTGAATCTTGATTCAGCTCAGTCGCGCTACATATCACGGACTCGTGACCGCAATAGGCAAACCAACAGCCTCCGGCTTATCTAAGCCGGAGGCTGTTTTTGTTTCCCAATGTAGAACAGTTGTCCGATTGTAGAACAGTTGTCATTGTAGAACAGTTGTCTCAACTGTTTGAGAACTCAACTGTTTGAGAAC
>CAZLYM010000256.1:0-3156 GCA_964563475.1 uncultured Pirellulaceae bacterium
GGGACTCCGTTGGCAAACTGCCATCTGCTCAAGCGATGCCGTTCGATACAATGGCTGTCTTTCCGCCGAGCGATTGCCTGTCCCATCGATGCCTGACCAGCCTGCCAACTTAGGAAGCAACTACGATCGAGCTGCTTGGTTCTATGAAAAGAGTGCCAAGTTCTATTCGACCAACCAAATCCGCAGCAGCAAGCGGTTTCAGGTTCAGTTCATCCAATCGGGCGACAAGATCCTTTATCTGGGGGCGGGAGCTGGTGAGGACGCGATCATGGCGGCGCGGGCCGGAGCGAAAGTCACTTGCATCGATATTTCTCAGGGGATGCTGGATCGAATTCAACGTCGTTTCGATGACGAAGGTTTGTCAGTCGAGCTGATTTGTGGCGATGCGTATCAGCACGATCGAATCGGTTACTACGATATTTGCGCGGCAAACTACTTTCTAAACATTTTTCGCCGCGCCGACATGCAGAAGATGATGAATTTTTCGGCGACGCTGGTTCGGCCGGGTGGCAAGTACTTGATCGCCGACGTCGCTTTGCCTCAGGGAAATATTTTGGCAAAAGCCTTCAACCTGTGTTACCTGAAGCTTGGCATGGCCTCGTTCTGGCTGCTGGGCTTGGTGCCGTGGCACGAAAACTACGACTACGTGTCATTCTTTCCCAACGCCGGCTTGGTTTTGCATCAGGTTGAGTATTTCCGCTTCGCGAAGAAAGGCCCCGTGCTATTTCAAAGCATCGTGGCCGAGCGAAAATCGACATAGAACTATCTGTTCACCTAGACAAATAAGTGACTGCCCAACGGTTAGGCAGTCACTCGTCCTGAGATTTCTTCTTACGATTCAGATGTAATCAAGCGTCATCGCTTTGAAGCACGTCTTGAAAATAACGCTTTTGGAAGTTCTGAATGCGGGCAAGGCGAGGAAATTTCCAACCGCTGATCCAGAATGATTGCCCAATACAATTTGCCCACCGGCATTCGGCCACCACTTGGCTTCTTTCTCCGTTGCTTCGGACAAGTTCAAGCAAACTGAAGTCCGATGGTTTAGGTTCTTCATTTCCAATCAGGCAGATGCCGCTAGTGCAAACGTTTCTCGAGAAGCAGTGAATTTTTGGCTGACCATTCTTTTGATGAACCACAACCGGGATTGCGACGCGTTCGCGTTTGATGCTTCGTTGTTCAAGGTCCAGCCACAGGTCCTCCTGAACAATTTGCGGAACATCAATTTCGCTATCAAGCTGCCAGCCGGAAATTCGATAGGAATTGCAAAAAGGTCGAGACCAACTGCAAGTTGCCCGCATCATGTCGAGTTCATACCGCAGACCACAGAACTGTAGTTCCGTAGAATCACTTGCTTGAAAAGTTTGAGGGGTGATCAGGCAAATACCATGTTCAGAGACGTTCTTTGAAAACGCCCAGCAACCAGTCGCATCTTCACTGCGCACTTGGACTGGCAAAACGGCGTCTTCGCGGTTGGAGCGACGTAGTTCATCGTTAAACCGAGATTCTCCTACACGGATTTCGTTAAGAATTCGTTCGACTTCTGGGCTTGCGTACTGGGTTAGAGTGGCCATTTTGTGCTCGCATCATGTAATAGTTGAAAATCGTCGGCTCCCTTCGTCCAACGATGTCGTACACAAAGCGTATGTCACAAATCCTCTCGTTGCCAACGTTTAGTGCGAATTAAATCATTGTAAATTTGCATGCCGGTACGGGTGCGTTGCCAATTTGCAACATCGCCGCCGTTTGCATGTTCAGTTTGCACGCTCTATGGCCAGTCAGATGCGGTTAACATCTATCGGTACTGACGGTTTTGACAAACCTAGGATTGGTTGCCGTCAATTTTGGGGGTGTTCGATTCACGTCGAAAACACTTATTGGGAATTGGCGAATCGTCCCAGCACGATGTCTCGCATGCGGATTTCGTACTTGTACTGGTTCTTATACGTTTCCTTGAATTCTAGCTCGCGGACGAAGGGAACCAGTGGCTTAGCATCGTCTCCGATCCAATCGATTACATTGAACGCGGATACAATCGCGTACGAGCGAGTCTTCAGTAGATCGGTCAGGCAAGCCAAGCCTTGTTCCTGGTGACCGGTTCGGACCAGCAGCCAAGCGGCCATCGCGCGGATCTCGCCAGACGGATCCGCGATGACCTTCTGTCCTGACTGAGCGTCACCCAGTAGGAAGCAACCGATAATACCCCAATAGCGCATGCCGGCATGATCGTGATCAAGCAGTTGTTGGAGCTTGGGCAGGTTCGCGGGCTTCTGTTCTAAGGCCAAATCAGCGGCGTCAAGCAGCGCTTCTGTATCGTATAGCGTTTGATCGCGTACCACGTCATAGATCGTTTTGTTGTTTTTCTCCGCCAGACGAACCAAGTCAGTCTCAGGCATCAAGCCGGCATCATGAACCGCCAGTTGCTGAGCCCGCAGTTGCTTTCGCATCGCGGCGATCGTTTCTTGGTGCTCGGGGTGATCGATCAGGTTGTTGACGTTGTCCGGATCGTTCTGCAAGTCGTACAGTTCTTCGGTCCAGCCTTTGGGCGCGAAGGGGCGGGACTGAATTTCGTTAGCCGTGCCGTCTTGTACTGCTTTGTCCCACGCCTGCGAGGCTTTCATTCGCCACATAAAGGTCAGTCGCTGCATCCACGGCGCGTAGGGCATGTAGTTGCGGATGTACAAAAATCGTTTGTCCAGAATGGCTCGGGCGTTGTCGAGTCGTTCGTCCATTCGGCCTCGAAAGGCGAAGTGGTATTCCGGTTCGGGCTCGGTCTGTGGACCAAGAAAAATCTTTCCTTGCATGGTGTCCGGTATTTTGCTTCCCGTGATGCTCAGCCAAGTTTTGGGCATGTCAACGAAGCTGACCAATCGCTCGACAGAGTCTCCCGGTTTTGCCGCAGGCCAGAGATGCCGGTAACGTTCAGGAATCCGAACGATTAGCGGGCAGTGAAGTCCATTGCGAAAAAGAAAACGCTTGCTGCGTGGCAGCACGCCGCCATGATCCGAGCAGTAGACGACGATCGTATTGTCGGCCATTCCGGATTCTTCAAGTTTCTTCAACGCGTTACCGATTTCTTGATCCATGTTTTCGACTGCATCATGGTATCGAGCGTAGTTGCCTCGCATGTCGGGCACATCTGGATGATATTGGGCCAAC
>CAZLYM010000256.1:3256-5122 GCA_964563475.1 uncultured Pirellulaceae bacterium
TGCGTCCCCATCGAGATCGCAAGCACCCCGGTAATCCAAGTGTTTCGCATCGGAGCGCAGACTGGTGCGTTGGCGTAGCAATGAGTGTACCGAAATCCCTCGCGGGCCAGTTGGTCGATATTCGGAGTGCTCGCGTTCGTATTGCCGTAGCATCCGATCCAGTCGACGCTATTGTCTTCGGAGGTCAGCCACAGAACGTTGGGGCGTTCGGGCGAGTCCCCCCATGCGTTTGTTGACGTAACAGTGACGATGGCAAGCAGCAGAATAATGTGTAAACGTGACAATTTTGTGTTCCCTTAGAACCTGCAACCTATTGAAAAAGATAATCCGTGATATGGAGGCAGTTGCAGGCCAACGTCAAACGGTTTAATTACTGCATCGATCGAGTGAAAACCTGCGGGTGTAAGTGGAAATCCACGTGTGCGTTATCCCTTTTTCTTACGTGCCGCCTGTCGGTCCGCAATTACTTGCTTTAGTTTTTTGCACCGTTCGGGATGTTGATCCGCGACATTTTTCGTTTCTTTTTCATCTGATTGGTGGTCGTACAGCTCAATGAAACCGTCTTTGTGCAGAATCATGCGATGCGACGGAGTCCGGATTGTTGCCGCTTTTCCAGTGTAACTAAAGGCATCGTGACCAGGCGCCTTCGGATCGGCCAGTTGAGGGCTGAGGGAAACGCCCTGCGGAACAGGGGAGGCAGGCACCCCGGTCAGTTCACAAAGGGTGGGGAAAATATCGATCGTTTCCACAACCGCGTCTGACTTCTCTCCGCGACTCAGCATGTCGGGAACGCGAATAATTAATGGCGAGCGCAGGGCTTCTTCGAACAGGCAGTGTTTTCCCCAGATGCCATGTTCTCCCAAGTGCCAACCGTGATCACCCCAAAGCACGACGATCGTATTTTTATCACGTCCTGTTTTTTTTAATGTGTTTAGAATGTCGCCCACGTGCTTATCGGCGTAGGTCACGCAGGCCAAGTAATGGCGGCGAACTTCGTCGGCATAGGCCGAGTCATTGCGAGGGTCTTTGCCGTTGTGGATGTATTGTCCAAAGAATTCACCGGATCTGTGCCAAGTGGTTTTTCGATCCGGTTTCGTTGGGTGCGGGATTGGTGGTAGCGTGATGTTTTCATACGGCTTCATGTACTGTTTTGGCGAACCGAATGGCAAGTGCGGTTTGATCAAGCCAATCGCCAAAAAGAATGGCTTATCTTCAGCGGCAAGTTCTTCCAGCTGATCGATTCCTTTATCCACGATCAAGCCATCGTTGTAGATCGTGTCATCGCCCGGTGAGCTTTGCAGGGCATCCACTTTGTTATCTTTGCCAGTTCTTAGAAAACGTCTTTCTCCATGAGCCAACCCATGCATGGCACCGCGAGGCGTTTTCCACTTGCCACAGGGCATCAGGCTTCGATCCCACGCTCCCGGCATTTCAACGACCTGCTCGTCGCTCCAATCGTCGCCCCCCCAGCCGCCCGGGTGATGAGAAACTTTGCCAACCGAAACGGTGGTGTAACCGTGCTGCCGAAACCATTCCGGCATACTTGCGGAGACCGTCTCGGGCTCTTTTGCCATCCGATCGGCACGTTTAAAAATCGCGTCGTTTCTGGCGTGCCCATACTGACCGGTCAGCATGGAATAACGAGACGCACCACAGGTGGGAGCGTTGACGTAGTGACGATGGAACGCGCGTCCGGACGCAGCCAGACGATCGATATTGGGCGAGTGAACATGCTTGACTCCAAACGACGCGAGTTCGGGTCTCAAGTCATCGACGCAGATTAGCAGCACGTTCGGACTTTGAGCTTCACTGTTGCAGGCGATCAAAGTCAACACGGCGAAGGTGGTCAGCAGGGTCTTCATGGTT
>CAZLYM010000257.1:0-5122 GCA_964563475.1 uncultured Pirellulaceae bacterium
GACCTCGACGACGTTGCTCCTGTTCCAGAATAGACTGGCACAGTTCAATGCAATCGCCACAGATGTAGACGTCTCCCGGCCCTTCGACCAGGGGACCGACATCGCGGTAGTTTTTCCGACAGAACGAACAGTGCGCGTTCTTTTTGGTAGTGCCTGTACGGCGGTTACCAGACAAGTCATTGCCTGCGGGCATTATCACTCCTTAAAGCTTTCTGAGGGTCGTCAGAACCATTCCAGGCTAGGCCTGCTGTCGTTCATCAGATCCTGTGCTCAACCGTTGTACGTCCCAGTTGACCGTTCGAACATTGACGGAAGATTACGAATCAACCACCAACGGTGCTTCCTTGCCCGCGAACTTCGAACTCTTAGTTCTTCTGCATTTGTGCTGTCACTTCTTCATCAAGTGATAGCGTTGTGTTTTTATCTGTTCAGCTGCCATGTTCCAGAGATCCGGAACAGATACCCAGCCGTCAGTCTGTATTTGCTTCCTCATCCGGATCCGTGTCCGGCAAAAAATCGACCTTGTCGTCATTGGCCGAACCTTCGTTCGACGTCGAACCCTTATCTTCCGAATGAACGTTTGGGATGGACTGTTTCAGGCGTTTGTATTCTTCGTCGTTGACTTTTCCTTCATCGCGTAACTTTTGAAACTCGGTAAGAAAATCCGTAGATTCGGCAGGACCGAACGACGCATTTCCCAACGCGATATCACGAACCAGTTTGAATACGTAAAAGCCAACCAGTAGCAATATCAGCAACCCGACAGCCGCCAAGAGCCAGCGAGCTTCTTGGATCGCCATTACTTGGTTCCAGGACTCGCGAATCGATAACAGCATGGGATTCCAAATTCAAGTAAGTGACACTTTCACTCATTCTATTTATATCCCAATGATCGTGCAAAGTTTACCTCAAATTTACTCGGCCATCGGCCTCTTCCACTGGTCTGCCCGAACACAGCGAGGCGTGGATTGGCCCTTGGTCGTGGTTTCTTTTCCTCAAGCGTTGTTTTGCAGGGTTGATACGCAAGGCCGGTCGTAACAGTTCGCTGTAAGTTTCCAATTTGGCCAGAAAAACTGGGTGACTTTCTTGCGGAAAATCCGTCGATAAACGTGAGCCCGGGAACCATTCTGACCCAGCGACCCGAACAACCTCTGCGTTCCGTACTTCGCCGCCAGATCTGATTCCATCGGGGCAGACTGGTCGATGTTGAGGAAGATACGGAGTCGTCCGCATTGGTTCGGGCGATTTCGAGTCGAATTCCAAGGTCCATTTTTCGTTTGTCCCAGTTTGTCCCATTATGTATGCCAGTCTCAGTCTGAATCTGCTCGAATGCCGATCCGCTGCCAAGACGATCCTGTGTCTGGCTGGGGTGTTCCTGAGCTTAGTCGGTGATGGTTATTGTCAGACAAAATCGGTCGCGACCAGCATGAGAGGCTTTGGCGTCCCGTTTCGCGTCAACGCGAATGATGAATCCTTCCTAGAGGTTCAGCTTTACGTTTCCCGAGACCTAGGCAAGAGCTGGCAATTTCACTCGCGGCAGAGCACCGACTTAGAAGAGTTCCCTTTCTTTGCTGACCAAGACGGCACTTATTGGTTCGCACTGAAAACGCTCAACCGTGATCGCCGGCTGATCCCCGACGGTGACATCGTGAAGCCGGAGCTAGAAATTGTCGTGGACACCCAAAAGCCGGAGCTGGATTTCCGTATTGAATCGGATGCCGCAGGCCGGGTCGCCTGTCGTTGGAAAGCGACCGATAAGAACATTCGTCCGGACAGCCTAGAGATTTTGTATCAGCCCGGATTGCCGGGGCAGGTTGACGAGGCCGCGTGGCAAGCGGTTGACGTTCAGTTGGCCGATGCAAAGATCCCCGCGACCGGCATCTACGCCGATCAGGTGGCGTGGTGGCCGGAGCCAAACATCAGACAGATTTCGGTACGGCTTAAGATTTCTGACTCAGCGGGCAACTCTGTATACGAAGACCGCAACGTGATCGTCCCACTGGTCGCATGGCGAAGCAAATCGATCTCGACCGCTCGACCGCCAGGCCGCGAGACTTCCGATCAGCAGATTCCGTTACGTCTGAATCGTTTGCCGAAGGGCAAAAAGTTTCAGGCAAAGTCGGAACCAGCAGGCGAGCATCCGCCGGGCGTGGTTTGCGAAAATGGAGTTTGCCGACGGGTAAAATCCCCCGAAGCGCCAAATGTGCCCTCCGTTCAAATCGATCGTCAGACGGTTAACAGCAACTCAGCCGTTGCTTCTCCTCCAAAGCCGCAGTCGGCATCGGAGCTTTATGGGATGGCGGTACCTCGGCTTCGTCCGAGCAACCCCGTAGCCTCGGCGACCGGTTCAGGCAGTCGTCATGCAAACCCGCAGACACATCCACCGGCATCGGTCGCAAGTAACCAGCAGCAACGTGTGCAGGCTCGACCGACTCGCACGGCCCAGTCGAGCCACCCGCAAGTGCGGACACCGGGCTTGACCCTGATCGGTTCTGAAGCTCAGCCATTTGCGCCTCCAGTGCCTGACGGTTACGTTCATGTTGCCGCCAAGCCTACGGCTCAGCAGACATCGAACGGTTCGGGGGTCACTTGGGAAAGTGAATCGTATCGATGGGGGCCGCGAAACCAATCCACTTTCGCCACGACCTTGAAGCCGGATCCTTCACTAGTTCCTTCTGCCACTTCACCCCGCCCTAGGAGCGTCGGTCTTCAAGTGCCCGCAAATCCATCGATCCATTTTCAAATAGATGATCAAAAAGTTTCGCAGTCGTCCACACAGTTTCCTCGCAACCAATATCAGGGTGTCGTACCGACCGTTCCGTCAAACGCGATCAGGAACCATCTACCGCAGTTGATGCCGGGTGCGAATTCGGGGCAACCCGTCGCGACGAATCGACAGCGGCTGTCTAAGCCTTCCACGATTCCGCCCAGCAGTTCAGCCAATTCAAACAGCTTGGGTCCGCTGCAAAATTACTCGGATGATCGCTCTTCAGTTTACCAGCCATCGGCTTACGCAGGGCCTCGTGGTAACGCCCGATCATTGCCACCGGTTGTTGATCCGGCTGGTTTTGATCGAAGACGCTCGGTTGATTCCAATTCGGGCGGCAACACGGCGTTGCAGATGATCTCGACCAAGCGTTTTCGATTGGACTACGCGATCAACGCGATCGATCCATCGGGGGTCGCCAAAGTGGATTTGTGGGTGACTCGGGACAACGGCCGCGAGTGGCAACTGTGGGGCAGTGATCCTGACAGCGTCAGCCCGTTCCCCGTTCAGGTCAATGAAGAAGGTCGTTACGGATTCCGCGTCGTGATTCACTCGAAAGACGGATTGACGGGGCAGGGGCCAAGCCGAGGCGATCCGCCGGACATGTATATTCACGTTGACAGTCAATCACCGTTGGCAAAAATCACTTCGGTGCCTTACGGTCGCGGCAATGAAGCGGGCAAACTGGTGATCAACTGGAGCGTTTCTGATCCATTTATTTCTCTGCGTCCCATTCGATTGTCATACAGTCGCGGTGCGACCGGACCGTGGACTGTGATTGAGAACGGTTTGCGAAACGTGGGGCGTTACGTGTGGAAGGTCGAACCGAACGTGCCCGAGCGAATCTTCTTGAAGATTGAAGCGACCGACCAGGCGGGCAACGTGGGCGTGCACCAGTTGTCTCAGTCGATCGACATTTCGGGTCTCGTTCCCCGAGGCACCATTCGCGGCGTTGTGCCGGTGGGGCGATAGACAATCGCAGGGCAGTCGCATTGGCGAGATTCGTCGCAAATCCTAGAGGTTTTCATAAGCAAATAAAAAACTTGACATCGGCGGTGCAGTCTGTTTCAATCTGTTAGGCAAACTCTTTGGCCAACCGAACGATCAACGCAAGTTCCATAGCGATTCGTTGCCAACTCGGATTCCGATTTGATTTGCCGTTTTTTGCTCATCAACTTTGAACTCACTTTGAGAGGGAACAAATGCTTTTGCTTAAAAATCTCGTAGCTGCGCTGTTTGTTGTTTGCCTGCTGCCTTTGATTTCAGTTGGGCAGGTTGTAGAAAATGATGCCGTCTTGGTCAGCACTCCCGGTGGGTCTTTCGGTGAATTTGAATTGGGGTTAACGCAAACGACTTCTTTTGGTGGTGATGCACTCGGGCTGTTCGGGTTCGGTGTTGAAGACCTTGGTGGCAATCAATTTCAGTTCAACGCCTTCGGGATTGCTGAAGCGTATGCGTTGTTCTCCATAGATCCGGGCCAGGTGGTAAGTCCGGAGTTTGTAAATAACACTGTGCCGTTTGCTTCGAACTTCGATTCCCCTCAGCCTGAAGGGGTTCTTTCGCTCGGCGTTGGTGAAAGCGTCTTCTTTGGGTATTGGGATGAGCGTGACGTTTTTGGCCCTGACGGAGGGTTTTTCACAACAGCGGATGCCGGAGACAACTTCGGCTGGCTGGAGCTTGGAAGAAGTGACCGGGCGGATGGGAGCTTCGGCCAGTTAGAAATCTTGGGCGGAGCAACCGCGATTGGGCAGGGAATCATTGTTGGTACGACGACCGCCGTTGCCATTCCTGAGCCTTCAGCGTCCGTTCTTGCAGGATTGCTCAGTGCCTATGCAGTCGCTCGACGGCGCAGACGCTAAGGTACTCGTTCGGTTGGCCACCGACCAGGCGGGCAACGTGGGCGTGCACCAGTTGTCTCAGTCGATCGACATTTCGGGGCTCGTTCCCTGCGGCACCATCCGCGGCGTTGTGCCGGTAGGGCGTTAGGCATTCGTGGCTTTGGCGGCGTCACGGAGCAGTAGCAGCCATTGGTGAAGAGATTCAATCACGAGTGTGAATGGAAACGGTGGAAACAAAAAAAGCGTGGTGAAGCACCACGCTTTTCGTTTCAATCACAAACCGAATCGTCAGGGAGAGAATCTGACGCCTTGGATTGTTTATGAAGTTCTGGTTTTAGAAGCCACGGCATCCGCAACAACGTCGAGCTGGCGGGAAGTAAACGGGAGGCGCTGACTGAATGATGGGCGCTGATTGAAATACGGGGGCTGACTGAATAACGGGAGCCGAACCGTAACACGACGACGAAGAAACAACACTAGGCTGCGAAGAATAAACAGGCTGCGAGTAAACTGGCTG
>CAZLYM010000258.1:0-5065 GCA_964563475.1 uncultured Pirellulaceae bacterium
GAGCCATGCTGATTTCGCCCGGCATTGGATTACTGCCTCCGCCGACCAGACCGGGCTCGCTGATGGTGTGGTGAGGAGATCGAAAGGGACGGGTCGCCATGAGGGGCTGGGTAGAATCCAGTCGACCGACCGAGCTATAAATTCGAGTCGTCTCGATCGATTCGTCGGGCGAAAGATACGGCAGCACCGTGGGCACTCGCTTGGCCAGCATCGTCTTCCCACTTCCTGGCGGACCAAGCATTAGTAGATTGTGTGATCCGGCCGCCGCGACCGTAATGGCTCGCTTGGCCATCTCTTGCCCTCGCACGTCCGCAAAGTCGACCTCGTACTGCGAGAACTCGTCGAACAGTTCCTCGATTCGGGACGGCGTTGGCTCGATCTTCAACGTTCCGGAGAAAAAACCGACGGCTTCGGTCAGCGAGTGGACGGCGATCACTTCTAAGTCCTCCACGACGGCGGCTTCGGCGGCATTTTGAGCCGGAACGACGATCCCTTTGAGCCCCATTTCGCGAGCGGCGATCGCCATCGACAACACGCCTTTGCTGGAACGCGTGGTTCCTTCGAGTGCCAGTTCGCCCACGGCAGCGTAGTCGTCCAGCCGATCGGATTCGAATTGGTTGCTGCCGATCAGGATGCCCAAGGTGATGGGTAGGTCAAACGAAGCGGCTTGTTTGGGCAGTTCGGCGGGGGCTAGGTTGATCACGACTCGGTCGAACGGTCGCTGGAACCCGCTGTTTGCCATGGCTCGTTCGCACCGGTGAATGCTCTCGCGAACGGCGGCTTCGGGCAGTCCGACCAGAATGGTTTTGGGAGCGCTTCGCACCGAAACGTCGACCTCGGCCTCGACCGGCATCGCTTTGATGCCCAACAAGGAGAATGTGTGCAGCCTTGCCAAATGGCCTCCTACGTGAGGTGATTCGCCATCGGAGGGACCGTTGTTCGAACTCATGGGCACACTGCTATGAGAAAAGGTTATGGATTGCGGATTAACAAGTTACTTAATGGACATGTTGTATAGACGGTATTTCGTGAGCAAGCTGAAGCTGAATTCGGTCGCTTATTGTTGGGCAATTTCTTAGGAGTACATTTCAGATATTTCTTTGACAATTCGAGCCATCGACTTTCGCGCCGATGCAGGAGACACAATTTCCGCGTTGGCTCCCATGCTTAAAACTCGCGGGATGATTTCTAGATCGTGAGCCGCTTCGACGGTCAGTTCGATCTGACCATCGGCACGTTTTTTGATTTTCTGGTCGGGGTGCCAAGGATCTTCGGAAACCCAACGGGCTGCTGCGGCTGAGATTCGAATTTTAAAGCGTTGAGTCTTGCTGCGGACGAACATGCCCAGCGAGCTGCCGACAAACGCGTCTATGTCCAAGCCGTCGGGGATTTTGAACCATGCGTCTAGGAGTTTCGCGGACTCGAACCGGTCCAGTTTGAAGGAACGAGTCCGCGTTTCTGGGTTGTCGTCTTCGCATGCCGCGGCAATCACGTACAGGCTGGATTGAAACAAGACCAACGTGTACGGCTCGATCTTTCTTACCTTGGGCGGCTTGCCGATACTGGCGTACTTCGCTTCGATGATACGATGTTCGAGGATGCCGCGGTTAAGCGTTTTGATGATGCCGTGCTGTTTTTCGTACGACTTAGCTGGGACGCCTAGGACTCGCAGTGTTTTGCGAAATTTTTCATAGTGTGTGAACACTGAGTCAGGAATTTCTTCTTGGATCTTTTTCCAGAAAGACTCGATCCCTGACCAGAAAGGAGTTCCCGCCAGTGGGTGCATTAGTTGTCGGCCAACGGAAAGTGCGATCAGTTCCGATGCCGAAAAACTGATTCGCGTCGCCTTTTTGGCCAGCGGCCCCAGTTTCCAGACTTTGCCTCGTTGAGTTTCGTGGCAATCGACGTCGATCCCCGCGGCTTGCAATGCGTCTAGATCGCGTTTAAGAGTCCGTTGATGAATCGATTTCAAGCCGAGCTCATCGCAGATATCGTCTGACAATTCACTGATCGTTTTCCCGAAACGGACTCGTTCCAAGATTTGCAGGATTTTGTGCTGACGAATAAGTTGTTCGTTTCGAGCCATGTTTGATCGAAAGAGCGTTGGATTAAATTGGGGATAAGGTTCCGGTCGAGGAGGTTTTCTAATCCTGAACCGGTATAATTTCGATCAGTATTATTACCGATGTTACGATCAGTACCAGCCACGTGGCGGGCTGAGCATCAAATCTTCGATGCGCGTGCTAGGGACGGTTGCGAGCGAAAATTTTGACGTTTTCACTCCTCATGACGGTTCATGATTTTGTACAATGTGGCGCGTCGTTGTCTCAAATCAGTGATAAAGTCTACCGAGTTTCAATATGTCTCGAGCCAGAGCTGCCGTTGTCTGCCTGAGTGGCGGAATGGATTCTACCGCCCTGTTGATGCGTCTGCTGTCGGAGGATCGGAAAGTATATGGGATTAGTTTCGATTATGGACAGAAACACCGAATTGAGCTCGATCGTCTGAACCTCAACCTGACATACCTGAAGCAGAACAATATTCAGCTGGACTGGCAGCTGATGGATCTTACCGGCCTAGGGAAACTGCTTCATTCTGCGTTGACCGATTCTGACTGGGCCGTGCCGACTGGGCACTATGAAAATGAGAACATGAAGCAGACGGTGGTGCCGAATCGCAATGCAATTTTCGCGGCAATTAGTTACAGCTATGCGCTGTCGCTGGCGATTCGCAACGATACCGATGTTGATTTTTGTCTGGGCGTGCACAGTGGCGACCATACGATTTATCCCGATTGCCGCCCCGAATTTTATGAAGCAGTGTTTCACGCTTTCAAGATTGGAAATTGGGATTCAGAAAAAGTTCACTTGCACTTGCCTTTTCTCAACGGAGACAAACTTTCGATCTTGCAGGATTCGGCGGTTGCCATTGAGAAGTTAGGGTTGGACTTCAATACCGTTTTTGCCAATACGATTACCAGCTACCAACCCGATGCCCAAGGTCGATCGCACGGTCTGACAGGGTCGGATGTGGAAAGAGTTCTCGCGTTTCATGAATTTGGTGTTCCCGATCCAATCGAGTATGTAAAACCATGGGACGAAGTTGTCGCAGAAGCATTGAAGTTGGAGCGAGAATTCCGGGAGGATACGGGATACTCGAAGCGAGATTGAAGTAGCGGGCACAATGGCGAATAAACTTTTACACTCGCAACTTGGTGGCATTGAGCGAGCGACGAATTATAGTAGTTGCCTTCCAACGCGATTCGATGTGATTATCCTGAGCTGAGTGTGCCCACCCTTTCTTGCCTGATGCGAAATGAACGAGTCCGCTGACAACGCCCGATTTGCCTTGCTGAATCATTCGAGGGTCGTCGTGCTGTTGTTGTTGGGCTTGGTCGTGGGCGTCGCTGCGACAGGGTATCGGACTTACCGCCAATATTCGATGCCATCGGACACGTTCGACTGGAACAATCGTGGCCACAGTGATTTTCACAATGGTGTTTACTTTCCGACGCTGGCGTTTCGTGAGGGAGTCAATCCTTACTCGAACGCGATGGTCGACCGGTACCTGATTCCACGCTCTTCGCCGATTTATTCACCGGTTGTGTTTATCTGGCACGCGCCATTGAGTGTGCCGGCTTTGAACGAGGCGGACATTCTGTTTTTCCTGTTGAACACGGCGATGTTGGGATTGTTGGCGTGGATGGGAATTCGGATGTCCAACCAGCGACACCACCGAGGGCTGTGGATTTTGCTGTTCGCGATACTGGTCTACAGCCGACCGGGACATGTGACGTTGTTCACGGGATATTTTACGGCTGAGCTCGTGATAGGATCCATCGTCGCGCTTCATTTTGGATCGACGCGGCCCTTTCTTTCTGGCTTGGGTATGTTGCTGGCGTCCGGAAAGCCAACCTATGTGCTGCCATTGATTGTGTTGCTATTGTGTCGGCGAAATTACCGAGCGGTGGCGATTGGTATCGCGTTGTGTGTCGCGGGTGGTCTGATCGGGTTAGGCTGGTTGGCGTCCTTTTCCAATCCGATGGAAGTTGTGGCCGGAATTAACGAAGGCCGGATGGCGCTGCATGGGGATGCTACCGAAGATCCGGTTAACACATGGACTCGGTTGGATACGGTCGGAGTCGTTTCAAAAATCATGGGCTGGAAGCCCAACGATTTTGTTTACCTTGGTTCGATGCTCGTCCTGCTTGTGGTGCCGGGGTGGTTGATGTTCAAGGCGTCGCTCAACGAGCGGAATCGAGGAGCGACTGGGCTGACTGCAACGATCGCCTGTCTGACGATACTGGTCTCTATCTATCACCATGCTTACGACAGCTTGTTGATGGTGGTTCCGTGGATTGGAATCACGTTCTTCGGATCGATCGATCGCGCTGAGATGCCTGAATGGGCTCGGCGAACGCTGGCGGTGTTGTTGGCCGTTCCACTAGCCAACTACTTGTCCACGCGGGCTTTTTTGCAAAAGGCAGGGCTCGACCCACAAGGCTATGTGTGGGAATCGATCACGTCGGCCAACGGTGTTTGTTTGTTGCTGGCCTTGGTTATCGTTTTGTGGAGCGCGTGGAAACTTTCGACGAAAATAAACCCAGCCGTGACAGAAGATCAAATCGCCTCCGGTAGCTAACCAGCAGGAGCGGTTTGCGGTGCGACATTCAGTGCGTCTTGCAGCACGGTTTCCATCGCTTCTTCGGCAATCGTGATTGTTTCGTTCACGTTTAAGTTGCCACGAAGAATGTATGACGAGTTCACGATATACAGGCCATCGACTGAGGATTTCATTGGTGGCAGAAGCTGGCTGTAGTTGAGTGTCGGAATCGCCATCACGCTGCGGACTCGCGAGATCTTGAAATCGACGACGTCACTTCGTTCGAAATCAGGATGCATTCGGTCTAGTGCCGACAGGAAGTCCTCTTGGATTTCTTCGTCAGGCTTGTTGAATAACTCATGTTCAGCCGGGACATACTTGGGAAGGTAGACCAGCGAGTGCCCGTTTGTTTCTTCTCGATCCACGATGCAAGTCATCTCGATGACCGCTGTCATGGGCACCC
>CAZLYM010000259.1:0-5041 GCA_964563475.1 uncultured Pirellulaceae bacterium
TTCGCACGCATCGATTGTTACCCGATGTCACCCAATGGTGCGACCATCCGAGACGGTGTCATTCAGCGAAAAAACGATTGAATCACATTTCGGGCACTTGTTTTCTCGGACCACAGCTTCCGCAACGCCAGCGTGCGCGAAAGACGTAGAACAATTGCTGCAACGTTCCTCCACTAATTTCGAACGACACATCTGCCAATACATGGCAGCTATCATTGGCGGAGAGGCTATCAATGCAAATGACAGGCCCCGAAGCCCATCCCCAAGATCTCCGCCGACCCGTTTGTCGAAGAAAGTATCAAATTGGACGCGGAACGGAATCATACAAGCCAAAATTGCCAGCATTGCCGATCCCCCTAATACAAAAATGGAAAGCGAGACCAGCCGGTAGCGACGCACCGAAAGCAGGAATTCCTTTTTACGTTTTTGTAGATCTGTTTCTGTTTCCACTATTTCTACCCACAGTTTGCTAATCCGATGCAACTAATTCGACCCGATGATCGAATTCTTGGTAGTATTTTTTGGAAATGCCAAAGCACTAACAATCGCTAGGCTCTTGTTGGGTTCGATCCTGCTGGGTTCGAGTGAGGACAATCCAATTGCGGGAGATGAATGTGAGATAAATGCAGATCAGGAAAACATTGTAGCTCTGCACGATGCCCCAACTGACAGCGTGCGACGTGACGATTGAACCTACAACAGTCCCCAGCAGTGGCGTAAGAAAATGATCTGCAATGAGAAGCAAGCCCAGAAACAAAAACGGCAAACTGGCGGCGCGTCCGGGGTGATAGTTTTTTCGCTTTGCGCTGACAAAGAAAGCCGGCGTAGCAAGAAATGCAATGACCAGCAGTAGCAGCATCAATTTTCCCTGAATCGCCCGCGAATTCGACAAGCCGGATAGCAACAGAACTCACCGGACCGGAACAAGCGGTCCGCCATTCCAAAACACGCGTGAGCCAAGCTTCGCATGAATCCAGATGATTGTCCAGCTTTCAGGGAATTGCGAGAAGCAATTTAGCTTGGCTCGTTGAAACGTTTAGAATCCGTAAGTGATGTTCCTTCGTATTCTTCAGTAAGGAAAACATACAATGCGGTAGCCAAACCGATTCCTAGAAATGGGATCAACCAATACATGATGGAAAACTTGCTTTCACCGGAATCCAACTCTCCAAGACCGCTGACGCTTGCTACTGTTGCAGACGCAGACGCCTCAGCACCCTTGTTCTTGATCGAGAGCTCATCGATGGTTCCCTCTAGGTCGACAATTCGTTGGCTTAGCAATTCGTTTTCCGTTTCCGTTTCTTCATTTAAGGCCAGCAAATGCCGGTTTTCGGCCGTCAGCTCGGAACGCTGACTTGAAACGAATTTTGAGGTCATGTTTTCATTCGTCATTTTTGCCGGCGTTGAAACACTTTTCGCGGCGGACAAATTCGAATGAAGTTGAGCCTCAAGTTGTTCGTGGCTGGAAGACAAGTTTTCAATCTGCTGGGTAAGCCTAACGTTTTCAGTATTTACAGTTTCGGCCAGACCTTGCAGGCGTTCGCTTTCGGCTTTTATCGCCCCGTACTCCTGCTCCAATTCATTTAGTCGGTTCGACTTTCCGGTGAGTTCAGCTTGCAAATTCTTCATGTCGGCCCCACCGTTCAAGCGGAGTCTATCCAACTCGGATCGAAATCCTGAGTTTTCTTTCGTCAGTGATTTCACTTGGTTCGCCAACGTTTCATTTTGCTTGAACGCTTGCTCATAACGAGCACTGATTTCGTTGAGCTCATTTTGTCGTTGCTGTAACGTCGCATTGAGCCCGCTCATGTCTGGTTTCGCCGAATCAGACGCTTCTAGGTTTTTCCGAAGTTCGACAATTTCGATTTTTGCCTCGTTGAATTCATTCGTTGCCGTGTTGAGCGCGTTGTCGACCTCTTGGACTCTCTGCTCTAGCCGGTCATTGCTCAGGTTCAATTGATTCAGTTTTTTGGCATCCTCTGCTACACGCTTCTTTAGCTCCTGATTCTGCTTGACGAGCGCGTTGTAGTCCGTGCCGGACGCGGGTGGTTGAACTTGCTGTTGCCCAGGTGGGACGGGTTGAGTTTGTTGTTGCGCAGACGGGGCGGGGAAGATGGTTCCTTGTTGGTTCGGGACAATGTTTTGGCCGCTGCCCGGACCCGGAATTTGCTGCGGGTAAACAGGAGTGCCCTGAGGAGGGTAGACCGTGCCTTGAGGAGGATAGATGATCGTGCCTTGGGGAGGGATGATCGTGCCTTGCGAAGGGATGACTGTGCCTTGTGAAGGGATGACCGTACCTTGTGACTGGATGACTGTGCCTTGTGAAGGCGGCTGATACACAGGGGCCGGATAGGTTTGTCGAACCGCCCGACGAGTGGTCTGCCGAGGGAACAACTGAGCCGGCAAGGATGTGCAAGCGAACACGCAAACACAAAATGAAAAGCTAGCCAACAGCGAGGGAAGTCGTCTTTGGAACGGTTTTTGGTTGGGCATGATATCTGAGACAAAAATGGAAGAAAACGAAAAGGAAAGGAATGAGTGCCGCAGCATATTGCAACTGCGGCGATCTCAAACATCTGGAAACGAACTCCGGATCACCGGAAAGAACGTGCTTAACCTTTGAAACGTTGTTCAAGGAACTTGGCTGCGGCAGTGCGACCACCAAGGCCAAACGCAAGCGCCAATGCGAGTGCGATGCCTCCCAAGGCAAGGCCAAAACCAAGGTCAACCAATTCGCCAGCCAATCCCATCTTTTTCAAAGCGATAATGCTGGTCAAAACCATGACCGCCATAAAAACCAAGTTGCCAGTCGAATCAGCGTTCTTTTTGCCAGCCGTCACTGCGGTCCGAGCCAGATTTGCCAACCACAAGCCAACCGCCAAGATTACGACACCAAGCACAACCGGCACTGCGAAGTCAAACGCCTCGTTGAAGACGTTACTGACAACATCCAGCTTCAACATCTTGACCGCTTGGGTTAAGCCCATCAGCAAGATGACTCCCATCGATACTTTGCCCGCGATTTCAGAGGGTGGCGTTGCCATTTTGCTTCCGTCACTCATAAGCCCCAAGTGCTGAGGAAGTTTGTTGAATCCAGTGGGAGCCAACAGACTCGTTACCAAGTTGCTTGAAAGCTTTGCGATCAAGAAAAAGATCGCCATAATAATTGACGCACCTACCAAGCTGGGCAGGAAGCCAAGGATCTGATCGACCATTCCCTGAATCGGCTCGCTTAGCTCTTTCATTTCCAACGCGCCAAATACTGCCGGCAACGCCATCAAAAACAGGAAAGCGAATGCGGCCATCGGCAACGAGTTGGTCAATGTTCCAGGTTCAAGCTTCAGCCGGTTGTCAACGTCGCCAATCGTCAGTCCTTTATGAACACCAATCTTGGCCATTGTTGCCACCAGAAACGCGACCGCTCCAACTGCCGCTGCACCAATCAATTTTGGCACAAAGGCAAAGAAATCAGTAAGCAAATCGCCCAACGGTTCGCTAACAGAAGCAAGCCCCAGCGCTTTAAGGCAAGCCATGGCAACGAATAGCATCACGATCCAGAAAGCACCGACGCCAAATCCACTTCCAACGTCGCTTCTGCCTGATGTGCTTGAGCCAAGATACGGTGCCAGCTTCTCGCCGACGCCAGTCTTGTTGATGACGCTCGAGACAATCCAACCAATGATTCGAGCAATGATGTACCCAACGACCAGCAAGACAATCGCGCCGATCAACTTGGGTAAAAATTCACCGAGTTGTGGACCCATAGATCCAGAAATGCCACTCCAAAGATCGGAAAACATTCCAGCCGTTCCTGAGACAGCACCGCCTACGGCATCAGCGACAGGTTCGGCTTGGGCGAACAAAGACATTAACTTCACAGTTAGCTCCAGATAAAAGACAAGTGAGAAAATAAAACGTCACGCCTGTGTATGTTTCTGGGCTTTCGTAGCTTTGCAAAGCCAGCTTCAACAGGCGGTAGATTTAGTCAGATTAGCGGGCCACTGTCGTTGAAAACTTGACAACACCGGAAGTGGGTGGTCTCGCAGACGACTGAGACAGGACTTGCTGGGAGAGACGTAATATTGGATTGGTACTTTCAGACGGTGCCAAACCAGGAGGGATGTGCCAAAAGTGAGGCACGACACATTGTTTACGCCGGAACCTCACTGGCAACTAAAGCTATCAATCTTCTATGTATCATCCGATACAGGATCGCTTTCTACTCGGCATTGCCGCTAAAACGGCTGTTTTTGACTGTCAAGGCCTCTTTTGAGAATTTGAACCGGACACTTGTCTTGGCTCCTCCATTGCCGAGTGCCGACTCACTGGAATATGCTTGCACGGGGCATGTGGCAAACGGGGTAACGACAGGGTTCACCGGGCACGAACCAACCGCTGGCCACTCACGCCGACCGGGTGAGTGCTCCACGTGCACTTTTTGTTACCCCGCACGATACGGCCGGTAACCGTAGTACTTGGGCGTGCTATCAAGCCTCACGTGCAGCCAAGGGACGCCACCGCCAGCCGTACTGAGCCAAACCGGAACGTCCGACACGCGATCAAGCATCGCCTTGCCAACGTGATACCAAAGGTGCGACTCCTGCCTTGCGTCGCAAGTGTGCAAAAACGAAGCCAAGTGACAATGATTTACATGTCCGCCACCTGGGGTGGGGGCCACAAGAACAGCATCACGGCCCAAACTTTCGAAAACGACGACCGCTTGGTTCTCAGCAGCGGCATCAAAATGTCGGCTAAACGCAGAACGATCTTCGGGTCGGTCGAGTTCAGGGTCGTCCAGCACAACGAATTCGAACTGTAGATCAAATCGATCCAGATCTACGACCGGCGTTTCCCAGCGATAAGCTTGAAACGGGACGCCTGAAAGCACTTGACAATGGAAAGCACGGAAAAGCGAACCGTCACCGTTCTTGTCAGCCCATCGATTGATAACTTCTCGGAAAGTTAGAGGTCTGTCGTCCGCGTCGATGTAGTAGAGCCTAAACGCTCTAGCAGTGATTTCATCTTTGACAAAGCGTAAGTT
>CAZLYM010000260.1:0-5031 GCA_964563475.1 uncultured Pirellulaceae bacterium
ACTGAACTGATAGTCGTACATCACACGGGTTCCACAAAGCAGATCTGTTTTCGGGCAGATGTCGGAAAGAACGGACGGAATAGGTCAGCGTTGAGCTACCTATTCCGTTGTTCTTTATCCGGATGACCCAAAAATCAATTCGAACTAGATGACTAAACGGTCTCGTTGGTGATTTCACCAATGTTGTTGTCATTCAACCGATTAACCGTCAATCCGTCGCCACCAACGATATCTCTGAAACGAATGGACTCTGTTACCGCTCCGTTGTCATCACGACTGAACACAAACAGGATGTCGTCACCGTCTCGAATCGCATCGGTGTCACTGTTCCCATCATTCTGAAGGAATTGTATCAAGCTGATAAAGTCCGCTCCGGTAGATAATGAGAAATCTCTTCCACCAAAGGTGAGAGTGGCGGTGTCGAAGTTTCGCTCACCACCATTAAAATTGTTGGTGTCGAAATCGGTGATAACATCATTCCCGATATCCTGTTGGTCAATATTCCCAAATACGAACAGGTCTTGATCGAAGCGGTCATTATCACCGTCGGTTTGATCGCCAGTCAGGATGTCATTGCCGGCACCGCCAATGAGCACGTCGCTGCCCGTACCACCAATCAAGACGTCGTCGCTATCACTGCCAGCGAGTGTGCCGTCAGAGCCATTGTCGACGAGAATTTGGCCATTGGCTGAAAACACATCGGTTTCGAAGCCTCCCAATTGATCCGTTGGACTATTCGCAATATCACTGTTTCTCAAACTTCGGCTGCCAATGACATCTTCAAGGCGAATAGATTGAGTAATGATGTCTGGATTATCGCTGTCTCGGCCAAACACGAAGATCAAGTCCGAGCCATCTTGGATTGCGTCGGTGCCTCTGTCGCCATCGGATTCGATAAAGTCGATGAAGTCTAGAATGTCCTCGCCAGTGGATAATGAAAACACGTTGTCTAGGAAGGTAAACTCAAGTGTGTCGAAATTGTTTTCGCCTCCGCCGTCGACATCAAAGTCCCGGATCACATCGTTGCCGGTTGCGTTGTTATCGAGGTTTCCAAGAACAATGACATCTTGGTCATTGCGATCGATGTCTCCGTCAATTTGATCGGTGAAGAAAACATCGTCGCCAGCTGAACCAATCAGGACGTCACTGCCAGTGCCGCCGACCAGAACATCATCGCCATCACCGCCGGTCAGTGTGTCATCTCCGTCTGTTCCAAGCACAAGCGGGTCAGTTGAGTCAGTAATATCATCTTCAAGGATTGTCAGGTCGGCGGTTGCCGTAGCAGCGCCGGCTGCTGCCGTGATTGTTACCAGTTGGTCGCCGCTCACAGCATCATCATTGACTGCTGCGATTGCAAAGGTCACGTCCGTCTGGCCGTCGGCAAACGTTACGGTTGCAGGCACGGTTGCCGCTGTTTCATCGCTGGATGTCAACGATATCGTCAGTGCACCAAATGTGTCTCCACTGCGAGTCAATGTTGCGGTCGCAGAGCCACCGTTCTCGATGATCGAAGTTTGATCAAGTGTTAGCGACAGGGCGGTTGCGACATCGGTCACACTGACGAGCACCTCCTGTGTGTCCGTCAGACCAGCTGAATTGGTCGCTGTCACCTCGATCGCAAACGTATTAGTGCCTTCCAGTGAGTTGGGGGCATCAAAATCTTGTGCGTCGATAAATTGCAGTACACCCGTGTCGGCATTGATCGAGAACGCGTCCGCATCCGCACCTCCCGTAATCGCAAACGTGATTCCATCACCTTCCGAATCGTTGTCATCGGCGATAGTCAAGTCGGCTACGAGCAGAGTGCCTTCCGGGACGTCGAAGGCGACCGTGTCGTTTTCGAATACGGGAGGATTGACGTCATCATTGAGGACTGTCAGGTCGGCGGTTGCCGTAGCAGTGCCGACCGCTGCGGTAATTGTTACTGCTTGATCACCGTCCACAACATCATCATTGACTGCTACGATTGCAAAGGTCACGTCCGTCTGGCCGTCGGCAAACGTTACGGTTGCAGGCACGGTTGCCGCTGTTTCATCGCTGGATGTCAACGATATCGTCAGTGCACCAAATGTGTCTCCACTACGAGTCAATGTCGCGGTCGCTGAACCAGCGTTTTCATTGATCGAAGTTTGATCAAGCGTTAGCGACAGGCTTGTTGCGATATCAGTCACATTGGCGAGCACAGTTTGTGTGGCCGTCAGACCGGCCGAATTGGTTGCTGTCACCTCGACCGCAAACGTATTAGTGCCGTCCAGTGAGTTGGGGGTGTCAAAATCTTGTGCGTTGATAAATTGCAGCACACCCGTGTCGGCATTGATCGAGAACGCGTCCGCATCCGCACCTCCCGTAATGGCAAACGTGATTCCATCACCTTCCGAATCGTTGTCATCACTGACAGTCAAATCGGCTACTAACAGAGTGCCTTCGGGCACTTCGAAGGCAAGTATGTCATTTTCGAATACGGGAGGATTAACATCATCATCAAGGATTGTCAGTTCCGCGGATGTCGAAACTGCACCGGATGTCGCAGTGATCGTTACCAGTTGATCATCCTCCACAAGATCATCATTGACGGCCGTGACCGCAAAGGTCGCCTCCGTCTGCCCATCGGCAAACGTTACGGTTGCAGGCACCGTTGCCAAGGTGTCATCGCTGGAGGTCAACGATACGTTCAGTGCTCCTGAAGTATCTCCGCTGCGAGTCAAGGTGGCAGTCACCGAACCGTCACTTTCAACGATCGAAGTTTGAGCGAGCGCCAGCGCCAAAACGGTAGCTTCATCGGTCACATTGACGACCACGGTCTGTGAATCGCTCAGGCCATTCGAATTGGTTGCTGACACTTCAACAGTGAACGTATTAGAAGATTCTGACGAGCCGGGTGTCTCGAAATCAGGAGCATTAACGAATCGAAGTTCACCCGTGTCGGCGTCGATCGAAAATGCGTCCGCATCAGGACCGCCCGCAATAGCGAACGTAATGCCGTCGCCTTCGGAATCGGTGTCATCGGTGGCGGTCAGGTCAGCAACGAACAAAGTGTTTTCCGCAACATCGACAGTAATCGTTTCATCTTCGAATACTGGAGGAAAATCTACTTGGGTTTGCAATTCAAATGCACCCGCGTCAACGGTTCCACCATTGTCGACACCCTCTTGATCAAAACTACGCGGGTTACCCGTTGCGTCAGTGACAACACCATCTGGCAAAGCACCCACGTCGAGGGCTGGATTATTCAGATCAGCCAATAAAGCGACAGTTTGAAATGGGCCACCATTGTCTGCAAGAACGCCAGCGAGCAAGACACTGATTTCAGGGATACCTTCGGTTTCAGCAAAAACTTCGGTTGGATCCGCAATAATGACTCCAGGGAGGGTGCTTAAGAAAGGTGAACTACGTAGCCCTATAATATTGACCCCTTCAACACTTACGGTTTGTCCGAATTCGTGAATGTCGTCGGGGCGACCATTAGAAAAATTCCCCAACACGATTGAGTTCTCTAAAGAAAAATCCTCGTTAGTGCCGCTCGAAATCCCTCCACCGAATATAGGAGCAGAGTTACCCGTAACCGTTGTGTTGACGAAGCTTCCACCGCCCTCAACTCCTCCACCTGCGCCACCGTTAGCAATGTTGCCCGAAATGGTTGTGTTAACAAAGTTTCCCGTGCCGAAAACTCCTCCACCGAAGGCATCAGCAATATTGCCCGAAATTGTGCTGTTGAAAACGTCAAACGCCGCAACCAAAACTTCAATACCCCCTCCATTCCCCACTGCAGAATTATCTGCAATTAAGCTGTTGGATATTTGCACTGGTACACTGACGGAGTGAATGGCGCCGCCTGAACGTCCAGCTGAATTTCCCGTAAAAACGCTGTTCGAAACTGTTAGCGAGAAATTACTATCACTATCCGCGACAACGTCCGTGACAACGATGGCGCCGCCGTTTTGCTCACTTGAGTTATTGATGAAAGAAGAGTTCTCGACTAATAGGTTCGCGCTACGGGCGGTGATAGCCCCTGCGACAGTCCCTGGGGTACTAAGAGAAAACACACCAACGTTGTTTTCAAAGGTACTGTTCAGGATATTAAGTGATGTCGGAACGCCAGAAATGCCTCGGATTTCGACCACGGTATTACCACCGAAATTATTGGTAAAGGAAGAGTTGTCGATGAAAGCATCGGAGTCCAAAAATTGAGTAATTCCGGTCTCAGAGTCTAAATTGTTTCCGTCAAAATTACTGTTCACAATAGAAACAGTTGAGGTTGAAGCGCCGATTAACCGGCCGAGCCCTCCTTCTTCTGTATTCGAAAACCCTGAAAAAGTAAGACCATCGAATGTAACATCAGATTCGACTATAAAAAGAAGGTTACCTCTCAAAAACGACGTAGTAGAGATGTCGTCGACACCTTGAATGGTAATGTCTGCAACTGAGTCATCGTCAAGGTCGCCATCGAACGTAACTGTAGTTCGAAAAACCCTTGGCAATCCGCTTTCGAGCAAAATGGGTTGATCAGCAATGGAGCTGTCGAATGTAATGACCTCTACAGCATCGCCCGTAATTAGCCCAGTATTTACTAGCTCGACTGCTTCACGCAACGACGTAAGACCATCATTCGCGTCGACCACATCAACAGGGGTGTCGACGACGACAGTCGCCAGCATCTGTCGATTTTCCAAAGCTTTGTAGGTCAGGTGAGATTCGTTTTCGCGGCGTCGAAGGGGCATTTGCAGTTCTCTTGTTGGAATGGTTGGATAGGTAGAGAGGGTTAAGCAAGCCACAATAGACAATGGTTTAGGTTGTTTCAATCATTCTCTTTGCTTTTTGAGGTGAATGGGCAAAAATAGCGTCTGCATGATTTGCGGCAGTCCGTTGAAAAATCTCGTGCAGTTGGCAGATTCTGCGGAGTATCATACGTCCTAGGGCTTGCGGTGGGGATCGACTTCCGATCGCGTGATTTTCTGTGCAACGGTTGGAGCTGAATTGCAACAAAAAACGCCCGTCACAGAGTGACGGGCGTGATTGTTTTTATTCGATTAG
>CAZLYM010000261.1:0-4942 GCA_964563475.1 uncultured Pirellulaceae bacterium
GCAATTCCCTCTCTCACACTTCGGGTTAGGATTGTAACCACGGTTTCTGAATCGACTCTTAGCCCAGCAGGCTCGATATCGGCGGCTTGTTGAGCCGAGTGACTGTTCTACCCGAACCAAATCGGCGGCAATCGCGTCTAGAATCATATCGATCCTGATTCTCGACCCCAGCAACGCGAGGCAGAAAACATGGTTTATTTCGGATGGTTGTTTCTCGGCCTGCTGATCGGCGCAGGCCTCACTTACTACTTCGCGCGATTCGGCAGGTTCGGCATCGGTCTCGGCGGCAGCAAAACCAAGGTGGTGACTTTGGTGACTTCCCACTTCAAACCAGTGGCGATCGACAACGTTACTATCTCCGAACGCAAATTCCCATTTCGCGTCAGAGCCGACCTTCAGAAAGCAATTGACCAATTGTTCTCCGAAGAAACGAAAGTACTCCACTTCTGTGGCGTACGAAAAGAGTTTTCCCATGAGGCCGTCTCTCTGACCGATTGCCTAGTGGGAAGTTCTCATTACCCCACCCTTTCTGTTCCACCTGAGTACGAAGAAATCGATGTCGGCGATGACCTGCCCGTTCGAGTCTTGAAGGTTGGACTTTGGCTATTGGAAAAGAATGGCATTCGGTTCGTGGTCTTGCTAACGCCAGCCGGTCAATTTGGCCAGGTCACGGGTATCCAGTTTCAAGTTGGAACTCCAAACGTGCCCGAGGGAACGCAGATCGCTCAAGCGTTCTACAAACATTTGGAAGATGCCATTCTGAAGGCTGACTCTTATCGAGGCAAAGTGCTTTCTCTAGAGCAAGCAAAACACTCCTACACGGGAGAGTCTTCCGGCATTACTGTTCACCGACTTAGGCAAGTCGATCGAGATCAGGTCATCCTTCCCGAGAAAACGCTTCAGCTGCTGGAAAGGAACGTTATTCAATTTGTGCAGCAGCGAAAACAGCTTGCCGATTTCAAACAATCGACTCGGAAAGGCATCCTGTTTTATGGGCCACCGGGAACTGGCAAGACGCACACGATTCACTACCTGTCGCAGGCGCTTGCCGACCACACCACGCTCTTGGTCTCAGCCGAACAAGTTGGATTGCTGGGCGAATACATGACGCTCGCGAGGCTACTCCAACCAAGTATCGTCGTATTGGAAGACGTTGATTTGATCGCCAGAGATCGAGCCAACATGAACAGCCCATGCGAAGAAGCAATGTTGAACAAGCTGCTAAACGAAATGGATGGTCTCAAGCCAGATTGTGAAATCCTATTCATTCTGACAACCAATCGGCCGGAAACGCTCGAAGCTGCCTTGGCGTCGCGACCGGGGCGAGTCGATCAGGCAATTGAGTACCCGCTTCCTGATGACATCGGTCGCGGCAAGATCGTTCGCCTTTACGCGCAAGGCGTGACATTAGCCGATTCGGTCGTCGCTGAAATCGTTCGCCGGACCGAAGGTGTAAGTCCGGCATTCATTAAAGAGCTGATGAGACGCTCGGTTCAGTTCCACCTTGAGCGATCCGGCGATGGTGAACTGAGCAGTCAGGACGTCACCAGTGCGCTCGATGAGATGCTTGTCGCGGGAGGTTCGTTGAGCCTGAAGTTGCTTGGCGCAGCCAAAGTGGATGACAAATAGGAGCGGTACCCTTGTCGTCGCAACCGACCCCAGCAAGATCGACTGTCTGTCCGGTTTAACGATTAGCCGGCAGGCGTCGGCGATTGACGCTAGGATTTGCCCAACAATAAATTGCCAGATCCAGCTCCAAATCGCTCCTGGAACACCGACGACAAAGCATGTCCATTGAGTAACTTGTTAATCCGCAAATCCTTAAGTGGGGAAACACGGTCGCCTTCCGGCTTGTCGTTAAACTATTCAATTGAATCATGCCTAATGTAACTGCCATTAGGCGCTAGCCCTGCGGCTCATAGCCCAAGAGTTAAAATATTCGTTTTAGATAAACATTGCACAGGAAATAGCCCACGAAATGCATCGGGACGTTAGAACGCCTTCAGCTGTCGGGCTCTTAAGACGATCAAAGTAATGAGTGCGGCTGGCCGCGTTTCAAACATCGTCCTAAGCACACACGATTTTTGTTTTCCCTGATTGCCCGAATCCGATGAGCATACTTTTTAAGTCGTTTCTAGTCGGAACGGGAGCGTTGGTTGCGACGGTCGTCATGATCCTGATTTCCGTACCGCTGTTTGGGGATACGTTTCAAGTCACGATGTTTGTTAACGGCGTCATCGGCTGCTATTCGATCGGGAGTCCGGTTTCATACTACTGCATGAAACAAACGGAGAAGTACAAGGCAGCTCTCAAGCGAGAAGAGGAACTGCACACGCAACTTCAAGACGTTCATTGTGAGCTGAAAACACGTGCTCGATTGGACATGATGACCGGTTTGCTGAATCGAGAATCGTTCCTGACAGAATTGGAGAGTCAAAAAGAACAAGATCTCGATGGAACTTCTTCGGTCATTCTTTTGGATGTCGATCACTTCAAACAGGTCAATGATACGTGGGGACACCAAGCGGGCGATCAAGCGTTGAAGTTGATTGCTCGTACGATGATCGACGTCGTCGGCCCGACGATTCTCGCTGGTCGAGTTGGAGGCGAAGAGTTCGCGATTTTCTTGGCGAATGACGATGGTTCCGAAGCGGTTGCTTTGGCAGAAGCAATTCGGGTCGCGGTTGAACACATTAAGTTTTGCCCCGTCTTCAATCAGCAAGTCGCGATGTCAATCAGCATTGGTGTCGCCTGCGCGAACAACTCTGTCCCGACGGCTGATTCATTCAAACGAGCTGACTCCATGCTCTATGAAGCCAAGGCTGATGGCCGTAACTGCGTTTGTTTTTACACAACACTCCCGGTTCCCCTAGAAGATGGAACCCTACCTTTGGTTCTTCAAAGGCGACTCGACCCGCAAGTCTCCCGCTAAACCGTTTGGCCTGCTCGATTGGCGAAAAGCCGAACGCGTGACAGCAAAGTGCTGGCAAAATGGGTGTTTTTGTCAACGCTTTGGTAATGTATTGAACCACTCGCAGGATATTGTCTTGGTGTGAACGCTGAAAACCGATAAAAGCTGAATGAGCATCGGCTCCCATAGCACCCACGTCGGATTTAGATCATGAACAGGTTGGCTCACTCAAAAACAGCGCTCGCGACGATCGCACTGATTGCATGTGCGTTCAGCGGCTGCTCGACGTTCAACGCGTTCGAGCAACGACCGGATCTCGGGCTGAGACAAAATCGCTCGGTGCGTCATGTCAACATCGTGCGAGGTAAACCGAGACCTGTCATTGATGGACTGGGCAAAGTGTTCGGCATCCCCAACCGAATCGCATTGGGAGATCCTCGCGTTGACAATCACTCGATCTCCTCTGAAACCGAGCGGCAGGTGTCGCAATATTTGCAGGACCATCAGCTGGATTCGGTGCTGGTACGATCCAACCAGTACGACCCGGTGGGCGAGTGGAAAAGGATGGTCGCCAATAAGAATATTCGTCCCGTGTGGAAGCTCACTGCGGGGAACTACAATCTGCTAAAGTACACGCTGTTGCCCGGTCGAATCACGGGCGGGGATTGGTACAACCCATATTCGGAAACGCTGAATCTGTATTCCGATGTGGCTCCGTTGGCCGTTTCGACTGCCGCCTACGCTCAAGACATTCAATCGCGAACCAATCCCGGAGCCTATGCGGCGCTCAAGGAGATTCCTGGTGTCGGTCTGAAACATGATACGACCGCGACCATGCTGGCGATCGATTGGTACGCTAACCAGCATCCCGATCAGTTGGAATCGGCCGAGAACGTTCTTTACCCGAACTATGGCGCATCGTGGGGCGGACAGCTCGGTTCGTTTTTGCCTTATGGGGGAGTGGTTGGCCGTCTAGCCGGCGGGCTGGTCGGGCGAGCCGCCAATGAGGTACGAAAATAACCTAGCCGCGAGCGTATGCTGATCACGCACGCGAGCGTAAGCTGGTTCGCGATACCGACGCGTGAGAGAAGATGTTCTGACTATTTAGATCGACTTTCATGCTTCGCTGGTAACAATAGAGCGTTACCAGCTTGGAACCTGTCCGAAGATCGAAAACCATGAACAACATTCGCGCTGATCATGCCGCTAACCATGCCTCAAATCAGTCCGCTGACAGCGAGACCGATGCTCCTCCCGAGGTGGCTCTAGGGGCGAACGATGGAACGGATGAAGGAACCAATGATACGGAGCAACCGGATCCTCAATCATTTCAGTCAGCTCTTGGCTGGCTTGGGTTCAACCTGATCCTGTTCCTGTTGTATGTGGGGTTCTTTCATCTGTGCTTGGTGACCAAATTTCCCATTAGCCTAGCCATTGGTTTGGTGATCGCCGCTGCGATGAGCTATTTGTGCGTGCGATTTTATCGCTTGTTCGCCAATCGGTATGAGTTTCTTTTTTACTTGGCGCTGCCGCTGGATGTCGTTCTGGAGGGACTAATTCCCTTTCACAGTGGCTATTCGTTCTATTGGTGTGCAGCGGCATTCTGGTCGGTATTTGGTGTCTACCGAATCTATCGCTTGGTCGCGAAAAAGTAGGCGCTGTCTGGCAAACAAAATGCGTTCATGATGCACACGCGAGCTTACCACCAAACGCGCATCCAATCGCTTGCGCTTTTTGAAGTTACACGAGTTCGAACCTATCCCAGAGGGATTCAAGCTAATAGCCGGTGATAAGCGAAGCGCCATCACCGAACTGAGTCGATTACAAATTTGATCCTGAAGGGATCGCAGCAATCGCCTGCTGTGATCCCTTCAGGATCAAATCATGTTAAACACAAGGTTCCGGAGGTGTTCGCTACGCTCGACCTCCGGCTACTAGCTGTAATTCCTTCGGAATAGAAAAGTGTGCAACTGCTGAACTACCCTGCCCTTACTCCGCTTCGTTCACGATCACCAAGTAAGGATCGATCGT
>CAZLYM010000262.1:0-4934 GCA_964563475.1 uncultured Pirellulaceae bacterium
GTGCGGCTTCACCAAAACTACCTCCGACGCTTAGCCAGTTGGGAATGTGTTCTGAGACATAGCCTAGTACAATTTCCTAAGAATCACACTGACGGCCCCCGCGCATAGGAAGGCGCCGACAATGCAGCCAATCGCCGCGGTCGTGTGTCCAAAAATAAGGTAGCCGATGCCGGGTAAGGTCAAGTACACGATGCCCGACGCGAAAAACGCGCCAAGAATGCTGATGCCAAGGTCTTTGTCTTGCACAACTTTTAGTTCTTCCGCCGCGATCGGCTTCCAGCCGGGTCCGCCTGGTCGGACTTTCCTGAAAAACGCCCGCAAGGTCTCGCGAGGTTCAGGCGGAGTCACAAACGTGACCAATAGCCAAGTCGCAATCGTCAAAAATGCAACGATGACCATTTTTTCCTCCGCCAATAATTCTCGCTCGCCAAAGAACCTAGCTGACACCACATTGTTGTTGAGTGCCATGAAGTAAGCGAGCGAAGCGAGCATCGCAACGATCTCGCTGTACGCATTGATCCGCCACCAGAACCAGCGAAGCATAAAGACCAGTCCCGTACCGGCTCCCAACGCGGCAAGCATTTTCCAAGCGTCATCGACGGAGAAGCCAGCGACTTTCATGGCAATACCGAACCCTAAACCGACAACCAAGATGCCAAGCGAAACAACTCGCGAGGCGAAAGTCAGCTTCTGGTCGTCGGCATCGGCCATGAACAATGGTTGCACAAAATCTCGGACTAGGTAGGACGCACCCCAGTTCATTTGGGTGCTCATCGTTGACATGAATGCCGCAAAGAACGCGACCAACATCATGCCGGCCAATCCGGGTGTGCAGAGTTTTTGCATAACCATCGGAAAACCAACGCCCGGATCTGAATTGCTGTTGGCGATGTAATCCGTTCTCAGGTCAGGAAAAATGGCTAACGCAGCAAAGGCAATAATGATCCAAGGCCATGGCCGCACGCAATAATGAGCAATCTGATACCAAAGGGTCGCAAGGATGGCATGCCGTTCGTCTTTGCAGGATGCCATTCGCTGCACGACATATCCGCCCCCGCCGGGTTCCGCCCCTGGATACCACGTGGCCCACCATTGCATCGTTAACATGATCAGAAAAACATGCACCATCATCCAAGGGCCTGGCATCGCTCGCGAAAACGACGACTTCATTTGTCCTAAAGACTCGTCAAACGCCTCTTGGTTCTTCTCTGAATTATCGTTGGCCAACTTCTGCTTTGCCATTTCCAGATTGGCAACGGCTTTGTTCATCGCTTTTGGCATGACCGGAGAGAGCACATCCTGCTGATCGGCCAAGAATTTGTCTTTACTGGCCTTCGCAGCGGCGAGAATTTCTTCTGGAGTACCTTTCAGATCATCAGTGTATTGCGAGCCATCCTGTTTGGCACTGGTAGCGACGGACGGAAAAAAGTCAAACGCGTTCCGATCTCCAAAGTTGGCTTCCACATTTTGCTGGAGCTTCTCGATTCCGCCGACGTGATCCACAGCAACAACAGCCAGCCAAATACAGCCCGCCATGGCGATGACGAACTGCAACATGTCGGCAATCGCAACGCCCCACATGCCCGACAAAGTCGAATAAATTCCAACGACGACCATCATCCCGATCACAGCAGCCCAGGCAAGATTTGCTTGCGACCAATACGTTGTTTCAGTGTTGGCCGGCGCATCAGCAAAGACCGTATATTTCATCACATCGATCATGGCACCAATCACCCAGCCGATAATGATTGGGTTGACGATCAGGGCAACATAGCACGCACGCATGTATCGTAGCGCGCTGGCAGCTTTACCGTCGTAGCGAATCTGTATCAATTCAACGTCGGTCATCACTTCGGCACGACGCCAAAGACGCGCGTAAACGAAGACAGTGAACATTCCCCCAATGGCAAACGCCCACCAGAACCAGTTGCCGGCCAAACCGTACTTAGCAATTAATCCAGTAACGGCAAGCGGCGTGTCAGCTGCAAAAGTCGTCGCGACCATGGACGTTCCGGCGATCCACCATGGAAGCGACCGACCGGAAACAAAGAACTCAGCGAGGTTTTTGCCGGCGCGGCGCGTGAAGAAGGCTCCGATCCCAAGTGTGACCAGAAAATAGCCAATGATGATGGCCCAATCGATTGGTGTCAGTTGCATAGATCAGCGTCCACTCTAGTGCGTCCGAGGGCCAAACAGTGATAGTCCAAATTGGTTCTCGGCCTGCCGGGGGCACGACACTCGCCAGCGCGTGGAATCAATTGTCTTTCTGCCCAGCATCCTCGTTCGGTAACTTGCCAATCTCAACTGCATTTGCGTCACTGGCTTAAATAGACTCGATCAGATTCAGCTTTCGAAGCGAGACAAATTTTCGCAATTGCGAAAGAGACGAAGATATCCGATTGAGTCAACTCATTCCGTCAATAACGGATGCTAAATAGCCAAAAATTACAAACGGTCACCAAGGAACTTAGCAGCGAAGCAATGAATATGCACTCAGCCTTTCCCAAGCCCGCAGGCCGATAAGCAGCTATAATACGCCTTTAGCAAGTTAAATGACTAGGATGCCCTGACTGTTTTATGGTATCATGGATGAAACTGGTGCCTTTTCTGTGATTCGACTCAATCCATGGTTGGTCACGACATCGAGAGAAATTATTTGAAATCCAAAGGAGCACAACATGCGAAGTAATTTGATTTGGTCGAGTGCCATTGCACTCTCTTTAGTGATCTCGAGCTTCGGCTACGCTCAAGAGGTTGTAATTGATTTCACAAACTCCGCAGGAGCCAGCGGAACTACGGGGGAGCTCCTGAACGGTATAACTTTGCCAAGCTTACCTTCCGCCGCCATTGACGTGCCCGAAGCCGCGGAATTCGGGCTGACACTCACGGTTCAATCAGGGACAAGCATCAGTGAGACGCCCACTCCCACGCTCTTTAGTAACGCTGGCTCTCTAGGCATATCATCCAACGGCGGCAACTCAAATCAATTTGATTCTGGCCAGCAAGAGACAATTGTGATTTCGTTTAACAGAAGCATCGTCATCGAGTCAGTTGACTTTAACAGCCTGTTCGGCAGTGACCTATTCACGGTAGGCACTCAAGTTGACATTACATCAGACCAAGTAGACGACGACGACGTTTTCACCTTCCCGAATGGTGGACTGGAGCTACCCGCAAATACAAATTTGCTGCTTCAACCGGGCATTGTTCAATCAGGCGATAATAATAATAATAATAGTAGTGCTGGTGTTGGCTTGCAGAGCATGACCATTCGGATTACCGACGACGCTCCTGGTCTAGCAGGGGATTTTGACATGGATGACGATGTCGACGCTGACGACATCGATTTCTATTCTGGCAATCTTGGGATGCCAGCTATGGATGATCTCGCTCAACTGGATCTCAATGGCGATAATGTCGTGACGCTTGCCGATCACGATCTTCACGTCATGACACTGGTGCAAATCAATGGCGTTCAATCAGGAACGTTGATTGGAGACATCAACCTTGACGGACAAGTAGATGTTTTAATGGATGCGTTCATTTTAATTAATAACCTTGGAACCAATGCTACCGGTTGGGCGTCGGGCGATCTGAATGCCGACCAAACCGTAGATGTACTGGGGGATGCGTTCCTATTGGTCAATAACCTCGGCCAAAGCATCACTCCCGCTGCTCCTTAGGAAGCCGCAGCATGCTGAAAGCAAAGTGGCGAAGCCACTGAGTGCTTCCTTGTAACCGGGTCGGGTCATCAATTTGTTTCTGGTAATTCAGGGCAAAAAGATGACCTGTAACGCCCGATCTGAAACAGCGACGTGGCTCCACCTTTGTAGCCATTTTCTCGGCTAAACGTTAGAATACTTTCTCACGGCAAAGCCCTCGCGTACTCCAACGTTCTTTTTGCGAGGGACTTTCGCGCGCCGTGCATGCAATGCTGAAAATTCTCGAAGGTGAAATGTGTTTTTAAACATGCCTAAGTGCCCGCACAACGCTTGTCCGAGTTTTAGAATCCCGAATTTTAGAATCGATCGCTTGCTGGTTTCCTATCTGTTGATCGTACTTTCTCTTTTCATCTGCAAAATCAGCTTTGGCCAAACCAATCAGGTGCCGGATCGCTTCACCTCCCTTTTCAACGGATCCGACCTAGAGGGTTGGACCGCCTTGAAGACTCAAGATCCACGAAAGTTTCGTGCGTTGTCCAATGAAGAACAATCGGCTTTGATGACAAAAGGATTGGAAGCCGCCGCCGAATTTTGGCGTGTTGAAAATGGTGAACTGGTCAACGACGGCAAGGGGCCCTATCTGACAACGCTTTCCGAGTATCGCGACTTCGAACTGATGGTCGACTACAAAACTGTGGCCGGTGCTGACAGTGGCGTCTATCTCAAAGCGACGCCTCAAGTCCAAATCTGGGATACGACCGAGGCTGGTGGGAAATGGCACTTGGGTGCCAAACTCGGATCGGGAGGACTTTGGAACAACAGCAAGGGGCAACCGGGCAAAGACCCAATCGTCAGTGCTGATAAACCATTCGGTCAGTGGAACAAGCTTCGCATTCAGCAAATCGGCTCGCGAACGAGTGTTTGGTTAAACAAACAACTGGTTGTCGATCACGCAGTCATGGAAAACTTTTGGGACCGAAAAATTCCCTTGGCGGCAACGGGGCCCATCCAGTTGCAGACGCACGGCGGTGAGATTCGTTGGCGGAACATTTTCATCCGCCAGATTGAGCCGGAAGAATGCAATGAGATTCTGGCGGCTCATGCGGGAGAGAATTTCGAATCGGTTTTTAACGGAAACGATTTTGAAGGCTGGGCCGGCAAGATTGAAAACTACGAAGTCCATGATGGTGTGTTGCGGTGCAAGCCTAAAAAAGGCGGTACGGTTTTTACGAAAGAGCAATTTTCCGACTTCGCGGTTCAATTCCAATTTCG
>CAZLYM010000263.1:0-4900 GCA_964563475.1 uncultured Pirellulaceae bacterium
CAATGGAAGCAACTTCCCAATCCACCACAAACCAATGAGTCTGCTATGAGTCGCTACGGCTCAAAATCTAACTTTAAGTAACCGCATTAAGGCACCGTCACCAACGGATTCGCTCGCTTGCGGTTCGAACTTGTGTTGGCAGACGATTGTTATACCTGATACCGCTCGAACGCATTGGGCAGTGACTCGATCAGATCTGTGGCAATCAACGACGTTTGCCCGACGGTTTCGGCAGCAATGTCACCAGCAAGTCCGTGCAAGTGGACTCCAAGACGACTGGCCTCGAACGGATCCAGTCCTTGACCGACCAGAGACGCGATGACGCCTGTCAAAACGTCTCCCGATCCCGCCGTCGCCATGCCAGGATTGCCCGTGCGATTGACGAACTGCTCATTGCCATCGGTCACCAGCGTTTGGTGCCCCTTCAAAACAACCGTCAACTGAGCCTCGAACGCCATCTCGACCGCCATCTCGGCCATCGTTTCGCGGTCGGTAGTTTTGCATTCCTGTAACCGCTGGAACTCACCCGGATGAGGCGTCAGGACTCGCAATCCTTTATGTTCGGTCAGCGCCGCATCGCTATCGGCCAGCAAGTTCAACGCGTCGGCGTCCACAATCAATGGCTGAGGAAGTTCACTGTAAAGTGTTTCAACAACCTTCTGCTGCGATTTGAAACGTCCCATGCCCGGTCCGATTGCAACCACGTCCGCCCACTCGGCTTCTTCGAGCAATTGATCGATGGCCCCTGAACTGAAATGCCCCTTCTTCGATTCAATGCCGACAGTCATCAAGCAAGGCGAAAACCCAGCCACCGAATCTTGAATCGAATCGGGAGTCGCAACCTTGAGCAACCCGGAACCAGATCGGAGCGCGGCGATTCCGGACATCGCGATCGCTCCCGACATCCCGCGTGAGCCCCCAATCATGAGGACTCGGCCGAAGTCGCCTTTATGAGACTCTTTATCTCGAGTGGGTAGCGTGACGTTGGGACTCATTGATTCGCTCCGTAAAAACAAGACGGTGTAACGTCATCATCAACACAGCGGCAACAAACGGTCGACTCACGGCAGCAATAGCCCAATCGCGCTATTGAGCGACCTTGCCATCCGACGCCGAGCCCTCATTGGCGCTCGACTGCGCCTGAGCATCCGCCGCCTTGGGTGTTTTTGCTTCTTCTCCAGCGGGCGGATTGAACGCTTGATCGGTAAACTCCGACAGACTGATCTTACCGGCTCGAAACGCTTTGGCCAGCATTTGAAATTGATGTTTGTTGACCATACGGGTCCTCGTTCGTCAGATACATGGTTACTTTGAGCCAATTTTCTCCGGTGTCAACTGACACCTTCCACTCGCGAACCGATGTTAAACCGACGGCACTTCATCTACAATGCGGGCGACAAAACAACCGGGCCGCACCGCCGTGCCATGCCTCAAACAACTTATTGACGAGATTTAGCGAAATGAAGAAAAGCTGCGTACTAGCATATTCTGGTGGCCTTGATACGTCCGTAATTTTAGGCTGGTTAATGGATGAAGGCTACGATGTTCACGCCGTTTATGTGGACCTTGGGCAACCGGGCGAAGATCGTCAAGAAGTGCTCGACAAAGCAAACAATGCCGGCGCAGCGTCAGCTCGGATTGTCGACGTGCAAGAGGAACTCTGTCGTGACTACGCGTTTCCGGTTCTCCAGTGGCAGGCCAAGTACGAAGGCCCTTACTTGCTGGGCACTTCGATCGCACGTCCATTGATTTCAAAAGTCATGTTGCAGGTCGCCAAAGAAGTCGGCGCGACTGCGTATGCTCATGGAGCCACCGGAAAAGGTAACGACCAGTGCCGCTTTCAGTTGGCCGCCGAAGCATTGGAAGCCAACATCGAAATGATCGCCCCGTGGCGGATTCCAAAATTTCGTGAGGCCTTCCCTGGACGTACTGAACTGATCAAGTATTGCGACGATCGGAACATTCCAGTCAAAGCATCCAAATCCAAGCCGTACAGTAGTGACGAAAACTGTCTGCACATTAGTTACGAAGCCGGCAAGCTGGAGGAGCTAGACGTCAACGGTGTCGCACTGGTCGACTTCGGCATGGGAGTCTCACCGCAAGAGGCTCCGGACAAATCAGAAACGGTCACGATCGATTTCGAAGCGGGAGTCCCGGTCGCCGTCAATGATAAGAAGCTGTCAGCCTTGGGCGTTGTCCAAACACTTAACGAAATCGGAGGCCGGAACGGAGTCGGTCGCATCGACATGATCGAAAACCGGTTCGTCGGCATGAAAAGCCGCGGCGTCTATGAAGCCCCCGGCATGACCGTTCTGTACGACGCGCATCGCTACATCGAACAGTTGACCATGGATCGCGACCTGATGCATTTGCGCGATCGACTGGCTCCCGAAGTGGCTGAGATGGTCTACTACGGGTTCTGGTTCTGTCCAAAGTTCGACTCGCTGCTGGCGTTCAACAAAGAAGCTCAAAAGACCGTAACCGGCAGCGTCGAACTGGAGCTTTACAAGGGCAACATCATCGTCTCCAAACGCTCCAGCCCGAACAGCTTGTATGACGAAGCGATCGCCACGATGGAGGGCGGCGGTTCTTACAACCAAGACGACGCCGAAGGCTTCCTGCGGATCCAGGGATTGCCGGGCCGAGTTCAAGCGAGGATAAATCCGAGAGAGTATTAGACAGGTTTTCGGTGTGAGGTTTTCGGTTTTCGGTGGAGCGGACGTGGTTTACCGGTCTTTCGAAGATTTGGAAGTATGGAAGCGTGCCTGTAAACTGGCCGTATCGGTCTACGAGCTGACGAAAGAGTGGAAAGACTATGGTCTGAAAAACCAGATGGAACGCTGCTCTGTTTCCATCGCCTCGAACATCGCGGAAGGTAGTGAACGAGGAGGAAAGGACTTTGTTCGCTTTCTCAGGATCGCGTCTGGCTCTGCGGCTGAACTACGAACGCAACTATATATCGCCAAGAAGATTGGATTGATTGAGGACCCCTTGTTTCAGGAATTACTTTTTGAGGCCAAAGGTGTTTCGAAGATGCTAACCGGTCTGATCAAGTCTCTGAACTGACACCTCAAACCTCACACCGAAAACCGAAAACTTCGTCCAATGCTCGAAAATCCCGTTCTCCAACGTGAACTTCTGGTCAACCTGCGGATGCCCCGCGCGTTCATCCTGCTGCTGATCTATCAAGTCGCCCTCGCAGCCGTGGTTTACCTCGCGTGGCCCAAGGATAACATCCGCTTAGATCTGACCGCGGCGACCGGCTCCAGCAGCCAATTGGTCGACCTGTTTTTTCTAGGACAGTACATCCTTGCGTCGTTGATGGCTCCCAGCTTTGCCGCTGGAGCAATCTCGGGCGAAAAAGAACGCATGACCTACGAGATGCTGCTGGCTAGCCCCATCAAGCCTCAGTCAATCGTGATCGGCAAACTGGTGGCCGCTTTGACTCACCTAGCGATTTTGATTTTCGCGTCATTGCCTATCGTGATGCTGTGCCTGCCGCTGGGAGGTGTGTCGCTATACGAAGTTCTGGCGGCTTACTTGGCACTGATCGCCAGTGTGATCACGTTTGGGATGATCAGCGTTGCTTGTGGAAGCTTCTTTTCCCGAACTAGTTCGGCGTTGGTCGTTTCCTACTTGCTGATCTTGCCGCTGGCGCTGATCGGAGTCCTTTTCTGGTCGTCGCTCAGCAGCTTTGGCGAAACGCGACTAAAACTGGCGATTACCGTCATCCCCGGCATCGCGACCGCAATCACGATTCCGCTGTTCTACGTGGTCAGTGCCAGAATGCTATATCCTCCCGACGTGGGCAGTGAGGGCAAAGAAGTTGTCGACCTAGAAACGGAGGCCTCCAATGCCGTTGGCTTGGTGATCCAGCGAGACCAGTTTCCCGATCGCTTGTTTGCTCCGCCTCTCCGCGAAACGCTGATGCCGGACAACGCGAATCCAATCTACGACAAGGAAATGCGCAGCGAGATTTTCGGCCAGGGGACGCTGATGCTGCGGCTGGCAATCCAGATTAGCATGCTGCTGGCGATCCCGATGATGGCCGTGTTTTTGTTCGTGGTTCCCAACAAGGCAGGATGGTACATCTGCTACGTGATTCTGTTCAACGTGCTGATCGGACCGGTTTTCTCGGCGGGAAGTGTCACCAGTGAACGCGAACGCCAGACACTTGAGCTGTTGCTGACCACGACAATCGGCTGGTGGGAGATCCTATGGGGCAAACTTCTGTCGGGACTGCGAGTTTCCAGCGTGCTGTCAGGCTTTCTTTTGTTCCCTGTAATGCTGGCCACCCTGTTGGTCACTGAGATACGATCCAACGTCATGATTGTGGGCTGCTATCTGTTGATCTTTGCGCTCACCTGCCTGACGACGGCGACTTTGGCGCTGTTCTGTTCGACCTTGTTCAGGAAAACCACAACCAGCCTGATCGCCACGTACTCGATCATCCTGTTGCTGTACCTGGTTCCGGTCGCTGCGGACTATTTCGGCCAAACGTATTTCCCTAACACACCTGGGACGGAAATCGCGTCACAACTGACCATCGTCAGCCCATTTGCAGCCGCCGTCGATTTGCCGATTGAGGCAGAATCTGCTTGGACTCGATTTGACTCGACCACCGCTTCGTATTCAGGTTCAGACAAAGCGTTCTTTTGGCGGGCGATGGCAAACTTTGGATTTTATGTGGGATTCACGCTCGCTTTAAATTGCCTGCTAATGGGCGCCATGGTCTGGATGTTCAACTCCCGCTGGCGTGTCGCATCGATGTCGGAGTAGATTGCAAGCTGGCATTCAAAACAGGCAGGGCAGGGTGACCACCCGGTGAGCAAGCACTGACGAGGAAAAAACCCAACGAAAAAGGCACCTGTGAGAACAGTAATGTCTCACAGGTGCCTTG
>CAZLYM010000264.1:0-4799 GCA_964563475.1 uncultured Pirellulaceae bacterium
CCGATGTCGACGGCGACTTGAGCGAAGCAAACGCTGCGATCCGCAAGGCGGTTATCGCAAGGGGCGAGTTCTATATCGTCCAGACGTCGTTCAATGGTGAGACGTGGTTGCGGACGACGATCTCGAACCCGATGAGCACTTCTGAACATTTTGGTTCGCTGTTGGACTACATCCGCAAGCTCGCCAAGGCATGCTGAAGCCTGCTTGATGAGTTGTGATGCGGCGGTTTTTCGGTCCTTGTTTGAGGACTGGCTGGCTGGATTTGTTATTCGCTAATTGTCAATTCTCATTTGTCATTGCTAGGGGCACTTCCCGGACCTGTCGCCGGTCCAGCTGAGTACGGAAGGAAGATGCCTGAAGGCTTTACTGCAAATGCTGCCGCATTCGGGTTGCCGTCAAACGAAGTCTCATGCGTTCAAATCCCGGAAACCGTTGGCAAAACCTCCGTTTGGCATTGCTCGCCCCAGAAGTCGACTAGTATATAAATGCAAGCGGTTTAACACTTCGGCGGCGCGGATAGCCGCCACTCTTTTTCGAGGCAGTTGTAAAGGCTGCCTCTGACGCGAAAAATCACCTCTCGAGACACAACATGTTCAATTTTGTATCAACGCTAACGGGTCGTACTCGAAATTCGAATCGTCGTCGCTCGGCGAGCGTTCCTCGGTTGCAGTTTCAACCTTTGGAAGACCGCCGGATGTTGGCGACATTTACGGTGACGAATAACATTGATGGTCCCGTAAGGGCGGCAGGCGATTTGCCCGGTAGTTTACGGCAAGCCATTTTTGATGCCAATGCACTCGATGGTGCAGACATGATCAATTTTGACGCAAGCGTTTTCACTGGTGGCGATGAGAGTTTGATTCGGTTGACGGCGGGCGAGTTAAGAATTACTGAATCGCTGTCGCTTGATGGGTCAATGAGCGTCGGCGTGACGATCACTGGGGACGCGATCGGCGACGATATTACGCTCGCAGATAACATCACGGACGTGACCGCGAGTGCCGATGCCTTCTTGCTAAGTGATAACACGCGAGTTCTCAATTTTACTTCGGGCTCAGGTGAACTCGCGATATCCGGACTGGCGATCACTGGGGGGAGTGCGAGCGGTGTCTTCGTTAGTAACGGTTCGGGCGGAGGCATTCTATCGGAGTCCTCCCGTGGCGTGGATCTGACCAACGTGGTGGTGAGTGGAAACACTACAACAAGCTTTGGAGGCCGAGGTGGCGGGATCTCCTCATTAGGCTCCGTCAGTTTGAACAGCAGTGTGGTATCGGGAAATTCGTCTGGCGATGCCGGCGGTGGAATCCATGTCGCCGAGGGCGGTGTGACGCTTATCGACAGTGTTGTCTCCAGCAACAGTACGTACGATGGCGCGGGTGGGGGAATCTTCGCAAGCGGTGTGACATTGTTTGGAAGCACTGTTTCCGGCAACAGCACGAGTGGCGTCTTTGCCCGTGGTGGGGGAATCTTTACAGATGGCGGTGGATTTGAATTTCCTGCTGTCACTGTGAACAACAGTGTGGTCAGTGGGAATAGTACTTCGGGAGAGTCGGCCAATGGTGGTGGGATCTATTCACGCTTCGGAGTGACCGTAACCAACGGAACGGTCTCTGGAAATCAAACGACGGGCGAACGGGCTAGTGGTGGTGGCATCTCTGTGGATTTTGGGCGTGTGACGCTGACTAATAGCACGGTGTCTGGGAATAGTGCTGGGTTTGGGCAGGGTTATTCAAGCTTTGACCCTGCTGCAGGAGGTGGAATCTATTTGTTTGCAGGTGCTTTGACGTTGAGCAACAGCACGGTCTCTGGAAACACGTCCGTAGGGACTGGTGGAGGAATCCGGTCAGGTCAGGCAAACGTTACGTTGACGAACGGCAGTGCCGTTGTTGGAAATTCTGGTGGTGGAATTAGCTCGACCGAGGGCGATGTGATCGTGACTGATAGCGAGGTTTCCAGAAATTCGGGCGGTAGTGGGGCTGGAGTCTATGCGAGTCGCGGCGATGTCAGGATCACCAACAGTACAGTTTCTGAGAACGGGGGCTTCGGTGACGGGGGTGGAGTGAATGCCCGTTATGGTGCCTTAACCGTGACCAACAGTACGGTGTCAGGGAATGTTAGTGTACGTGGTGGTGGAATTTTCTCGTACGATGGCACCGTCAGTTTGAGTAACAGCTCAGTATCTGGGAACACTACCATTGGTGCCGGTTTCTCGTTTAGCACGTATGGGGCGGGCGGCGGCATCTATTCGAACCGCGGTGACGTTTCGTTGGTTAACAGTACGGTTTCAGCGAACAGCACGGTTGGAGAAGACGGGGGAGGCGGCGGAATTTTTACCAACAGCGGCGACGTGGGTTTGACCAACAGCGTGGTTGCTGACAACACGACGACGGGGCAGCGTGCGGCTGGCGGAGGAATCTCGGGGGGAGGAACGGTTAACTTGTTAGGTAGTACCGTTTCTGGGAACGCGACGACGGGCTCGCAAGCTGACGGCGGTGGAATTCTTAGTCGCGGCTTTATGACTTTAACTAACAGCACGGTTTCAGGAAACTCGACGGCAGGCATTGCCGCACCGGGAGGGGGAATCTACGCCTCTGGCAATCTGTATTTGCTCGGCAGCACTGTCGCGGGAAACACAACGGTTGGTGCTGACTCGTCGGGTGGCGGGATTTTTTCGAATGGCTCTGTGTATCTGACCGACAGTTCGGTTGATGGAAACACTGCAGGTGGGGGCGGCGGTGGAGTCTTCTCCTATTTTACTAACGCGACTGGCAGTACGGTCTCTGGCAATACGACCCTCGGATCGAGTGGGCGAGGCGGCGGAATCTATGCAAACATCTTCGCGATAGTGAATGACACAACCGTTTCTGGGAACACAACCATAGGCCAATACGCGAGTGGCGGTGGAATCAGTACGCTTACTGGCGAAGTGTCAGTATCCAACAGCACGATAGTTGGAAACACGGCGGCTGGCTCCGATGCATCGGGCGGCGGTATTAGCGTCGGGACGAGAGATTCGGTGGTGATCAATAGCACAATCTCCGGTAATACCGCCGGGGGAGTCGGCGGCGGCATTGGTCAGGCCTACTTCGGTGACAATCTATCACTGAACATTTTTAACTCCATCATCGCCGGGAATTCTGATAGAGGCGCTGCTCCGGATCTTGTTGAGGCGGACAACCTGAACGCTCAGAACAGTATCATTGGCGACTCGACCAGTGTGTCGCTCACAACAGGCGGCAACAATTTCGTGAATGTCGATTTTTCGGCAGTCGTGGAAACCGAAATTGTGAACGGAAGAGTGGTTCCTCGCTTGGCTGACAACGGTGGCTCGGTTGAAACCGTCGCGTTGCTGCAAGATAGCCCGGCGATCAACACGGGCAACAACGATTTGGCGTTCTCGGTCGGCTTCGAAGCGCAACCGCTGGTCAACGATCAGCGAGGGGAGGGTTTCGATCGCATTCGATTTGGCACGATTGATATCGGGGCGTTCGAATCAACGGTTAATGCGGCGGGAAGCCTTGTGGTGACCACGGCGACGGATGTTGTTGACGCTTTTGACGGTGAGACTTCGCTGCGAGAGGCAATCGATTTCGCCAACGATCCGTTTGCGGGGAACTTGGGCATCGGCGATGCGGACAACGACGGCAGCCAAAACGACACGATCACTTTTAATTCCAATCTTAATGGTCAGACGATTCTCCTTAATGATGAGTTGGTGATTTCCTCCTCGTTGGCAATTTTGGGACCGGGGGCTGACCAGTTGAGCATCAGTGGATTTAACACGAACCGAGTTTTCGCGATTGGTGCCCCTTTTTATCCGACCCCAATCGACGTTGTCATCAGTGATGTGACCGTTCGTGATGCGGGGATTGGTGTTCAAACTCCCGAACAGCCGATCGCAGGGATTTTTAACACGGGCAACCTTTCACTGGACGGCGTCTCTATTGAATCCAATCAAGGCAACGGTTTGATTCACGAGTTTGGTTCGTTGCTGGTCGCCAGCAGCACGTTCGCAAACAATTTCGCGTTTGACGGCGGCGGCATTTTCGTGGACTCTGGTGAGGCGAATTTTGTTAACAGCACTTTCAGCAATAACACCGCGACTGATAGCGGTGGCGGAATCTTTGTCGACAGTGACGCGGATGTGACGATTCGCAACTCGACCATCACTGGCAATGTTGCGGGGGTTGAGGACGGTAGCTTCGCAAGCGGCGGCGGCATCTTCTCGGATGGATTCGGTAACTTGACGTTGCACAATACAATTGTTGCTGGGAATCTCTCGGGAGTCCGGGGTGAGCGAGTCACTAACGACACGTCTGGTTTTTTCACTGAGGATTCCAGTCATAATCTGATTGGCGATGCGAATGCTAGTTTGGACAATGGGTTCAACGGCAACATCGTAGGGGATGCTGGCGGTGGTACGATCCCGATCGCTTCCATTTTGGATCCAACGCTGGCAGACAATGGTGGCTCAACGCGGACACACCTGCTGGTTGAGGATAGTCCGGCGATTGACGCGGGCGACAACGGCCTTGCTATTGATGCGAATGACAATCCATTGCTGACTGACCAGCGTGGAACTGGCTTCGATCGCATTGTCTCCGATGTCGTGGATATCGGGGCATTTGAGTTCGTTGAGGCCGTCAACGATTTGGGGACGACTCCTGTGATCACCAACATTGTCCGTGACGAGGGAGGTGTGTTGGAGCGTCCTGATTTGATCAGCACTTATGCGGTGACTTTCGATCAGGATGTGTCGGTTGCTCAAGACGATTTGGTCATTTTTAATGACACGACTG
>CAZLYM010000265.1:0-4789 GCA_964563475.1 uncultured Pirellulaceae bacterium
TGCTACTTGGCAGACTCGCCCTGCCCTACACCCGCTTCTTTGGCTGGCGGTTTGAATTTAAGCGAAACGATTGTCTGAGCGGCGGCTTCCCGAACGAATACGTCAGGGTCTTTGAGCAATTTCTTCACCTGCGGAAGCGTGTCTTTGGCGGCAGGGCCAAGGCGGCCGATCGCCAGCACCGCTTTTTCGCGGACGTCTTCTTCCTCGGCACTTAGCAATTCGACAAGTTTCGGCTTAAACGCAATTGCTTCTTCCACGTCCAAGCGTTTGATCAGATCGAAAGCGGAATGCTGTTCGTTTATGTCGCCCAAGGACTTTGACAGTGCCTTGGTCATCTCTTTCGGTTCACCCGTAATCCTGTAGAGAGCATAGGCGGCATGCGGTTTGACTCGGTGGGTGCGTGAGTTTAAATATTCCGTTACGGTTGGAATCGCTCGTTGTGCCTCACGTCCAAGATAAGCCAATCCCAGTAGGATTCGCTGTTTCTCTACATGAGCCCGTGACTCGGTGAGTCGGGCGATCAGAATTGGCACGATATCGTTCTTGTCTGTCGGGCCGATGGCTCCCAATGCGATTGCGGCCCAGCCTCGCGACGAAGGAACGCCGTGATTCAGAATCTCGATCAAACCCTTCTCTGCTGGCAACGCGTCGGAGCCATAGTGTTCCAAAAACCGACAGGCCATGCAGTGCACATTGAAATCGTCAGACGCAAGGCAGTCGGCAACCGGTTCAATCGCATCAAAAGCTTGGTCACCAAAACCCTGCATCGCATACAGAGTGGATCGTTGGTCGAAGGATTCGCCTGACTGCATGATCTCAATCAGCTTGGGCAGCAATTCAATTGCGTCAGGTCCAATCGCATGAATGGCGGTGCAGGCTGCGGCCCGAGCATCTCGGTCGCTTGAACCGAGCGATTTGTTGAGCAGAGGAATCGCCTTCGCTCCAATTTTTCTGATCGAAATTTCGGCAGCTGATTTCAACAGTCCAGTGCGTCCCGGTCTAAGGTGCTGCAACAAAACATGCGTCATAGAGACGCTTGAGTTTTCACCCTCCGGTTCAAGATCACCCAGCAAAAGCGTCGCTTCCAGCTGTGCGGGCGACGTATTATCGGCTGCGTGCCGGAGTGCGTCGTCCAAGGAAAAAATTCCTGGCTTGTCGACGGCGGTGGCGTCAGCGGTGGGCTTATCGGGAACGGGATGCTGTTCAGCTTTCGCGGCCCCCTTCAAAAACGAGAACACACCAAAAACTAAAACTAAAACTAACAGCCACACATGCGAAGAAATCATGATCAAGGTTCGTTTTGGGGTAATTGTGAGTGTTTGCTTCCGTAAAAGTGGAACCGATTCGGGGAATTCTATCAACTTCGGTAACAATGATACCAATTCGAGCTTTCAAGAAACGAATATGTCAGCGAAAATGCAAATAAGTCGGGATACAATGCGGTTTGGCTGCATGGGTTGCCGGACAGTTCTCGGATCAAGGTGAATTCAATTCGTTCCAGACAAATCATCATCGGTATCGTGATATGGTGCGTTATCACTGCACTTGGAGCAATCGGGCTGCGCCGGGCGAGCAAAGATTCGCCGGCGGCGGTGCCTCAAATTGTTCAGTTCATGATATCTCCTACTCGTGATGTGCAAATTGAGTTCGAATCACCGCAGTTGGTTGCGGTAAACGATCCAGTGTTTGTGAACGATCAAGATATCGCGCGGCCAATTGGGCGAGTTTCCAGATTGGGGCCTCGTGATGAACCGCAGGTACTTTCCAGCGACGACCATCCTTTGGACCTTAAGATCAATGTTGTCTCCGAAGCAACCGTCACGCTTTTCGGTGGGGCCCCCGAGTTAAACGCAGATGCAACGTTCACGCTGCAATCGACACCCAAGACGACCGCGTGGATGATCAAGACGATGCTCCCGGACGAAAAACGTCGTGAGCTGGTGAGTTTGATCATGGAATCGTATCGGCGTCACATGCCGGAGATTGCAGCTGCGTTCGAACCAGTCGTCAAGGATTCGCTTTCTACCGCGGGGTCTGTGATTCGGGAAGAGTTGCAAGTGGCGTTTAAGTCGCGAGAAAAAGAGTTTGCGGCTTTGGGAAAACGATTTGAGACTGAGTTGCTGCAAGAAAAGGTCGTGCCGTTACTGCAAGACGAAATCTGGCCCATTGTGGAAGAGCGGGGGACACCGTTGGCTCAGGAGATTGGCACCGAAGTCTGGCAGGAGCTTTCGCTGTGGAGATTTGGCTGGCGATTTCTTTACGACAAATCGCCTTTGCCCGAACGTAACTTTACTGAGCGTGAGTTCAATCGATTCGTCAAAGAGAAAGCGGCTCCGATATTTAAGGAGCATCTGCCCGATATCTTAGAACTGCAAAAATCACTGGTGAAGGAATTTTCACGGCACCCTGAGGTTCGCAAGACGGTGCGCGAGAGCTTTCAGACGCTTGTGGACGATGAAGAACTGCGAACCTTGCTGACGTCGATCTTCCGCGATGTGTTAATTGACAATCCGCGTTTGAGAAAAACGCTCGAGCGAAAATGGACGGGAGAAGAGGCTCGGGCTGCCATCGAGTTGGCCAGCCGCAAGCTTGATCCGACGATCACGCGGATCGGTGAAATGATGTTTGGAAATGCCAACAAATCCATTACGCCTGAATTCGCGAGAGTCATGAGGCGGATGGTGCTAAACAAGGATCAGCGCTGGTTCATCTTGGATCCGGGCGCAAAATCCGGAAACGAAACCGTCACGGATCTCGAAAGTGACGACGCCTACCGCGCGGTGAGAGGCGACCGGGACGGATTGATTCCATCTCAGTTTGTTCCTCGTGAGTATTCCACGGAGCCAGTCGATTGAGTTCAAGGAAGATTGCAGAAGAGGCAGAATCGCCTTCCAAAAACGGAATTTTGATTCGCAACCTTGGTGTGGTTGCGGGGCAACGGACCCTGTTGGAGAACGTTTCGGTTTCGTTTCGCCAGCACGAAATTACCTTGGTGGTTGGCCCCAGCGGCGTCGGTAAGTCGATTCTGATGCGATCCATCGCCGGCTTGCTGCCGCGCAATGTCGACGGTGTGAACGAAGGCATTTCCGTGACGGGGGAAATCCACGTTGACGGAAAGCCAGCGGTCGCGGGCGATGCGGGTGTCGTCTTCCAATCATTCGCGCTCTTTGATGAATTGTCTCCAGTGGGTAACATTCGCTACGCCATCTCCAGCGCCGGAAAACGGGCTCGGGGTGTGGATGCGAAAGAACTGTTGGCAACGTTGAATGTTCCGACCAATGTGCCGACATCTCGGTTGAGCGGAGGACAGCGACAGCGATTAGCAATTGCTCGAACGTTGGCCGCCAACCCGAGTGCCATTCTGTACGACGAACCAACCTCCGGTTTGGATCCGATGACGGGGGAGCAGGTTGCCAATCTGATTCGCGACACGCATCAGCGGTTTTCAAACACGTCCGTGATTGTGACTCATGATTACGTCACCGTGCTTCCGATTGCGGATCGAGTCTTTCTGTTGGACCCGGATGAACGTTGCTTACAGGAAGTGCCGCGTGAACAATGGCCGGAACTTCCCGCGCGCTTGGCGCCGTTGGGGAAGGTCGATTTTGATTCGCAACACCAAGCGGACGGGGTCCCATTGGGCACGAGGATCGTCAACTCAGTTAAAGGGTTTTTTGCGTCTACGGCAGACACGATTTTTGCGGCGTTCGCGGCATTGTTTGCGATCTTGCCGTTGTGGCGAAAGCCTGTGCTGGGGATCAAGTTCTTCTGGCACTACGTTCGGTTGGTGTTCGGGCCGACCGCGTGCATTTACTTGATGGCATCCGGATTGATTTCCGGATTTGTGACGACGTACTTTACGTTTCAGTTTCTGCCTTTTGCGGACTACACTCGACCGCTGCTGGTTGAGGATTTGCTGGTGGCACTTGGCTTTGCGATGTTTCGGATCATGGTTCCCGTGCTCTCGTGCGTGCTGATTGCCGCCCGCTGCGGCGCGGCGGTCACGTCAGATATTGGCGGCCGTCAGTTTGGTAGCCAACTCGACGCGATGAAGTCCTTTGGGACTCAACCCAGTCGGTATCTGCTGACGCCGATCATGTGGGCGTTTTTGATTGGCACGCCACTACTGACTTGGTTGGCGTTCTGGACGGCTCGAGTGACCAGCCTAATCACGTTCACGTTTGCTAATCCTCAGTTGGGCGCTGACTTCTGGATGCTGCACTACCATCGAGGTATGGACGTGCCGGGGTACGTCTGGTGGCGAGGAGCCGGTTGGCTGTTGGCCAAACTGTTGGTTTCCGGATTCGGGATCGGCGCGATCGCCTATGGAATCGGTCGACAGCCTAAGTACTCCACGACCGATGTCAGCCGCGCGGTGACTCGGACGATCTTGTGGGCCACTTTGTTTGCGCTCGCGGTCCATTTTGCGTTTGCGTTCTTCGAATTTCAGGGGATCGTCCCCGGTACGCGGCCGGAAGACTTAATTCGAAAAAATTTGGCCAATTGACCAGATGTGTCACACGATCCGCGATGGAACTTATAGCGGGCAACAACGCCTGCCGTTCTTCTATCGAGGAAATAAGGATGTTGTGGTTAATCGAATTGGTCGTTGGCATCGGATTTCTGATCAGCGTTGCGATGTCGATCGAGGCAGCCGCCACACGTCGCCAGCCACGTTCATTCTGAAATAGCAAGGTCGGCTTTTCGTTGACAGTGGCAAGTTGGTAGACGTCGTCGAATGTGTTGACACTGATTCGACATTACAGTCGGAGCAATCGGTGTAACAGGA
>CAZLYM010000266.1:0-4775 GCA_964563475.1 uncultured Pirellulaceae bacterium
CAGTAAACCATCCGACAAAACGGGTCAAGGTTACAGGGGAAGAACGCTTGGTCGTTTTGGATGCTAAAACGGGACAGGAAAAATGGGTTCACAAGTACGACTGTGATTACAACATTTCTTATCCGGCTGGCCCGCGCTGTACGCCCACCGTTGATGGCCCGCACGTTTACATTCTTGGAAGCGAAGGCGATTTTTGCTGTTTGAAAACCGAGGATGGCGAGCTTGTTTGGAAGAAGAACTTGAAGAGCGACTTTGGCGTTGAAGCACCTATATGGGGCTTTTCATCTCATCCCTTAGTCGATGGCGACTTGATCTACACGATGGTGGGAGGGAAAGGGCAGGGCGTTGTCGCGTTCAATAAACTCACAGGCGAAGTTCAATGGAAAGCGTTGGATTGCAATGCTGGCTATTGTCCACCGTCAATTATTGAAAGAGGCGGCGTCCGTCAGCTGATCATTTATCAGCCAGAGGGCGTGACGTCGCTGAATCCTGCTGACGGAAGTCAGTACTGGAACGTCCCGCTCCAGCCCAAATATGAAATGTCTATCTGCCGCCCGATGCTTTCAGGTGACCTGCTATATGCCAGTGGGATTGGCGCGGCTTCGGTGATGATTCAGTTAGGCGACAGCAAACCCACCGCGAAGGAACTCTGGCGAGGCAATCCGCGCAATAGTGTTTTTAGTGCCAACGCGACCGCGATGTTTGTTGATGAGACGATCTACGGTGCAGATTGTAAAATGGGAAGTCTGATCGCTGCCGATGCCAAAACGGGAAACCGATTGTGGCAAACGTTTGATGCGACTGATCCAAAACAGAAGCGTCGCCTCAACCATGGTACTGCTTTTCTGACTCGAATTGGAACGAGCAATCGTTACTTTGTCATGAGCGAGGTTGGGGATTTGTTGATGGTTGAACTGACGCCAGAAAAATACGTCTCCAAGGGCCGCTTCCACGTACTTGAACCTTCCGGCGAAGCGTTTGGGCGAAACGTCGTTTGGACGCACCCCGCTTATGCCAATCAAACTGCGTTTGTTCGCAACGACACTGAGATCGTTGCGGTAGATTTGACCGCAGATGCGTCCGGCTCTGCAAACGCGGGGGCAGGTGCCGGTAGTACAAGCCGATGACCGTTGTGTCGGTTCGGCTCCGCCTGCAACATTATGTGAAACGTGATCAGGCGGAACCATGTTAGCGAATCTGTAAAGCGGAACAGGCTGTGATGGCTTGTGTCATGATTATCCAAACATTCGGCTGATCTTGAACCACACTCCGACCATCGACTTCATCGAATCCGTGAGTGTGGAGAATTTCCACTCGGTCGCCGTGTTACGAATGATTTCGGCTCGCGTTGGGTAGGCATGCACCGATTCTTGGATGTGTCGCAGTCGCATGCCGCGCGTGATCGCGAGGCTCATTTCGGCAATCATCTCGCCCGCGTTTTCACCAACGATCGTGGCGGCAATGATTTTGTCCGTTCCCTTTTTGCAATGGATCTTGCAAAACCCTCGGTGCTCACTTTCTGTTTGAGCGCGATCGTTGTCCTTGATCGGCAGCTCGTAAGTATCAAGGTTCGATTTCTGTTTCTGGATCTCCGAATACGGAATTCCGGCGTGAGCGACTTCGGGGTCGGTGTAGGTGACCCAGCTCATGATCCGGTCTTTCGCATTCAGTCGATAAGGCCACGGCATCAGCGCGTTGAGCGTTGCATATTCGGCTTGAGCGTAGGCGGCATGCGTAAACTGAAACGGCGAGCAAATATCACCGGCCGCAAAAATTCGCTTGTTGGTCGTACGGTGATGCTTGTCGACTTTGATGCCTCGGCGGTGGTACTCAACGCCAGCCGCTTCTAGGTTTAGGCTTTCCACATTGGGGATCCGCCCGGTTGCCACCATGATTTTGTCAACGACCAATTCATGCTCGTGATCACCATGCTTGATCGTGCAGCAAAGCCGTCCATCACGCGGTTCGACTTTTTGAAGTTCAGAACCAAACCGAACGTCGATGCCTTCTTCTTTGAAAACGTCAAGGATGATCTCTCCGGCAGCGGGGTCATCCTTGTCCATGATCTTCTGGCCGCGCTGCAGGACGGTTACTTCCGAACCAAGTCTTCGCATGGCATGAGCCAGTTCGCAACCGATCGGACCACCACCGATCACCATAAAACTCTTGGGAAGCTCGGTCAGTTCAAAGAACGATTCGCTGGTCAAGCAATTGTCTCGAAGCCCCGGGATATCTGGAACGAAAGGTCGTCCACCCGCACAAATCATCGCTCGACGGAACTTAATTTCTTTGCCGTCCAGATCAAGCGTGTTAGGTCCGGTGAATTTTGCGTTGCCAAACAGGACGTCGACGCCCATGTCGTCGAGCTTTTTTGCTCCATCGTGATGGGCCATGTCGGCGCGGACGCGGCGAAGTCGTTCCATGACTTTCGTGAAGTCAACTTTGACGTCTCCCACGTCGACGCCAAACTCGTGAGCCTTGGTCGCTTGGTGGGCAACGTGTGCTGATTTGATCAACGTTTTTGAGGGGACGCATCCGGTGACCAAACAGTCTCCGCCCATCATGTGTCTTTCGATCAGCGCGGATTTGGCACCCAGCATTGCGGCACCACCCGAGGAGACAAGGCCAGCGGTTCCTGCTCCGATCGAGATCATGTCGTAAACACCATCGATTGGTTGGGTCGGCCAGTTTTCAGGATGAACGTTGTCACGAAGTTTTTGATTGTGCTCGTCACCTGGAGGAAGCACGTGTGATTCTTGATTATTGGTAGTCATGGGATTCCCAGTAAGTTATGTGTTTTGTGCGTAGCTGGATTCGAAAGAATTCAGGTTTAGGTTAGTGGTGACCGACCTCTAGCGAGTTCGGCTACATTGATTCTAAAAGCTTACAAAAATCGCTTGTTCAAATATTCAAAAAGCTTGGATAAACGCAAATCTGTCGTTGACGGTCCAGTGCGGATATAAAAATGATCCAATTTTTCTTTCAACAAATAACAGGGCGCGCTGCCTGCCTGCACGTCGACGCGTAACATGTCCTTGCCCGCGATTGTTTCTGTGTGGAAATTGATGTGTTCTAAATGAAGAGTTCCTAGTTGTGTTTTAATCGTATCGGTCAAAAACAACAGCATCTTGTCTTCGTTCTCAAAACGATCTGCATCAAGCCCGAGCACTTCTCCATCATCAGCGACTCCTACCAATAAAATTCCACCATCGGAATTGAGAAACGCCGCGATGGTTTTGGTGATGGCGTGCGTGATGTTTTTGTCTTTCTTTTCAGCTTTCAAGTTCCATCGGAGCGTAGATTTGAACTCGATGAATTCGCCTTCTCCCTGTGCGATAAGATCTTGGGTCGAAGTCTGCTGAACCGATCTCAAATAGCTGGTGACACGCTTGCTTAACCTGCGAATGATCGTCAGGCTGGTTTGTGGCGGCACGCAGGTTGCTTCGAATAGACAAGTGCAATCGATGGCGATGACTGCGCTGTCAGCGTTGGCAGTCAGTGTTCCCAATCTAAAATCACCATTGAGCACACCGATCTCACCAATAAGCTCGCCTTCCTGTAATTGGATGGTTGAATTGTCAGGAAACTTTAGAGTTAACGAACCCTTTAATAAGTAGTAGATCAAATTGGGCTGGTCGCCCATCTCAAATATTTGGCTATTCTTTTCAATGATCTGGTAGGACAAGGACTCCTCTAATCGCCCAGAAGATTCATTGTCAAAGCCCTTGAATACTTCGTGCGTTGCAACGACAGCAAGCATCTCCTTTGTTGATAAAGGGCTAAACTCTTCCATGATGCTTCTATTGAGTCATGACAAAACGTTGGGACGAACTAAGAGGCAGGAACGACAAACTAGCAATCACAGCCAGGGCCACATTGCTCGTTATTGGTTGCCGCAATGGCAAGCTTTGGTCTCTCAGATGTTCGCGGTCGATCTTTGGCAAACGTCATGCGGCAGTATTGTACGACGCCATCGCTTACCAATTGCTTTGCTTCGTCCAGCAGTGTTTTAAGCTCGGCAATGTCAAGCGAAGCCAGCACGTCTGGCACCCCGTCAGCGGTGGCCAGTGTTTTGCCCAATCCCGCGACCAGTAGTTTCTTTTTTAGATCGAGTACCAGATCCAGCAGTGACTGGCTTTCATCCGAATAGCTGGTCACAACGAACCCGGCATCAAGCAGAAGTTGTTGGTACCCAGCAGCCGATTTTGCTGACGCGAGGCAAGTCCACGGCGCCAACAGTGTTTCCATTTTTGACGGGAGTTTGCCATTTAAAACCATGTCCGAAATGGCAAGGTTTCCACCGCTCTTGAGAACCCGGTAGAAGTCACCCACTGCCAACGGTTGGTCAGCGAAAGTACTTACCGCACATTCGCAGATCAAGTGGTCGACCGACGCATCATCCATTGGCAAGTTTGCCGCGTCACCGATCTTGAAGTCGACCGAAGCGTTTTTGCTTGACGCGATCTCTTGAGCACGCTGGATATTGTGTTCGCTAAAATCAACGCCCGTGACGCGCGATTCAAATTGCTCGTCAACCAACAGCGTCGTCGTTCCCATCCCACAGGCAACGTCGAGAACGCGGTCGCCTTTCCGGATATTCAGGCTGTTGATCAAACGCTTGGTCAGATCGATTCCGCCTGGGTGGAAGCTGTCACCAAGAATCGTTTGCACCCAGTCTTGTTCGTAAAATTGAGCGCAGCAAGCAGCAGTTTCGTTTGTCATTAGAGATTTCCTGTCGGCCGATTAATGGCGTTGTATTCGCAAAAGGAAACCGG
>CAZLYM010000267.1:0-4769 GCA_964563475.1 uncultured Pirellulaceae bacterium
TATATGGCCTTCGTGGTCAAGCGTAGCCGCGAATCGCGCGGTTTAGAATGTTTAGCGAGTTCGTCGCGGCTCTGTGAACCCGGACGTTATTACGCTCTACCCCAAGTGAAGCTTGAATATGACTCAAGAAGCAACACATTACCCAGATTGCGAATCTGAAATGCAAGTCATAAAACTACTTGGCAATTCAGCGCCGGGCTTCGGTCAGACGGAGATTGGGTGCGCAGTTGCTGACGCCAACGTGATAAATGGATGGGGCAGTACCCAGAAAAGGGGCGCCTTGTGGCCAAAAAATGTGCCCTTCGTGCGGGCGAGTGTTGCTATTTGGCTTCCCCAGTTAGCGGCAACAGCCGCTTTTCCATGATCTGGTAGTGGTAGTTAAAGTGCCCGCCAAGAACAAACGGAATTGTGCGAGCGGACAGTTGTCGGCCGGACACTGTTCCAGAACGGTTCAGTTGATCGTTCCCAAATCGCCGGAGCATCATCGCGTTCGACTTTCTGAGCATGCCGAACTCATCGATCAAATCGTTCATCAAAATGGGGTCGTAGGCGAGCCCAGCGACAAAACTATTTTGCTCGAAGTCTGGATTTGGCGTCGGATCACCGACCCCAATCCGCAGCAACCGTGTCCCAAAGATTCGCTCAGCATCGATTAAATGACCAACGACTTGTTTCAAAGTCCACGTGTAAGGCTGATGAAGTTTCGATTCCTCACCTGCTGGCAGATTGCCAAGTAGCATTTGCAGTTGACTTGGCTGCCCATCAAACTCAGCCCAGAAATCGGTCGGCGTGAACTTTCCAATGTAGGTTTCGAAATATCCTAAATACTCGGATGGTTCTGGTCGCGTAATCGCATTCATGGTGGCCTCTGGGGTGAATGTTTCGAACGAGTATACCGCATGCCATTGAAACGGAACTACTACTCTTTCAACTTCGGTATAAACTTGCGTCCTCTCCGGCAAGGCCGCGAATAAATCAGAGCAACGACTCCTTTTTGCGATCTTGGTCCAACTTCATTTCAATCAATCTGACCATTGTGGTCAAACCAAGCTATTAGGATCATATAAAAACGCCAACTACGCAGAACGCTGGCGTTCTTTGGCTTTGTCGTGTTATATGTTCCCAGCTAGAGTAATATGTCGCAAAACCCATACTCGCCTCCTTCAAAAGGTTCTGAGTTGCAACCCAATGCAGCGCCTGTGTCTCGGTTGCAATCGAGATTCATCTTTCTCTTGACAGCGTTTTCAATGGCAGTTCTTGCATTCTATAGCGCTTTTGTGGACAACGTGTTCTCAACGCCATATCTTGAGCCTCATATTGGCGCGCCTATGTTTATTGGAGTCATCCCTTGGGCCGTTGGGTTCGCTGCTGTGTGTACGACAGCCGTAGGAATCGCTTCGCTGATTACGCGACGGATACAAGCTTGGCACTATGCCTTACTCTTTATCCCATTTTTGATAGAATTCGCAGCCTCATGGTACTTTTTCGTTGCGTTTTTCGGCATTTAGTGTTCATGCGCAATGGGCATTGTGTCGCTGTATAACATTGCAATGAACCGAAGTCGTGGGGTCGGGCAGTTTTGGAGTGATTGGTTTAATCCCGAGGCTCGTTTATCGTGGACGCTATCCTGCTCAGTCATGACAAAAGACGATTGGCCACGCGAAAAGAAATGGAAGCATGTTTACATTTGGTCCAACAAGCTACATAGAGCAAAACAGCTTGGCTTCGAATATCCAAGGGTGAGCGAATCTGAGATGCTCGACCAAGAATCAGTGAAGGTCCTATTCGTTTGCTCGATGAATCAGTGGCGCAGTCCGACTGGCGAAAAGATATATTCCGACAAAGCACTGGTGAATGCACGGTCCTGTGGCACGAACAAGAGTGCTCGTAAAAAAGTATCGGCAGATGATCTAAAATGGACTGACATCGTGTTTGTGATGGAAGAAAAGCACAAACAACGACTGGTGGCCGATTTTCCTGGTGAAATGCGATTCAAAGAATTGCACGTGCTGGATATTCCCGATAATTATAGGTTCATGGACCCTGAATTAATTGATGAGATCGTTGCTGCCGTTGATCCTATTCTTGCACGGCACGTAGGATAAGGCGTGGGGAACGCGGGTTTCAGTGCTTAGCGAGTTTGCCGTGGCCCAAAAGGAATTAGTGTGTCTTTGTTACTGCTTACCGGTGGTGTTCGCTGCACTCGACCACCGGCTACATGCTGCCATCCCTTTTGGGATGAAGATGCCAACTAGGCTTTGCCCCAAAGGGGCTCGTAGAGCCAAAACAATACGGCTTTCAGCCGCTCAGAACTGTGTTTTGGAGCAAAGGCCTAAGATTGTCGAAGCTTGGAATAAAAGCACGTTGTTCGGTCGCAGTTATGCGCGTGGATGCGACAAACGCGTAATAGCAATTCGATGAATCGAAGCGGCGATGCATGCGGTTTTAATTTATATGATTTCCGCCGCCGCTTGGTTACCTAGGTCGATTACTCAAATGTCTCGAGGTACTCGTGATCGTTGTCGGAAAGCTTGTTGCGTGCGACGACGATTTCTCTGCCACTGTCAGTTTTGAGTGTCACATCAACATCGCCAATGGCCATTAGTTTTGCCATAATCGTGTACTTGCCGGAAGTCCACTTCCGGGAGACAGTGTTTTCCACCGTCTTGGGTGGGGCGCCAGTCGGGATCCCGATTGCCGATTCTAGCTGCGTGTCGCTGACGGCAACTAGCACCGTCATGGAGATGGTGCCTACTCTCGGTCCGGAAACGGTTTGGGTGCCAGCGACATAGACGGTTGTTGGCGGGACTGCGTTTCCAGTATTCATGCCCGAGGTCGATGGGAGCCAAACTAGGTAGGGTTGGTCATCAAATTGGACGATTGCTTCATTATCATTGAACGCATGGACCGAAATTCCTGATTTCATGAATCCGACAGAACCGGCTTCACGAGGATCAAAGAACCCACCCGTGTGCTTCAATAGTATCGAAAGCGATTCATCCGTTGGATCTTTGCTGAGTTCTTTGTGTGCACTTCGCAACTTGTCGACCGCACCTTGAGCCCGATCGATCTCGCGCTCTTTGATATCGGGATTTCGGAAAAAGAAATTTTCTCGTCCTGCTCGATCCAAGACAATTAGTGTGTTAGCGTTGCCGGATTGCCTAGGCGGGAACGCGGGCATCCCGCGTTTCATTGCGGATAATTTCTTTCGCTGGCTTGAGAGCTGTTCTTTGAAACGCCGATGCAATTTTGCATAATCTTTGCGGCAGTCTTCGATATACCCCGCCAGTACTTTCGGCGGTATTTTGGTGTTCTCGATTATTTGGGTGTTACCGCCACCTGATCTCTGATCGTCGTAAACAACCTTGCCGATGCCCTTGGCAAGTGGCCTAAGTTTTTTCTTGGCGGTTGCTTTTTTAATCGCGTCATTGATGTCATTACAAGAGATGCCAAAATTCAAATTCTGAGAATCCCCCGTTGAAGCGAGCGTGCTCATTGCAACCACTTCGCCTGCGCGATTGATGATGGGGCCGCCGCTATTGCCCGGTGACAGTGCCGCATCGATCTGAATCCATTGGCCGTTGTAATTGGGCCCGACCGTGTCGCCTTTTCGAATCGCACTGACGATTCCATTGGTAGCGGTAAAGGAAAGACCTCGCGGCGCTCCCAGCGCCGTGACGGTTTCGCCTTTTCGTGGCAGCTTAGAATGAATTTTGATTGGCTCGTATTTCCCTTTGGCTAGCTTTGCTACGCAGATGTCTCGTGTCTTGTCGTAGTGCCAAGTGCCTTTGATATCGACCTCTTTTCCATCGGCAAAGACGGCTTTCGCTTTTTTTGCTCCAGCTAGAACGTGGACGTTTGTGACAACGGTCCCCTTGGCATCGACAACGTAACCGCTGCCGAGCGATTCGCCTTGAACGCCGTCGACTTCAATTCGGACGACTGATTTTTCACAGCGTTCGATTACATCAGCAAGGTCTTCTTGAGCGGATGCTGTTAGGTTAAAGCAAGAAAAAAGAAGCAAAGCAGTAGAGTAGGTCGCAACCTGGAAGTGGTTTAAGCAACGCATGAATTGGTCTCCCGAGGTAGAATTATTCCTTACGAGATAGAGCCTTATCTTTCAAGCGTAACACTGGCCAAAAGCCGGGTCAATCATTTTCTGGTGCTGTTTGTGTACTTTCAGGGAATAGCCAGAGTTTGTACCAATCGGTCTCTCCGTGGCAACAAAGTAGCAATTATGAGCGTATTCGCGCCTGTAGTGCTTGGAGAAACCTTGCAAAAAAGAACATGCCCTGCAGGAAAGAACATGGTAACCGCCTTCCTTGGTGATCGCGGGCGTTGTCTCGCTTGCCCCAAATTGAGTCCATATAAATCGCTGTTTGGCGATCCAAGGCTTTGCGATAGGTAGTGATGGCGGTCTCATCTGTCTATCAATGAACTCGCCTTGATTGCCCTGCTGTGCGGTGGGGGCTTTTATGCGGATCAGAGATGGTTTCGACGATCACGGTTAACAATAAGTACTGCAAGAAGCAACAAAAAAACCTCCCTGTTCAATCCAATCGGTTAGCCAAAAAGGCTAAGCGATTGTTGATTGACCGGGAGGTTTTTGTTAGTAAAGTTTTGGCAGCGATTACATCGTGCGACGACGACGTGCAACGCCGATCAAGCCAAGTCCCATCAGCAGAGCAGCTGAGGTTGGCTCAGGAACTGCTGACGTTACAGAAAACTGAATGATTGGAGCAAACCCAAAGCTACCTCCGGGATCCGTT
>CAZLYM010000268.1:0-4730 GCA_964563475.1 uncultured Pirellulaceae bacterium
CTGTATCGTGTGCACGCAGAGCCAACTGGGTTTCTGTGGGAAGGCAATAAGTTGCAGGTCGGGCGTGAGTACGATCTGGATCTAGTCAAAGTCGATCGAGCAGCTTTACGATTGAAGCGAGCGGATGATGGGCTGATGCGTCCGACGGAGCTGTCCGAGCTTCAGTCGGCGACCTCGGTCACCAAAGAGGTTGCCAACGACATCGACGGCCAGCCACGAGGCGAGACGGCTATTGCTGGTTGCGACGAGCCGAGTACACCGCTCCGTAAACTAGTGTCGCCAGCAGACACGGGGCCTCAATGGCGGCGTGCAGCGGCTGAATAAAGTTGCCCGGCCCTTCCGTCCGACATCTCGCGGAAAGAATCTACCTTGAGACCCACCGCAGTAAAGCTGCTTCTCTTCGTTAATGTCTGTGTGCTGGCGATCGCAACAACGGCACACGCAAGGTCTCAAACATTCAATGTTACTTCTGCGGACGATGTTGAAGCACTGATTGAATCCGGAAAGCTCGCTGCTGGTGACTCGATTGTGTGGAATGACGGTGTCTTGAAAGATGTCGAACTTGATATTGAAGGCGTTGACGGTACCGAAGAGGCCCCTATTACTTTGAAAGCGGCAACGCCGGGTGGCGTCGTCTTGAGGGGCGAATCGCAATTCAAGGTCGGTTCGAAATGGTGGGTCATCGAAGGGTTCCATTTCGATGGTGGCGAAAATGAAATTAACAGCTACAACACTTTTCAGTTTCGCAGCAACGGTGGAACTGAGGCTCAGCATACGCGTCTGACCAATTGTGCGTTCACCAACTTGAAGACGGACGATGAGACTTCAAAGTGGGTGCTGGTTTACGGACACGACAATTCGATTATCCGATGCCACTTCAGTGGAAAGAGCAGCAAAGGGGCTTTGATCACGGTTGAGTTGGGATACCTTGCCGAAAACGCCACGGCCGACCACACAATCAGCGACAATTACTTCGCTGACTTTGCTCCTAGGGAGGGGACGGACAACGAGACGATCCGTATCGGTTCCAGTCATGACCAGAACAAACGGGCTCAGTGCGTGGTTCGTCGAAACTACTTCGTTCGCTGCAATGGTGAGAATGAAATTGTCAGCAGCAAATCAAGTTACAACGTGTTCGACAGAAATACGTTTCGGCAATGTGATGGGGCGCTGGTTTTGCGGCACGGGCACCACGCCACGGTCACCGGCAACTTCTTTTTTGGAGATGGGGCTGAGAACGCGGGCGGCATTCGGGTCGTCGATAGCCATCACACAATCATCAACAATTATTTGCAAGGCCTCAACGGAACAAACTGGAACGCCGCGTTCTCGATCCTTGGCGGGAAAAAAGTATCTGGCGGAACCGACAATGGCTATCAAGCGGTCGACAGCATCACAGTTGCTCATAACTCGATTTTTAATTGCAGGCAGAGTATTTTTCTGAACAGTTCGAAGGGCTCGCGAGCCCCAACGGGACTTATCGCCAACAATCTGGTTTCAAGTTCTACTGGCCCATTGGTCACTGGCAAGCTTTCAGTGACTGGTTTGATGTGGGAGGGTAACTTGATGCATGGCGCGGCGGTCGGTGCCGAAGTTCCTGCGCTAGAAGCTGATCCGAAACTTGACGACGATGGCGGTTTGCTTCGCCCCGGTGCCTCGGGCGCGGCAGTCGATGCGGCGGTCAAGTGTGATGTGAAAGTATCGACGGACATCGACGGGCAAGCACGACCCAAATCTGGTGCCGATGTTGGAGCAGACGAAGTTTCCGGCGCAACGGGCGAAATAACGTCGGTGCCACTTGATCCGTCGAAAGTTGGGGTCGATTATTTTCACGGTGACGGCCCAAAGTGAATTGATTTTTTGTGTGGGTAAGTCCATGCTATTGTCCAGAACAAACCAAGAGTTTTATTATTCCGAACACGATTTTTACTAGGACGAGTCATGACGTTTGATCGACGCAAGTTTTTGAAAACAGTTTCTGCCGGTGCCATCGGTGCGGGTGGCGTTTCATCAATGATGATGCCTAGTGCCGCGATTGCGTCACCGTTTCAGAAAAAGATTCAAACGTCCGACAGCCCGGTGTTCAATCTTGGGCTTGCCGCGTATTCGTTCAAGCCGCATTTCGCTTTCTACAAAGGAAAGCCAGTTGAACCGCTCGATGGCAAGTCGATCGATATGTTTCAGTTCATCGACTACTGTGCGGACCAGAACTGCGCGGCAGAGTTGACCAGTTATTTCTTTCCGCCGGACGCCGACGAAGCGTACTTCCGGAAGATCAAGCGGCACGCTTTCGTGAACGGAGTTCCGATCGTGGGAACAGCGATCGGCAACAATTTCACGCTTGAAAAAGGTGAAAAACTGGACAAGCAAATCGCTGACGCGAAGCTGTGGATCGACCGAGCCGTTCAGATGGGAGCACCTCATATCCGGTTCTTTGCCGGTAAGCGAAAGGAAGTGGAGCAAGCCCCGGACCGAATGAAGAACGCGATCGAAGCGGTGCAGGAATGTGTCGACTACGCCGCCAAAGCGGGAGTCTTTATTGGTGTTGAAAACCACGGCAATCTGACCGCCGATCATGTGATCCAGATCATCAGTTCGATCGAGAGCGATTGGTTGGGCGTCAATCTTGACTCTGGAAACTTTGTCACGGGCGACGTTTATGACGAGATGGCCCGCTGTGCTCCGTACGCAATCAACGTGCAGATCAAAGTTAAAATGAAGACCGAAACGAAAGGTGTGAAAATCGATTGCGATATTCCACGAGTTGCGAACATCATTAAGGAATCCAATTATCGCGGTTTCATTGTGATGGAGTACGAAGAAGAAAAGCCATTTGAGAAAGTGCCGGGAGCGATGGATGTGTTGCGAAAGAACTTCACCCTTTGACTGAGTGGCGTGTCTTGAGTTCTTACAATCGCTATCAATTATATTTTTCTGGAGATCGAAGTGAATAACTTCCAATTAAACCGCCGGTCGTTTGTTGCTGGGACGTCTGCCGCCCTTGCGTCAGCAGCTTTACCAAGTTTGTCAGCCAATGCCGGAGCAGTGGCGCAAAGCAAACCGTACGAGTACTGCACTTTTATCAAGTTCATCCAAGATTTGTCGCACGAAGAACTGGCGACGACGCTCAAGGGGATTGGGTTTGACGGCGCCGAGGTGACGGTCCGTGAAGGTGGATATATCGCTCCGGAAGCGGCAGCCGATGAGCTGCCGAAACTCGCCGAAGTTTTTGCGAAGCACGAACTGAAAATTAACATCCTCACGACCGACATCGTTGATGTTGAAACTCCTAACGCTCAGGCCATTATCAAGACGGCTGGAGATGTTGGGGTCAAGCATTATCGCATGGGATTCTGCCGCTACGACATGAAGGCCTCAATCTTGCCACAGATGGAGGAATTCAAGCCAAAGTTCAAGGAATTGGCGGCATTGAATCGAGAGTCGGGTGTGACCGCGGTTTACCAAAACCATGCCGGTGGAAAATACATGGGAGCGACGTTCTGGGATCTGTTGCAGATTCTCAAGGGGATCCCAAAAGAAGAGATTGGTTCCATTTTTGACATTCGCCATGCCGTTGCCGAAGGAAGTGGAGCGTGGCCACTGTACTACGACATCATCAAGCCTCACATCGCGGCGCTGTCGGTCAAGGACTTCAGCTGGGGTTTCAAAAAAGAGAAGGACACGCGACTTTCGCCGTTGCACGGTCCATTGGGCGAGGGACAGGTTGACTTGAAAAAGTTCCTCAAGACCTACAAGAAGGATTTTGAGAGCTCGTTGATCACTCTGCATGTCGAGTACCTGCCCAAAGACGGAGTCGAGGCCAACATCGTGGCACTCAAAAGAGACTTCGCCATCTTGAAGAAAGCAATGGGCGAAAAAAGTTGAGCTTGATCGGTCGCTCGACGTGCCCTGCCCTGCTTTGCCAGGCGAGTTGAACTATTGCCAGAACCCATTCTTTGAGGTTGCCAGATGTCACGCGTTCCAATCAGTCGTCGCTCGTTTCTTTTGAGTGCTGCGGCGACGGGGTTTGCCGCGCCCGCTTTGGGTAAATCTGCCCGGGTATCTGCTAACGAGGAGGTGCGCGTCGCGATTCTTGGGACTGGCTGGCGAGGCGGTCAGCTTGCCGAAACATTTTCTAAGGCCAAGGGTTGCCGGCTTGTTGCGTTTGCGGATCCAGATGAAACACTCAGCAAAGAGCTCGGTAGTAAATATTCTGCGAAGGCTCATACCGATTTGCGGAAAGTGTTGGACGACCCGAACGTTGACGCGGTCGTGATTTCGACGTGCAATCACTGGCATTGTCTGGCAACCTTATGGGCATTGGACGCCGGGAAAGACGTCTACGTCGAGAAACCACTTTCGCACACACAGTGGGAAGGCCGGCAAGTCGTTAATGCGGCTGCGAAGAGTGATCGGATTGTCGCGTTTGGAACTCAGCAGCGTAGCGATCCGTTGCAAGCGGCGGCCAAAAAGTTCTTGCACGAAGAAAAAGCTCTGGGGAAAATTAAATACGTTCAAGCCAACCGGCTGGGAACGCGGGCAAGTGTTGGCAAGCGAGCGACTCCGTTGGAATTGCCTTCAACGATTGATTATGACCTGTGGCTTGGCCCGGCAGCGGATCAGCCAATCACACGCGACAAGCTGCACTATGATTGGCATTGGGATTTCAATACCGGCAGCGGAGAAATGGGGAACTGGGGCGTTCACATTCTTGACGACGTTCGCAACGT
>CAZLYM010000269.1:0-4729 GCA_964563475.1 uncultured Pirellulaceae bacterium
GCCACGTGGTTTATGTCACCCATGAATGATCGGCCATCACACGACGGTGTGATGGCCGTTTTTTGAAAGAGATGCTTGGCCCCGCCAACGGTAGTTCACTCGCGCCAGTAGCCTACTGATATCCAAACGCTTCGCGATACTCTTGCCACTGGTCCGCAATTTCTCGTTCCAATTCGTCGGGGATTTCGAACTGGTTCTTTTTGTGCCCACGTTTTCGTTCGAAGTAATTTTCGATCTTCGGTCGCACGCCGGCGAAGTCACCAAGCTCCAATTGATCGTAGACGGCGCTGATGGTTGCGATTGGATCGGTAGTCAGGTCTTCGAATCGGATTTCGGCAATTCGGTTCGCCGGTAACGAATCGCGATTCTGAAAATAGGACGCATACATCTGGTCCTTGCACTCAAACACGTAGTTCTTCAGCCAAGCGTCGTCGTACTTTGGTAACTGAAAGCCGTTGACTTCGTCCAGTAGCCGCCACAAACGCATGGTGGACAGGACCAGCGAACGTGGATCACGCGCCATGTGGATGAACTTCGCGTCCGGAAACCACTCGGCCAACTGTTTCAACCGACCGGTGTGCGGAGGCGACTTTAGGACTAATGGTTTTCCATAACGTACGGTCAGCGATTTCAGGAAACGAGTCATCGCCTGATGAACTTCATCCTGAATCTGTTCGCTCGTTGAGTCAAAATTCAGTTGCAGGTGATCGTTGTTGGGTCGGTTAGGAAATGCGATGCGTCGGTAAGGCGTCGGTGCCCCATAAGCGCACAGTGCGAAATCATCTTCCTGCGGCGACGCAACATTCATCGTCATGTTGTCCATTGGCCGTTTGGCTGGCATCAACAGCTTGATCAGCGGACGTAGGACTGATCGAGAAACAACAAAATGGTTTGGCACAAACGCGTCGAAGTTGGACGGGAACGCGTAGCGTGGATCCATCGAAATCAATTCGTGCATCAACGTCGTACCCGATCGCCAATGACCAATGATAAAAACTGGCGGGCCTTTCAATTGGGCCGATTCGATACGCTTGTCAAAAAAATGACTTTGCAGCATCGCCAGCGCGGAATTGAATGCCGCGCAACCTGTGATCAGCGTGGCCATTGGAATTCTGGCCGGATGAATCTGAAACTGGTTCTCTCGAAGTAGGCGAACGTAGTCGCCAATTCGCATCCCATGCCAGAACCGTGGCGCCCAAGGTGGGTACCAGTTCGCGTCTTTGGGTTTGTTGATGGAGGGCTTAGGTTGCGGCATCAATTGTCAAGCAGCTTTTTTTTCGGGTTCAAGGATTGGCTTGAACTTACCCTGTGGCGTCGACAAATCAAACAGGCCGAAGATTTCGTCTCGCGAAAGACCGCGTCGCGACGGCGATTGAGTGTCCGAAAGGACTTCACGAAAGAGCTCCCGCTTGGCTTCGAGTAGTTCGTGGATCCGCTGCTCGATCGTGCCCTCCATGATCATTCGAGTGACCGTCACGCTGCCAGCGGCCCCGATTCGATGAGCTCGATTGATCGCCTGATCCTCGACCGCCGGATTCCACCAACGATCGTACAGGAACACGTATCGGCAAAATTGAAGGTTTAACCCGACCGCTCCAGCGCCGTAGCTCATCAGCAGCACATTTCGGTCTGGGTTCTCTTTGAACTCTTTCAGGATCGGATCGCGTTGTTTAGAAGGGATGCGACCGTGATATTGCAACGGTTGAAAATCGGACAAGTGTTCTTCGATCGTCGTCAAGGTGTCGACCCATTGGCTGAACACGATCGCTTTCTGTCCACTGGCAGCGACTTCTTCCATGTCGGCCTTCAGCCGATCGACTTTACTGCTCTCGCCGGTCGCAGGATCGAAATTGCAGATTTGTTTCAAGCGAAGTACTAATTCGAACACATGCTTGATCGTCAGCGAGTCGCCCATGTTGTTGAGCCGCACAACGCCATCTTTCTCAGCTGACTGATAGGTAGTCGATTGTTCAGCGGAAAGTGGAAGCTGAGCGTCTCGCAGGAGCCGCGGAGGCATGTCCGTCATCACGAGATCCTTCGTGCGACGCAAAATCATGTCGCTTACGTTTTCACGCATTGCTTTAGGGGGCATTCCACTGGCAACGGTTCCAGGCGCGACGAATTCGCAGATTCCAACGAGATCTTCGACGCTGTTTTCGATGGGAGTACCCGTTAACGCCCAACTGCGTCTGCGGGGAATCTTTTGAACTACTTGGCTGGTCGCGTTCGATTTGTTTTTGACTCGCTGTGCCTCGTCCAGAATCACCAAGTCAAAATTATGGCTCGGGTCGGTGACTATGCCTTCGTCACGAGTCATCAATTCGTAGTTGGCAACTTTGACCATGACGTGATCGGCCTGCCAGTGCCAGCGTCGTTGCTGTTGATTACCCTCGATCATCCCGACCGTAATCTCTGGAGCCCATGTTGCGAACTCGCGTTGCCAGTTGGTCATTAGCGGTTTGGGGCAGACCATCAGAATTCGTTTGATCTGCTTGGTGCGCAGTAGCAAGCGAATGGCAGTAATCGCCTGCATCGTTTTTCCCAGCCCCATTTCGTCTGCCAGAATCGCGCTGTGTCGCGGAAAAAGAAACGCGACCCCCGCGTATTGAAAATGAAAGGGCTCGAACGGGAAGGTCATCGATCGACCGGAAAGCAATGTTTCCAGTGGCGGTTGCAGCAAGTAAAACAGCCGGTCTTGAAGCTTGATAACATCGCTGGACGGCTTGATGCGAGTGTATTCCTGTGCCTTGGCCGAGGGAGTCGAATTTTTCGGTCGAGCGTTTGGCTTTTCTCGAACAGTCGGAGCTTGGTCGCTGTCTTCCGAATCGCCGAAGAACAGGCTGGTCGTTTTGACGAGTGATGGTTTTTTGAACGCGACTGATACGACCGAGGGTGCCTGTTGCTGCGAACGCTCTTCCTGATCCGACCAAGACGAAAGCAGCGGCGGCTTAGTGGCCGGGATGAGCGAATTCCAGTCGATGTGTGTCAAAACGCGATCCTTCGAATTTGATCCAATGGGGAAAGAAGCGTCAGCGAGCGGCTGCTTGGGCTTCTGAGATCGCTTCGCGGATTCGATCTAGAGGCTCGTCGATTGGAAGTGTCTCATTGAGCGTTTTGCAGAGATTGCGAAGTAGTTCTGCTTCGTCACGCTGGAATGGCTCGAACCACAACCGGCGCTCCTTCAGCTGGAAGTGCCCCAGATCCGTCCGCTGAATCGTCGTGTCCGATTCGCTAGGCAATAACAATACGGGAGCATCAACCGATTCGGTCAGTGGCAGCAGATCAGTACAGTCCGTCACGTAGGCCTGTGGTTGCGAGTGCGTGTGTTTGATCAACGACGCTGCGATCTGATCGCAAAACAGAAAACTCTGATACGTGCGACCGTACAGGATCTTTTGCGCACGATTGACTTTCAGGGCGGCTGTACAATGGAATTCGATAGGTCGGCCCAGCGTGTTGACGATTAGCAGGCCGCCGCTGAAGCCAAGCTCGGGGGTCTCGACGACGGTGATGAAGCCGAGCCGTGATTCAGATTGAAGGGTAGATTGGATCAATTCAGGATGCTTGGGGACAAAAGGTGCAGATCAGGTGAGTGAGATTCGTCAGAATGCGAGTACGGCCAAAGCAAACCGTCGGCCTACATCGAGACGAGCATGGTGGCAACCGTCGGCCCCTTTCGTTTCGTGAAGCTGTTGCTTTTTGAGTCAGCTTTCATTTGTTTGTCAACTAGGAAAAATCGAAGTTGTCACAAAAAAGTTTTCTTAAAACGAGTGTGCGATTCACGAAATTAATGAGCGAAAAATTATCCCGCTAAGGCCTTGTTCTGCTCATCGTCGAAGGCAAATGGAAGTCTTTAGGGGGCAGTAGCCGCTTGGCGATCCCGTTTCATTCGGGATTACCGTTACAAGTGATCGATCTGCAATGGAGTGAAAAAGTCTGCCGGTCGATTCACATGTTCTCATGGAAGATTGCTCATTTCAAGAATTCAACTCGATCGACTAAAGCAAGCGCTCGACACTCAACCGGTCGCTGGTATACTGGAGTCTCTGGCCAACCGAAAAACCTTGGAGTTTCAACATATGGAGCGGGAATCGCACGAAGTTTCGCCTGTCTTTCGCATCGACGTCACACAAAGTGCTAGCGAATCGCAGGTTAGGAATACTCAGGAAGACACGCAATCTGAAATGGTTGCACTGATGCACCAGCTTGTAATGGGGCAGGATCGTCAGAACGAATTGCTTGAGGAAATGGTCGACCAGATGGGCGCTGTTCAGCGTCAGCGTTCGACTGAGCTGGGACAATGGAAAGAAGCCAATCCGCTGTTGGCTCGACGATGTCGCGCGGCTGCCGAAGCACTTTCACAGATTCAGACTGAGTTCCTGCATGGTCTTACCGTTGAGGTAAACGATAACCATGAAGACATGGCTGACAGTGAATTCATGCTGAACGAATTTGTCGATCGTTACGGTCCACGCTTGGCACACCTAAACGGTGTCCTGCAACTGCTTTCGCAATTGGGAAGCACGACGCCTCAGTCGGCCGAAACGGAGTAAGTGTCCACTACTGCTACTGACGGCTTTGCTCGTTGAACTTGATTAAACATTTCCTTTGGCGATCGCTCGCCAAAGGATTTTTTTGCGCTGGATTGGCTGCGATGCGATACTTTCTACGCAATCGCTTTCGCCAATTCCCCGATCAGGGGTGCGTAAGTCGCAGTCGCAGTCGCAGT
>CAZLYM010000270.1:0-4670 GCA_964563475.1 uncultured Pirellulaceae bacterium
GCAACAAAAAACGCCCGTCACAGAGTGACGGGCGTGATTGTTTTTATTCGATTAGTAGAAAAGGGGGGTTAGCCGCCGAATTCAACTCGGCGTCGGCCTAACTGCTGCTGAAGACGCTGCACGATGCTGCTGTGCATCTGGCTGACGCGACTTTCGCTCAGGTCGAGTGTCGCGCCGATCTCCTTCATCGTTAGTTCCTCATAGTAGTAGAGGATGATGATCAGACGCTCGTTGCGATTGAGACCTTTGGTGACCAGTCGCATTAGATCGTTTTTCTGAATTCGACGCGTCGGGTCTTCACCCTTCTTGTCTTCCAGCACGTCGATCTCGCGAACGTCTTTGTAGCTGTCGGTTTCGTACCATTTCTTGTTCAAACTGATCAGGCCGACGGCATTCGCGTCGCTCATCATCTTTTCAGTTTCAGGTACCGTCAATTCAAGCTTTTCGGATAACTCAACAACCGTCGGGGCTCGACCAAGTTTGGTTTCGAGCGCTTTGGTCGCGTTGTTAATTTTGCTGGCTTTGGAACGCACCAGACGAGGAACCCAGTCCATGGTTCGAAGTTCGTCCAGCATGGCTCCTCGAATTCGAGGCACACAGTACGTTTCAAATTTGACGCCGCGTTCCATGTCGAACGCATCGATGGCATCCATCAAGCCGAACACGCCTGCTGAAATCAGGTCGTCCAGTTCAACGCCATCGGGCAATCGTTGCCAGATACGCTCGCCATTATATTTTACCAGTGGGAAATAACGCTCCATCAATGTGTTGCGCAATTCCTTGTCTGAACAATCGGGTTTATATTCCCGCCAGACTTCCATGATCGGGTCTTCGACTGCCGTCGTAGTCGCCATACAATCCTCCGTGACTGGTATGCGATCATCGTCTTGAGGTAACCAATAGAATCAAACCGAACTGTTTGTTTCTGTCTTGTACCTTGTGACGAATGATTAAGTTTGTGTTGAGACGTTAATTAGCAAAAAGTGACTCGTGCCGTCAATGAATAATTTACATGGTCGAAACAGTTTCTGGATTTTTTACTGTTTCGATGAAAAATGTGATCCGAGAGTCTTTCAATTACTTGAGTCGATACTGACCCTCGATCCATGTTCGACGATTGGTAACTTGATACTTGATTCAAAATTCAGTTTTTAGCGATCAATCTGATTGAACTGCGGCAATCTGTAACTTTCCGGTATCTTTGGCGAACGGTCTGAAGCCGGTTATTGTCGCCTTAAGATTGTTTCATGCTGCTGCTGACATCGATGAAACCTGATCGATGGTGATTTCTCCCATTTGCTCGACATCGTTACCGGTCAGTTCTTCATGCCCCAGCACGAACAAATTTCCTTCTAGGCCGTCGGCAATTTCTGCCAGCACGGGACGAATGCACTGGTCAACTAGCAGCACCGGGCGATTTCCGGATGTCTGCAAGCTGGCCGTTGCCGACGCAATCGATCTGGCGAGACTTTCAACCATCGAACGCGGAAGATCTAACCGGATCTCGTTTTCGACTCGTTCCCAACCGCACGCGATCCGGTCTTGGAGATCTTGAGCGATCGTGAATACGCGAACCGGTGCATTCCTAGGACCCGAGAGCGAGGCGGTGATGGATCGGGAGAGTCGAATTCGTACCTTTTCGACCAAGCTCCACAGGTTGGGCGTGGTTTCAATGTGGTCGCCAATCGCCTCAAGGATCTGAGGCATTGGGCGAATGGAAACTCCTTCGCTTAGCAACGCTTTCAAAATCTGCTGGACCTTTCCAATCGAAAGTTGGCTAGGGATCAATTCTTCCACCACTGCCGGCGAAGTCTTTTTCGTCTGCTCGATCAGGTCAACGGTCGCGTCACGGGTCAGTAGGTCAACGGCATGTCGCATCGCAGATTTCTTCAACTGATTTGCAACGACAAGGTCGGCAGATTGGACTTGATATCCAAGTGCCCTAGCAGATCCGTGTGCGTCGGCGGAAATCCAATAGGCAGGCTGTTCGCTGATTGTTGAAGAAGCCATGGCGATCACGGAACGTGGATCGAGTGGTTCGGTCGCCAGCCCGTCATCGATGGCCAGCAAGTTGGCGGGATCGATGTCTAGTTGCTCGACCGCATTTCCGTGGATGAGAATTCGTAACCCACCAGACGCCAGTTGTAGATTGTCACGGACCTTGACCTTTGGAAGGATGATCCCCAGTTCGGTGGCAAGTTGTTTTCGAGTCTCCGTGACCAGCCTCAGCAAATCGCCACCTTGTTTGGAATCCGCAAGCCGAAGCAGTCCCAAGCCCAGTTCCAGCTCAACTGCTTCCTCGGTCAACAAGCTTTCAATAGTGAAATTTTGCTGGGCCGTGGCGGCGTTTGCCGGACTGGGTTGTTGGTTGGACGCGGCGTGAGTCTGGTTCGCTACGGCGCTAGCATTGGATTGAGTGCCTGCAGGATGTTGGTTGAGTGTCCATGCTCCTGCTAGGCAAGCGGTCGCCAGTACCAACAAAGGAATTGCGGGCAATTCAGTCAGAACAAGAACACCAAGGAATACCGCTGTGATAATCAGCACGATGGGGCGCGAGAAAATCTGCTCAACCGCCTGTCCGGGCAGATTGGTCGACCGTGTACTTCGAGTCACCAGCACGCCGGCGGCCAATGAAATTAGCAAAGCAGGCAGTTGGCTAACCAATCCGTCGCCGATGGTCAGCGTGGTAAATGTTTGCGCCGATGACTGGATCGACATGTTGTTGGAAAGGCCGATCGCCAAGCCGCCAACAATGTTGATCAGCGTGATGATGACTCCCGCAACCGCGTCACCGCGAACAAATTTGCTTGCTCCGTCCATCGCACCGTAGAAATCGGCCTCAGCGAAAACTTCTTCGCGACGTTGCATGGCTTGGTGGCGATCAATCACACCTGCGTTCAAATCTGCGTCGATAGCCATTTGACGCCCGGGCATTCCATCGAGTGAAAATCGGGCTGCGACTTCACTGATTCGTGTTGCTCCTTTGGTGATCACGACAAACTGAATCACGACGATAATGCAGAAGATCACCAGTCCCACGGCTAACGAGTCGCCAGTAACGAAACTAGAGAAGCCTTGGATGACTCCTCCAGCGGCAGCTTCATGATCGATGGCACCTCGAGTCAAAATCAATCGAGTCGTTGCGACATTCAGTGCCAGTCTTGCAAGAGTTGTTGCCAGTAGCAGCGAAGGGAAAACGCTTAATTCCAGAGGTCTGCCAACGTAGACGGTCGTCAGCAAAATCATGACCGCCACGGCGATATTTGCTGCCAGCAGGATATCCATGAACGCCGTGGGAAGCGGCATGAAAATCAGCAGCAGGCAGGCAATGATGCCAACAGGAAGTAGTAGCTCTGGAAGGCGAAGCTTTGTCATGGCTAGGTTTCAGAATCAGATCTGGGAAATAAGTCTTCCGATCGGTGCTGCGGAAAGGAAGGCCGCGAACATTAGGGAAATCGCAAAAAAACGTCCAGATCGCTCGTGCTATCAACCGGCCTCAATTTCTCTTTTCACAGGTGTGACACGTCAGTACACTCCCCGTCGCAAATTTCTTGATTGCTTTTTGAGAGGATCCTGCCATGCAGTTCGTTATTCGTCGCCTGCCGGTATTGACCGTTCCCGCTATCGCTTGGCTTTACCCTAGCGTCGCCCTTGGGCAAGCGGGAGATGCGAGTGTCGACATGGGCGAGGTTGTTTCCAAAGCAACCAATACATTTAAAGCGGCACTGCATGGAGATGCCGAAGCTCAGATGACCATCGTCAGAGACTATTTGGCTTCTGCGTTGGCGATTTGTGCAGCGATTGTAATTAGTTACACGATTGCGTCTGCAATCGGACGTTTCACTGGCAAAATCGTATCTGAGAAAGTTGACCTGACGCTGGGCAAGTTTTTGGCCAAAGCAGTTCGTAACGTGTTGATGATTATCGTGGCGATGGCGGTCCTAGGATACTTTGGTATCGATGTCACCGCATTTGCCGCAGTGCTGGCTGCCGCCGGATTCGCTGTTGGTATGGCGTTGCAAGGAACGCTAAGCAACTTCGCTGCGGGCGTGATGCTGTTGATTTTCCGTCCATTCAAAGTCGACGAATACATCCGTGTTGCGGGTACCGAAGGTAAGGTTGAGGAAATCGATTTATTCACCACTCGGCTCAATGCACTCGACAACCGGCATTTGATTATCCCCAACGGAGAGATATTTGGCAGCCTGTTGGAGAACTATACGCGCAACGAAACACGACGAGTCGATGTGAATGTCGGAGCGGCGTACGAAGCAGATTTGGATGAAACTCGTCGAGCCTTGGAAAAGGCCGTTCAGATGGTCCAAATGCAGGGTCTCGCATCGCACGAAAACGGTCAGGTCTACCTAGATCAACTGGGTGGGTCTTCCGTTGATTGGCAATTGCGAGTCTGGTGCAAGCCACAGGACTTTTTTGACGTCCGCGAACAACTAACTGAGGCCGCCAAGCGATCGCTTGACGCTGCCGGCATTTCCATTCCGTTCCCACAGATGGATGTCAACGTGGTCGGAAAGGTTCTCACCAGAAGTCACGCGGCGTGATTTTCCGATATGGAATGGCGGATGACCGAAAGGTACCGCGTACCGTGAGTCTTTTCCGCGTGTTTCGCGGCGGCGGGTGTTATCCTCGCGATGAGCTTATCTTCCCTGTGG
>CAZLYM010000271.1:0-4662 GCA_964563475.1 uncultured Pirellulaceae bacterium
ACCAAACGCAGTCCTAAACGCCAACACCAACGTTTTTACCCTCGAAATAGACAAACTGGCGCTGTCCGACTAGTAGTTCAAGTAACTTAGTCAGCGGGGATCCAATCCGTTTTGGGCCACCACACATACGACAAAAGCTTGTCGAGCGAACTAATCTTTGTAGTGGCACCATCGTTGGGACGAACCCGAGACCATTGATAGATGGCTCTTTCTAGAAACGTTTTTTCATCGCGAAAAGGCACTTCATAATTGAATCGCTCCAATCGTTCCATGGCAAGAGACAACCATTGAACTGGAAGCTGAATCTTACGTTTTTTAGCAAGATAAACCGCCTGCACCAGAAAGTACTGATCGCTCGGGCCAACCAGTCTCTTCTCGATCGTATCCATGACCATCGCCGAAATTTTTTCGTCCGACCTTTTGTATCGCAACATCAGATTGCAAAGAGCCGTCGAGTAATTCGGGTTCTGTTTCAACACATCCTCATAGGTTCGCTGTGCCAGCACATCGTTGCCCGCAAGTTGATAACCTCGCGCCAACTGAGCCATTGAATCAACGCTGTTGGTCGACTTGATTGCCTCCTTCAAATACTTAATCGACGCGACTGCGTCGTGATCCTGCACAGCCCAGCCCAGCAAAGCCAACCACTCAGGGTTCTCAGGATCAGACTCATGAAGCGACTTCGCAACTGCCGCTGCTGCTTTGTTCTGGTTGGTTCCACCGTAGTGATAAACCAATGCAGTGCTAAGTGAAGTCAGATGCGGCAACTCCTGATGACAGTACTGAAGGTATTTGGCAATCGCGTCGCCACTCGCGCACTCTTTAAGCGCTTGGTGAATGGCTAATGCCGCGGCATCTTTGCTTTCCGGTTTCGCTGCATTGAGCATTCGTTTAGCGGCACTCAATGGCCTAGCCTGGCCATCAAGGGCTACGTAGGCAAGAATTGTCAGCGGCGGACCTTCGACAAATTTTTCTGTGGCGTATTCTTTTGCTTGCTGAGGATCCTTCAGCCGTAACAAACGAGTCTTCTGATCGATGACAGAAGTATCTTCCGGATTTTCCTGCTCCAGCAAGTCCAGCCACTTCGCCGCCTCGTCGAAATCGTCTTTCTGAACAAAACAATCTACTTTTACCCACCAAGCGGCCTGTTCATCCTGCTTCGCAATTTCTGCTGAATCGACCATCGCCAAAGCTTCATCAAACTGCTGATGATCAGTCAAAAACCTTGCGGCCAGAGTCGAATGCCTTGATTCGCCCAGTCGATTTTTACATTTTTCCAAAAAAACCAAACCGTCCTTGAACGTTCCCTCATTCGCGCAGGCGTTTGCAGCGCGGTACAGTTGCTGCTGTGAATATGGCATCAACTTTGCCAATCGCAACACACATTTTTTTTCGAGTTCAGGATGAACAACAGGAGCCAACTGAGTTAATTCTTGGATGGACCCCCAATGCCCAGGCTGCAACGTCAAGCATTTCTCAAACATTTCCCACGCACGAAGTCGCTGTGACCGCTGCGAGTAAATTTGGCCTAACCGATACCAAGCTCCGACATAACATGGATGGTCACGAATAAGCTGATTAAGAATTTCCTCTGACTGATTGAACTGGCCCATCTGTTCGATCAGATAGGCTCGGTTGAATTCCAAATTGGGGTAGCGCGAACTTTCAGGTGCGATCTGTTTGAGCCAATCGAGCAAGCGTTGGATCACTCGTGTTCCGGTCTCTGCAAAGTTCAACGAATCGACCACATGCTCTGCAAACTGCTCCCCAATCCCAGCCACCTTGGATGGTAACAGCAAATCCAATCGAGTCACCAAATCGTCCTGCCGAGCGCTCGCGTCCTCGAATTTCGAGTACAACAGATTTCCAATTTCCAGCACTAAAAGCTCGGCGGACTGCTGCCAGTTCATGCCACAATGAGGATCAGTATTCTTGACCGCAACCAACTCGGGTAACGCCTGAAACTTGTCGAACTCAAGCTCGCCCGCCTTCTGACGAAGCATTGCATAGTGCCTAGCGAACAGACTCTTCTTTGAATCGGTTTCATCCGAATCAGAGTCCGAATCATCATTCACCGCATCAACTGATTTCTCTTTTGAAGAATCGGATTGCTGCACTTCTGATATCGCCGGATATCCCTCAATTCCGTTCAGTTCCTTTTCGAAATCACTGACAGGCATTTCATCTTCACCCATCAGTTCCCGGCCCGCCGCCATTACTTTGGCGCCCAGATCCATTCGGTCCTGAGAAAGGTACCATGACACCAACCGGTTGTAGGCCCACGGGCTTCGCGGATAGAACCGAATCACTTCCTCAAGTGACTTTTCGTAAGCCAAACCATCGCCGCCGTCAAACAGTAGAATGGCTTCGGAAACTTTAATTTCGGACGACCGAGGGTGTCGTTCTTTCACCTCGCGAATCTGCTCCAATTGACGATCAAACGGAATCTGGTGCTTCTTCCGCTCAATTTCCTGAGTCTGATAGTACTCGCGGTCCGGCGCGATCTCGGAAGCGATCGAATAGCAGCGGTCGGCTTCCTTTGCCTTCCCCATCTGAGTCTTTACCTGCCCCAATTGAGACCAGATGGTTTCGTTGCTAGGCCACTGAACCGCGAGCGAAGAAAGACTTTTCTCAGCCTCGATCCATTTCATCTGCGTCAACAGCACTTGAGACTCGATGAACTTGACCCAATTTCGGCCGAACTTTTTCTGATTCTGCTTTGCAATTGAGAGAATCTCGTTCGCATTACGATCATCCATCGCCGACAGCATCGATCGAACCTGAGGCAGCGTAAGCTCTTGACCTTCTTCCTGTTGAATCGAGCCCACCTCACGCTGAGTACGTTCGTTCCATTGAGTCTCCGTCAGCACGACCGATTTTGAAATCCCGTCACGAAAATAGCTGATCGGATGCTCATCTGGAATTTTCGCATAAGCCTCTTCGGCATCGACTCGCTCGCCCTTCGCGATCGCCCGAGACAAATCGATATACGCTTCTGCCGCTTCATTGATCCAATGGGACTCGATGCGCACTTTGTCAATGTTCTCAGGAGCAACCATCGCCCACAAACTGCAGCTTGACTCATAGCGCCGTTGCACCGATTTGTACGATACACTCCGCCCGTACCAATGCATCGGATCGCGCAGATGAAAGATCTGCAGCCCCGCGTCGAAGCCACAAATCACGTCAACGTGGCCCGAGAACACGCTTTGCAACTCGCCAATCAACGGGACTCCTTGCTCAAGCATGGACTCGATCACGTCAGGCTCTGGCTTAACGCATCGAGCCAAAAAACCTCGCTCGCGCATCGTGTCGACCAACGCCCACATGGGCGTTCCATGCCGAGTCCCCATTTGATCGGCAAGCTCCGCCGGCGTGGCTTCGCACCCTTGCGCCTGAGCCACCATCGCCGCGCAGGTTGGCACGCAATGGTTGGTCGTTTGAGCCACCAAGGGAACGGGCAGATAGGTTTTCCGCCGGTCAGCCGTGAACGAGTCTTCCCAGTCTTCAAAGCCCCTCAAATAGAATTCGCGCGTGATCGCACGAGCCGCATCAACCTGCCCCGATCGCGCGTGCTGTAAAACCAACTGCCGAGCGGTGTATTGGACGATTCGTGAGCGATTGGGATAGTAGTCGATCAGCCGCTGCTGATGCTCAACCGATTGATCGAACTGACGTTTGACTTCCATCAGATTCGACACTGAAAAGTCATACCAGATATGACGCCGATCTTGGACAGCGGAACTCAATACATGTTGCGCCTCTTTAACACGCCCCAAGCATAGCAAACTGTCCGAAAGAGCCGACCGAGCACGATTCCATTTCGGCCGAGCCTCAACCACCTTCATCCCTAGATCGATCGCCTCTTCCCAATCCGTCCTTCGCCCTGCCGCTCGAGACAACACGTACAGCAAGAGCGGATCATCTTGAGAAAATCCAAACGCCTGCTCACGATATTTCAGTGCAGTTTTTGTCCAGCCAATCAAAGAATAGTGGTAACACGACAAAGCCGCATAGAGACCAGCTTGCTCGGGTGCCGCCTTTTTCACTGCGGCCATAATTTTTCGAAAAGCAACATGCTTTACTCGAGCCGACAGTTCCCACGCGTGTAGCACTGCCAGCTTTCCATGCGTCGGGTGAGCTCGATGCCCCATCTGATAGGCAGCGCGGCAACGTGCCGATAGGCCGCAAATCTGTGCAAGGTTGCCAAGCAGAATCCAATCGCCCGCAGTCAGCGAGCCTGTCGCAGGAGAAGCAACGGGCGATCGAAGGGCACTAAATGCCAGCTCCATCGCCTCGACGGGTTGCTGAGCATGATAAAGCTCAATCGCGGGTCTGAGTTTCGGATGGATTGCATCAACATCAAGTTCATCTAACTCCAGAAACACGGCACCTTCCCTATCGACAGCTCTTTACCTAACAACGTACGAGTACTTCGTGACTACTAATAAATCGGGGCGCCCTCCAACACAAACTACTTGACCACGGCACTTACGATCATTGGTCAACCCGAAAATCAAGGTGTGACGAAGTACTAGACACGCCAAACGACATCTGGTTCTGTCAAAAATTAGCAGTCGCGTCAACAATGAAGACATCGAGGCAGTCACTACGACTTCTTTTTGATGGGCTCCCAAGTCTTTGACGAAAGTTTGATTTTTT
>CAZLYM010000272.1:0-4619 GCA_964563475.1 uncultured Pirellulaceae bacterium
TAGGACTCCGGCCTTTCACGCCGGCAACACGGGTTCGAGTCCCGTAGGGGTCACTGAAAGCTCTGTCAGATTCAATCTGGCAGAGCTTTTTTCGTGTCTGGTCAGGCGGTACCGTTCGTCAGGCCAAGTTTAACGACTAGCCGGCAGGCGTCGGCGAGTAGCGCGGGAGGGACACGCGGTCGCCTCCCGGCTCGTCGTTAAACAGCTGAAGCAGCAACGTATTTGGTAGCTGCCAGAACTATCCCAGTTTTTTCAATGAAGCCCGGATCGTTTCCAACTGTTCTTTCGCTTGAGCCAGCCCCTCGCGGACCTTTTCGACGAACTCGGGGGCCGCGTTGTTGACGAACTTTTCGTTGGCAAGCTTTTTCTCTTTTCCTGCAATGTCCTTCACCAACCGATCTTCCTCTTTCTGAAGCCGTTTCCTCTCGGCTTCCTTGTCAATCAAACCGTCCAAATCGACAAAAATCTCCAGCTCCGCCAACGCTTTGGTGGCGTTGATTTCCGGCGCCTGAATGTCTGATCCCATCGAAGTAAGCTCGGAATTCGCCATACTGCTGAAGAAGCCCGTCAGTGGTTGAAGGGCCTCCTCGGTCGCCGCATCGCAGCGAATTGAGAACTTCACTTCTTTCTTCGGCGGGATGTTCTGAGCGGCTCGGATTTCACGTAGGGCGCCAAGCGTTCGCTGATATAACGCAAACCGAGCTTCGGTTTCCGGGCTGTCCCATTTTTCATCCAGCTGTGGCCAGTCCGCCACGATCACGGCATCCACCGCCGGAGCGACCGAATCGAAACCACGCTCAGGTGCCAGCTTGGCCAGCGTCTGCCAGATCTCTTCGGTCACAAACGGAATCGCAGGGTGCAACAAACGCAGAATCGTGTCCAACGTGTAGGCCAGCATTCGCTGAGCATGGGGACGCAGCGCTTCGTCGGCGAACCGATCCTTGAGCATTTCGACATAGAAACTGCAGAAGTGGTCCCATGCGAAATCGTACAACTCTCGCGCGGCCTCCGCGTAGTGGAAGCCCTCTAGACTGGCCGTCACGTTCTTCGAAACGGTTGCCAGTCGGCTAAGCATCCAGCGATCTTCCACCGTCAATTCAGATTCGACAATCGGAGCCGCCACGTAGCCTTCCAAGTTCAGCATCGCAAAGCGAGAAGCGTTCCAAAGCTTGTTCACAAAGTTACGCGCGACCTCAAATTTCTCGGCGATCACGGCTCCGCGAACGAGTGCCTTGTCTTCGTCCGTTTGAGCCCATTGGGTCGAAAACGGCTCCTTGCATTTCGGGCAATCGACCTTCGGGAGGATTCGATTCTTCTTGGTCTGCGGGAACGTGTGCTGACAATGTGGGCATTCAAAATCGACCGGCAGGCGAACGTCCTGAGTTTCGGTGGTTAGATGAGCCATCGCGAAACGCAACGCGTCGGCTCCGAATTTTTCAATCACGTCCAACGGATCGATGCCGTTGCCCTTCGACTTGGACATCGTCTCGCCAAAGCCGTCCAGAATTTTCGGATGAATGAACACGTTGTCGAATGGTATTTCATTCAGATTGTTCAATCCCATCAACACCATTCGTGCCACCCACAGCGTGATGATGTCGCGGCTGGTGATCAGTGTGCTGGTCGGATAGAAGTACTCCAGTTCGGCGGTTTTGTCAGGCCAACCGAGCGTCGAGTGGGGCCAGATCGCAGAGCTAAACCATGTGTCGAGCACGTCTTCTTCTCGAACTAGGCCGGCGTCCAATAGCTGTTGCTCCAACGGATGATCCTGTTCCTGGATGCAAACGTGAACGGTCGAATGCGGCAGCTCTAGGCGAACTCGCTTCTCTTCGTTCTCTTCTGACGAAGGCTCTACTTGGACCGAGGCGGTCTGATCGTCAAACGCGGACAGCCCTTTAATTTTCTGGACGAGAGCATCGCTTTCTTCGGCCGTCGCACAGGCGAGCGACCAAACGGGAATCTGGTGGCCCCACCACAACTGACGCGAAACAGGCCAGTCACGTTTTTCGCTTAGCCAATCGAGATAACCGTTGGCGTATCGCGACGGAGTAATTTTGACTCGGCCATCGCTGACCGCGTCCATCGCCGACTGAGCCAACTGGTCCATCGCGACAAACCATTGGTCGGCCAAAAACGGCTCGATCGGAGTCTTGCTACGATCCGACTGCGGCATTTCGATTTCTCGATCTTCCACTTCTTGCAGCAGACCGAGTGCCTCCAGATCGTCGACGACCTTCTTACGAGCAACCTTCATGGTCAACGTTTCGTACGAACCGGCTTCCGCGTTGAGCGTTCCGTCGCGGTTCATGATATTGATCATAGGCAGGTCACAACGTTTGCCGACCTCGTAATCGTTGGGATCGTGAGCCGGAGTGATTTTCACACACCCCGATCCCAGTTCAGGCTTGGCCCATTGATCGCAGACCAGAGGAATTTCTCGATCCATCAACGGCAGCATCAACTTGCGCCCATCGTTGGCCATGTCTCGAAGTTGCTCCAGCGCCGGGAGCATTGCCTCACGTCGCTCGGCCAACGCATCGATCTGTTGCTGAATCGACTCATGCTCGGATTCGGGTGCCTTCTTCAATTTGTCGTTCAATTCCGAAGCGACTCGACTGAGTGCCGCAGCAGGGTCGGGGTGAACGGCAACGGCGGTGTCGCCCAACATGGTTTCGGGCCGAGTCGTTGCAACGGTCACGTGCGCGGGTTCCCCAGGTTTGGGATCGATGACCGGATACATGAAGTGCCAAAAGTGCCCCTTGATCGTTTTAGAAAACACTTCGTCGTCGCTGACGGTCGTTTGCAAGAACGTGTCCCAGTTGACCAGACGCTTGCCGCGATAGATTCGTTGCTTGGCAAACAAATCAAAGAACGTGTGCCGGACCGCCCGAGCACATGTTTCGTCCAGCGTGAAACGAGTTCGGTCCCAGTCGCAGCTACTACCCATCTGCTTTAACTGACCAAGGATTCGTTTTTCGTACTCCTTCTTCCAGTCCCAAATCCGAGCAACCAGTTTTTCTCGTCCTAGGTCGTGCCGAGTTTTTCCTTCCTGCTCTTTGAGCCGTTTTTCGACGACGGCTTGAGTCGCAATCCCCGCGTGATCGGTGCCAGGCATCCAGAGCGCGTTGAACCCCTGCATCCGCTTCATGCGAATTTGGATATCCTGCAATGTGTTGTTGAGCGCGTGACCTAGGTGCAGGGCTCCGGTGACATTGGGCGGAGGAATCACGATCGTGAACGGCTTCCGATCGTCATTGGCTTTGGGCTCGGCGTGGAAGTAGCCGTGCGACTGCCACATCTCGTAAATACGAGCTTGAGAGTCGGCGAAATCAAAACGGCTGGGAATATCTTCAGGCGAAAACGTCATCGAGTTGCTTTTGGGTTTTATTCAGTTAGTAGACAGGTCGCAGTTCACGCAACGGCCGGCAGTTAGCCAGATCGGAAATTTTGGGCCCGAGTGAATGCCTCAGTCCGATTGCGGTACCCGAGCTTCCATGCGATTGAGTCGCAAACCGGCCCCAAGTTATAGAAAATTCCGACTCGTTACCCAACCTCGGTCATTGAGCCAGCTTAAGCCACACCAAGCCCACTTTGAGCTAAAAGGCTTCCCCCGGAGCTCAAGAAACACGATGCTTTAGCGAGGGAAGTTCAGCAATTCCCTTGGTAAGGCTTCAAGTTGTGGCTTTAGGTTGTGATCTGAGCGAGGGTTTCGGGGTTGGCTCTCAATTGTGCTCAAAAACTGTCTCAAACGGACTAGAGCACGATTTAGCGGCAGTGTTCTTGTTCGCCAGCAAAGTATTTCCGATGATTAGAGCAACCCGCACGAGCCATCACAAAGTTCCGTGCGTCCGCCTGCAATGATTTTCATGCACTCCTTCACCGAGTAATGTCATGCCGCAATGGTGCACCGGGAACGTAGTCAACCAGAAACTCTGGTCTTCGGGATTGTTCACTATCACGGTGGCAACGGATGAGGTTGAACCATTTCTGCCGGGCCAGTTCCTTCAGTTGGGCGTTTTCCCTGACGGTCACGATGGAGACGAGGACGCACTGATCAATCGCCCGTATTCCGTCGCATCACCGCATGGCAAGGAACTGGAGTTCTTCATTGTGACGGTTCCCGATGGCGAACTAACGCCTCGTTTGGAAAAGCTAGTTGCTGGCACCACGGTGCAGGTTTCCAAAAAAGCGGCCGGCAGCTTCACGCTGAAGAAGTCGCCAGAGAAAAAACATTTGTGGCTGGTCGCCACGGGAACAGGACTGGCACCGTACGTTGCCATGCTGCGAACGGAGGAACCTTGGCAGCGGTATGAAAAGATTGTGCTGGTTCACGGCGTCCGACAGGCGAGCGATCTAGCGTACACCAAAGAATTGAAAGATTACGAAACCAGCAAACCGAGTCAGTTTTGTCTTGTACAGTCGTTGACTCGTGAAGATTCCGATAACACGCTGCGTGGTCGGATTCCGGATCTGCTCAAATCGGGTCAGCTTGAGTCCACTGCGTCTTGCCAGATCACCGCCGAAGATTCAGCTGTCTATCTGTGCGGCAATCCTGCCATGCTGGACTCAATGGAGGAAGCATTGGAGCAAAGAGCAATGAAAAAGCACCGCAGCAAATC
>CAZLYM010000273.1:0-4590 GCA_964563475.1 uncultured Pirellulaceae bacterium
AAACGATTTTCACTTGCTACCGCACCAACCGGACGAAGACCGATGTGCGTTAGAAACACTCGCAGATTCGCTGGAAAGCTACAGTCCGATCGTGGGGCTCGAATCGTTTGACGAACTCTGGCCTGCAAAAACGCATTCGCCCAAGAGCATTTTCATGGACGTCACCGGATTGGCTCATCTGTTTGGGGATGAACAGAGGTTGGCGAACCTCGTGGTCGCGCATTGTCAGCAGGCCGGTTACCTAGTCAGCATCGCCGTGGCGAATACGCTTGGCCAAGCGTGGGCGGTGGCTCGATACGGGCATCAGGAATCTCCCAGCGTATTGCCTGCGGAACAAACGGAGGAGACAACGGTCGGTTTGCCCGTTGAATCGCTAAGATTGCCGCACGAGATCATCGAAACGCTTTTTCAGTTAGGCATTCGCACCGTTGGCCAGTTGGAACGATTGCCTCGTGCCGAGTTGGCGATGCGATTCGGACATGCGATCGGTTTGCGTTTGGATCAATTGAACGGTGTGGTTGATGAACCGGTGATCGCTCGCAGGCTGCCGCCTGAATTTCAGCTTCACCAATCGCTGGACTTTCCGACTTGTCACCGCGAAACGATTGAGACGGTCGCGACTCGTCAGGTGCAGGAGCTTTGTGAGCAACTGCGGTCTCGCCAGCGAGGAGCTTTGCAGTGGCGATTTACACTCGATCAAGTCGAAGGCGAATCGATCGAGTTTACGATCCGTTTGTTTCGAGCGACATCGACGCCTGCGGATGTGTTACCGCTGTTGGCGATGCATCTTGAGCAGACTCTGCAGCCGCACACGTTGCGGGCGCGTAAGAAACGTATTCACGGACGAAAACCTAACGCATCGAAAACCGAACACCAAGCATCGAAAACCAATCATCAAAAACCGGAGCCATCCGTGCAAATAATTCGCACGATGAGCATCGACATTCAGGATGTTACGGTCGAAGTTGTCTCCAGCGCGTTGTTGGCTCAGCATCAACGCCGTTTGTTTGACGAAAATCCTCACGCTGATCCGCAAGAGACCACGGCTTTGATCAATCGGCTGACCAGTCGTCTCGGTGCCAGCAATGTGGTGTGTGCCAAATTGCAGGCGAACGCTCAGCCTGAGTACTCGTTTCGCTTGCAACCGCTGGTCGAAACGCGCCAGCGTCGCCGTGCTTCCACTGGTAAGAAGTCGCACTTGTTCGCGCGTCCCTTGCGTCTATTCCACCCACCCCGTGAACTACAGGCCGAAATCGATCGCCAGCGAGGACCCGTTGGTGAACGTGTGCCACCGTCACGTCCGGCTACCGACAAACACACGTTTCCCGGCACGAGTATTTCTCGGCCCCCTGCCCTGTTGGTTTACGAGCGTCCTGTTTCGCGGGAACAGAGTTCGTGCACCGAGCGGACATCGGAAAGGGTCACCCGAGTCTGGGGGCCGGAGCGAATTGAAACGGGTTGGTGGCGTGGTCGCACAACCTGTCGCGACTACTGGCGAGTCGAAACGGAAGCCGGGAATCATTATTGGGTCTTCCGTGACTTGCGAAAACGAAAATGGTTTGTCCAAGGAGAGTTTTGAAGCAATGCGGAACGGGGAATGCGGAATAGGGTTTTTGGATTCCGCATTCCCCATTCCGCACTCCTCATTTATTTTTCATGTTTTCCGAACTTCATTGCAAAACGAATTTCTCTTTCCTGTCCGGTGCTTCGCATGCGGATGAACTGGTCACGCGCGCGATTGAACTGGGGTACCACGCGTTGGCGGTCACGGACGAAAACACACTTGCGGGAGTCGTAAAAGCGTATGGCGCGGCTCGAAAAACCGACCTGAAACTGATCATTGGCGCGGAGTTTACTCCGGAGGACGCGCCGCCGGTAGTGCTTTGGGCGAGCGATCGCAAAGGGTACGGACGACTTTCTCGACTGCTGACTCTCGGACGAAAACGCGCTGCCAAAGGCGAATGCCGGGTGCAGTTCGAAGATGTGGCAAGCCTGTCTGAGGGCTTGCTGGCCGGAGCGATTCCTCACCTGCCGGGTGACCGAGCCAGATCGGCTCATACTGATTGGAAGCACGGCCTACACGACTGGCGGGAATTGTTTGGCGATCGAGCGTACTTGCTGGCGTCGCTTTATCAGGGAGTCGACGATGCGTGGCGCTTGCAACAGTTGGCGCAGCTTTCCCAGCAAACAAATCTACCGATGCTGGCCACCGGCGACGTGTTGTATCACTCAGCCGCTCGAATGCCGTTGCATGATGTGTTGACGGCCATCAAACACCGGACAAACGTCATTGCTGCCGGCGACCTACTATTGCCAAACGCTCAACGCCATCTAAAAAAAGTCGCTCATTATCAAACAGTGTTTGCTGACTTTCCGGAAGCGATCGAACGAACACGGGAAGTCGCCGACCGATGTTCGTTTTGTCTTAGCGAGCTACGATACGAATACCCTCGTGAGTTTGCGTCGGCCAATCAGACTTCGATCGAGTACCTGACCGAGTTGACTTGGGAGGGAGCCCGTCAGCGTTACCCGAACGGAGTTTCTGCAAAGGTAAAACACCAGATCGAACATGAACTGAAACTGATCGACGAACTGCGATACGAAGCGTACTTTCTGACGGTCTGGGATCTGGTTCGGTACGCTCGAAGTCGCGACATTCTGTGTCAAGGGCGAGGATCCGCAGCGAACTCGGCCGTCTGCTACTGCCTTGGTGTGACTTCGGTCGATCCAGACACGACGGACTTACTGTTTGAACGTTTTATCAGCAAGGAACGCGACGAGGCGCCTGACATTGATGTTGATTTCGAGCACGAACGGCGCGAAGAAGTCCTTCAATACTTGTACGAAAAGTATGGCCGACATCGAGCGGGCTTGGCCGCAACAGTGGTGACGTATCGTTCTCGCAGCGCGGTTCGAGATGTTGGCAAGGCACTAGGGTTGTCGTTGGATCGAGTCGACGCGTTGGCCAAAACGGTGGGTGTTTGGTATTCCGAGTCGTTTGAAGATGGCTGCAAACTAAAAGAACGCATGCCCGCAGCGGGAGTCGATCCGGAATCGGCGGTCGGGCGACAGTTGCTGCATTTGACTCACGAGCTGGTCGGATTTCCTCGTCATTTGTCGCAACACGTGGGTGGCATGGTCATCACCGAAGGTCGCTTGGATGAATTGGTTCCGATCGAGAACGCGGCGATGGAAGATCGGACCGTGATCCAATGGGATAAGAATGATCTTGAGGAAATGGGGCTGCTGAAAGTCGACTGCTTGTGCCTAGGGATGTTGACCGCGCTGCGCAAAGGCTTTCGTTTGATTGACGACCACCACGACCAAAAGTTTGATCTGGCAACCGTGCCCGGAGAAGACCCGCTGGTTTATGACATGATCTGCAAGGCCGATACGGTGGGCGTGTTTCAAATCGAAAGTCGAGCCCAGATGAGCATGTTGCCTCGGCTCAAGCCACGCTGTTGGTACGACCTGGTAATCCAAGTGGCCATTGTGCGGCCCGGCCCGATTCAAGGAAACATGGTGCATCCGTTTTTGCGAAGTCGTAACGGCGAGATCAAACCGAACTACCCCAACGACGAAATTCGAGCGGTACTGGAGCGAACGATGGGTGTGCCGATTTTTCAGGAGCAGGCGATGAAGCTGGCAGTTGTGGCAGCCGGTTTCACTCCGGGAGAAGCCGATCAGCTTCGGCGAGCGATGGGAGCGTGGCGAAAGTCAGGGACGATCGAGAAGTTTCGGCACAAGCTTTATGAGGGCATGAAAGCGCGGGGCTTGAGCCAAGAGTTTGCCGATCAGGTGTTCCACCAGATTCGCGGCTTTGGCGAATACGGATTCCCTGAATCACACGCTGCCAGTTTTGCCCATCTAGCTTATGTTTCCTCGTGGATGAAGTGTCATTATCCGGCCGCGTTTTGCGTGGCAATCCTCAATAGCCAGCCGATGGGGTTTTACACTCCTGCTCAATTGGTCGCCGATGCGAAAGCACATGGCGTGACCGTCCTGCCGCCCGACGTGAACCGCAGCGATTGGGACAGCACGCTGGAGCATGCCAAAGATTCGCTTGCCATTCGACTTGGCATGCGGTTAATCGGTGGGCTCAGGCATCCGCACGCTCAAGCGATCATGGACGCTCGACAGGTAGGAGTTTTCGAAAGCATTGCCGATTTCACTCGGCGAACCGAGTTGGGGCAAGCGACCGTTTCGTTGCTCAGCGAAGCGGATGCATTTGCATCGGTTGGGCAGGACCGGCGAGCCGCGTTGTGGCAGGCGTTGGCCCAAGAGAAACGACCGCTCGATCAGCCGTTGTTTGCCGGTCTGGATGTGGCCGATGATGACGCGAACTTGCTGCCAGACCTACCGTTGCAAGAACAGGTGTTCGAGGACTATCGCACGGTCGGTTTATCCTTGAAGGCGCATCCGATTTCGTTTCATCGCGAGTATTTGGATGAACTTCGAGTCACTCCGATCGACCAGTTGGAAGATCGCCGTGACGGTCAACATTTGCGAATTGCAGGGTTGGTGACGTTGCGGCAGCGCCCTGCCACGGCCAAGGGAATGATGTTTGTCACCTTGGAGGACGAAACGGGA
>CAZLYM010000274.1:0-4484 GCA_964563475.1 uncultured Pirellulaceae bacterium
ATTTGTCATTGTTGCAATTGTATTGCTTTAAACCCCTGATCACCGAAAACCGAACCCCTGAACCCTGAACCCTTCCAATACGAACTGCTGCACGTCGACAAACACTGTGGCGCACGACTTGGCCGATTAACCACACCTCGCGGGGTCATTGATTTACCGACCTTCATGCCCGTTGGCACGTTGGCGACCGTCAAAGGCTTGACGACCGGGTTGGTCGAATCAACCGGGGCTCAAATTCTCTTGGGCAACACGTATCACCTGCACCTGCGACCGGGTGCGGATGTCGTTGCCGATCTGGGAGGCATTGGCTCGTTCATGGGCTGGGACAAACCTGTGCTGACCGACAGCGGAGGCTTTCAGTTGTTCAGCCTCGCCAAGCTGACAAAAATTACCGAGCAAGGTGCAAAGTTTCGATCGCACATCGATGGTTCAGAAATTTCGCTGACTCCTGAGGAAAGCGTTTCTATTCAACAGCAGTTAGGGTCGGACATCGCCATGGTGCTCGATCACGTGATCAAATTGCCGTCTTCCCCGATCGAGGTTGAGGACGCGATGGAGCGTTCGACTCGCTGGGCCAAACGATGCCGAGATGCTCATACACTCCCATCGCAGATCCAATTTGGCATCGTTCAAGGCGGCTTGGATGAAAAACTTCGCAAAAAATCTGCCGAGGGCCTGATTGACCTCGATTTTCCCGGTTACGCCATCGGCGGGCTAAGCGTCGGGGAACCGCCGGCTCAGATGTACGCAACCTTGGACCACACCTGCCCACTGCTACCCGAAGATCGGCCTCGGTATTTAATGGGTGTCGGCACGCCTCAGGACCTGCTGGAGGGTATCCGGCGAGGCGTGGACATGTTCGACTGCGTGATGCCGACTCGAAACGGTCGCAATGCCACCGCGTTTACCGACCATGGCAAGCTGAAAATGAGAAACTTGTGCCATGAGCGTGATCCTCAGCCACTACAGGCCGGGTTGCCGGGCCCTTATTCCCACCTCAGCAGGGCGTATCTTCGCCATCTTTTCAAAGCGGACGAAATGCTCGGCCCGATCTTGCTGTCCCTGCACAACCTGAACTACTACCAATATCTGATGCGGCAGGCCCGTGAAGCGATCGCTGCGGACTGTTATCTGGACTTTCAGCGGCAGAAGTTGTCTGGCTGGAACGCTTAAACCGTGCCCGCCAACCGGGATCCAACGGAACCGCCGTGGTCGGTCGGGTGCGACCATCCTTCGCAATGGGTAGCCTCTACCAATTGAGCGGAAAGATCGTCAAATGATTGGACAGATTGGAGTTCCGTCACCGATTGTGGCCTTGTTGGCATTCTGGCCCCCATTTAAGATATCGACTTGATTTTTGAGCATTTTTACAGGCTCCGTTGATGGGACAACTGATTTTTCTTTGCCACGCTTTTGGCATTCAAATGCTGCTCGCTCAGACACAAGTCGCTGAGGGGGTCGCTGGTGCTGCCAAAGAAGCCGTCGCCGAAAAGCCGCCGGGATTCTGGGACAACATGGGTTTCATGCTTCCTGCGATGATCGCGGTAACCGTGCTGTACTTGATTCTGATGGGTAAACCGCAGGACCGAGGCCAGAACAAAGCGGCGGACATGCTGGCAAAACTGAAAAAGAACGATCGCGTTGTCACAGCGGGAGGCATCCTTGGTACCGTCGTCAATGTTCGCTCGGATAACGACTACGTTACGATTCGAGTCGACGATTCTACCAATGCAAGGATGCAAGTACTGGCGAGTTCAATCGCTCGTGTGCTTTCCGATGAAAATTCAAAACAGTCGGCCTAATCATTGGCCTCACTTGTTTTGCAATCGGACCAGTCACTTCGAGCGTAGCTCGGAAGAAACTGCTCTAAAATCAAGCCTGTTTCGTATGTGCCGAAAAAGCACCCTTTGAAGTCCTGCCAATTGACAGGCTAACGAAGCAACTGCTTAGCCAGTTGTCTCGATTTTGAAACGTTTACAAATCATATCCCTCAATCTGTTTACCACCAGGAATCGTTTGGATGTTCGATATCCTTATCAACCAAAGCCTGTTTCTTGCCCAAGCCGCTCAAGCCGGAGGCAACGAAGCGACCGAGCCATGGATTCCACCAGGCATGATCGTCTTTTTCGTTCTCATCGCGACCATCGTGTTGGGTTGGTTCCTAGGTAACTTTATCTGCAAGGCAATCAACACGCCCGACTATTCTGGGCGGATGGGGACCGTGCTGATTCCGGTTCTGTTGGCAATGCTGATCATTGGATCCAATTGGCCACCAAAATTTGGTGTCGACCTTCGAGGCGGCATCAACATGATTGGCTCGTTGAACTTGGCACCTCTGGATAACAACGACGGAAGCCCTTTGCCTCAAGCCAAAGATATCATTCCGAACCTTATCCAACGAGTGAATCCGTCGGGCACCAAAGAGATCATGATCCGTGCGTTGGGTACGGACAAAATCGAGGTCACGATCCCTTCAACCAACCTTCAGGAAGCGGACAATATCTGGAAACGACTGGTTGAAGCTGGCAAACTCCAGTTTCGCATCGTCGCCGAGGCTCAGAAAAATGCAGCTGAGTTCGATCTGGCCCGTAAACAGGCAGGAAATGGCATTCGAAAACGAGAGATCAAGAACGCAGAAGATACGACTGTTGCCAAATGGACCTCCATCGCTTCGATTGTTCCTCCTCAGAATGATCCCACTCGTCTGATGCCTCTAAAATTCGTGCCTAGGTCCAACCACCTAGTGCGCGACAAAACGACTGGACGCGTCGTCAACTTTCAGGAATTCTCCCGAGTATTGACCGGCGATATGGATGAAGCCGCTGCTAACTTGGCTGTTTGGTGTGATCGGAATAGTATCCGCACCCTCCAAATCCTGATGGTGGAACCTTCGGACGACGATGCCGTCAACGGTGACCATCTAAGCAGTGTCAGCCAAGGAACCGATGAAGTGGGCAAAAGCTGTGTCTACTTCAAAACCACAAACATCGGGCACAGCAAACTGGGTTTGTTCACGGCAATCAACAAAGATCGGCCGATGGGAATCGTGGTCGACGATCAGTTGCACTCGGCGCCTAACATCAACGAAGCGATCTACGGAAACGGCCAGATCACAGGGCAGTTCACGCCAAAAGAAATCGAAGACCTAGTGATTAACCTAGAAAGCGGCAAACTAGCAGTTGCGCTAAACAAGGCTCCGATTAGCAAGGACTTTATTGAATCAACACTGGGACAGGAGCTAAAAGAAAAAGGCATCTGGGCAATCTCGGTGTCGCTGATCTTGGTCCTGATTTTCATGATGTTCTATTATCGCTTTGCTGGGTTGGTTGCGACCATGGCACTGGTGCTGAACCTAGTTCTGATTCTCGCTTTGATCATGGCGATCAAACAACCGCTGACTTTGACCGGTCTGGCAGGTCTGGTTTTGACCGTCGGTATGTCCGTCGATGCGAACGTGCTGATCTTTGAACGTATTCGCGAGGAACTGGATCGTGGAGCCGCATTGCGGATGGCGATTCGAAACGGTTTTGACAAAGCAACCACGACGATCGTTGACGCCAACGTGACGACCTTGATCACCGCGATTGTGCTCTACGTGATCGGAACCGAGCAAATCAAAGGTTTCTCTGTGACTTTGATTCTGGGTATCCTGATGAGTATGTTCACTGCGATCTTCTGTTCGCGATTGATTTTCGATATCGCAGAACGCAAGCGTTACTTGACCAAACTGAACATGACTCGCCTGCTGTCAAAGAGCAAAATGAACTTCCTGAACAAGGTCAGCCTGACCGGCATTATGTCGGCCGCATTGATCGTCGCTGGACTGTTTTCCATTTTCCACTTTGGCTCGCGTCTGCTGAACCACGATCTACGAGGCGGTTCAACGGTCCGCATGGTCTTCAATGAACCACAGGATGTTGAAGAGATCCGCAACACTCTGGAAAGTGCCGGAATCGTCCACAACGAAGAAAAAATTGACTTCAGCGTTACTGGATTTAATAACGACGACAAGCCAGACCTGAAAGATCGTGTTTTCAAGGTCGACAGTAGCCTTCCTGCGTGGGAAGGTGGCCCAGAAGATACAAAGTTCGAGCAGCTTGATGAACTTCTTTCCCGTTTGTTCAAAGATAAATTGCAGCTGCATCATGTCGATGTGGGAAGCGCATCGTCTGCGGCAGACACGTTGGACACCAGTTCCACCAAGCCAGCCAATCGCCCACGCTTGAACATTGAAAAATGGCAACGCCAAGGAGCCCAGTGGTCTGCAGCACCTGCCGCCCTTATGTTCCCAACAGCAACATCAGCATTTTTGCTACAGGATGTGGGCGACGCTGTCGAAACTGCGGGGGACGCCATCGAAACAGTGGAAACGGCAGTTCAAGAAGCCGCAGTCGAAACTCAATTAGATTCCGCGGTCGAAACAGTACAGGAAGCGGTTACCAAAACCGAGCCAGCGACTGAATTGGCAACCGAAACCGAAGCGG
>CAZLYM010000275.1:0-4481 GCA_964563475.1 uncultured Pirellulaceae bacterium
GACAAGATCGGGAACCGGCACCATGTTTTCGGATCCAAATTCTTGTCGTCCAGATGGAACGAAGGAGCATAGCGTTCCCGCTTCCACTGATTGCGACTCCATAGTCGAAAGAAACGCTCGATCCACTGTTGCAGCTGCGAGTCACTTGACTCTGGGAAATCGAGTTTCAAATGAGCGAAAATCTCCAGCGGCATCAGTTTGTCGCGAATGGCATGGCACTCGATTTGATCCAGCACGTCGTACGGCATCAAATCGTCTTCGTCGGTCTGCTTCTGATCGGGTGGACGAAGCTCGGCAGTTGGTTGCTGATCGTTGACGGATTTTAACGCCGGGATCGGGCCGATATCCAACGGGCCGGTTGTTTCCATCCAACGTAGCCAGTGTCGTAAGAAATGCTTGTCGATCCCGGCCAACGGACTGAGGCCACCTGACGTATCGCCATCCATCGTGGCGTAACCGACCGCCGCCTCGCTGCGATTGCTGGTCGACAACAGCAAGGCGTTATTGAGATTTGCCAGCATCCAGACAGCCGGCGATCTCACGCGAGCCTGAATGTTCTGCAAGGCGATGTCATGTTCTTCCCAATTGAGCTTGTGGCCGATCGATTTGCTAACCACGTTTCGGTAACCGTCGACCAACGGTTGAACGTCGAACTCGTAATGAGTGGCATTGACCGCGCCGGCAATATCGGCCGCCGCGTTCCGAGTGACCGAGCCGCTGTTCTTGGTTGCTTGGTAAACGGTGGTCAGAATCCGAGGCAACAGAGTTTCAAAATCGGCCGGAGGATCATCTGACAAGAATGAGCCCAGTCGTTTGACGGTTTCTTCGTGTCCCAGTTCGGCGGACGCCAGCTTGACCATCGTTCCAATCAACGCGACCACGCTGGCCGAATCACAACCGCCGCTCAGGGAAACGACAAACCCGCGCGATCGACTCTTGCGAACGTAGTCAAACAAACCAAGACAAACCGCTCGCGTGAATTCTTCTTCTTTGACACTGTTTCCGGCCATCCATGGTTCGGTGTAAACTTCTGGGCGTTCCAGCTGGCACGGCGGCCACGTATACCCGCCCGAAATAACATCGCTCTCATCGCCGTCGACTTCCGGTTCAAAGCTGCCCGTTCGCGCGCGGGCCATGCGAGTCGTTTCGACATTCACGATGGCCTCGGTCAGCAAGTGCGGACGGTGCGACAGACGGCGTCCGACCGCCAGCATCTGGCCGCCGGATGCGATCATGGCATCGCCATCATAGATCGCGCGTCCCGCTTCGTTGCCGATCAGGTTGGCGTAAACATAAGTCACATGGAAGGATCGACTGCCTTCTAGAACGAATCGTTTTCGGACGTCGTGTTTGTCGAATGCAAAATGACTGGCACTGGGGTTCAAGATTACATCGGCGCCGCGGTCGGATAGACTGGCTCCCGGACGTTGGCCAACCCAAGCGTCCTCACAGATCTCGAACCCAATTCGAATGCCACCCACGTTGAAAAGCAGATCGCCGATCGGGTAGGTCGTCCCGTCGACCTCCAATTCGCCCTGCACATGCTCGGGCCACGCCTTGAACCACCGAGGTTCGTAGTGGATGCCGTCGCCGGCAAGGTGCTGCTTGGCGACGAAGCCAAGAATTTCTCCGTTGACCAACAACGCGACCACGTTAAAAATTCCTCCGGCGTACATTACCGGAAGGCCAACCGAGGCCACGATCCCGCGAGTGTCTTCGGTGGCGGCGGTGGCCGGTACGATTTCCATCAACATCCGCCACGCCAGTTGGTGAACGCCGGGAGCGTGAAACGCGTCTTCGCAACCGTAGCCAGTGATGCACAATTCCGGCAGGCACAGGACCGAGACGTCTCGTTGCTTCGCTTCGTCGATCGCCGCAAGAATATTATCGCGATTTTCGAGCCACGCCAGCGGAGTCTGGTTTAGCACTCCCGCTGCAATTTTTATCAATTTCATGCACGTTCTCAGTCGAATAATTAGAACATTTGGGCGAAGTGATCAGTGGATTGATTCACATCTCTGGGTCTGTAATCTAGAGACCGCTTCAACGCTACGAAAGTTCGGTAGAATGAAAGCACGCTGGAGCGAGAGAAAATAGGTCGCCCTTTTCGGGCGTCCGGTTCCCAAGTCCCAAGCCGTTATATTTTCATCGACTGAGCCGTGATTGGCAATGATGATTGCGACACCGTACTTACCGAGTTGGCATTGAGTTCAAAAAAAAATCGATCGAAAGAACCTTGTAGCCGGTGCGGTACCGTTGTGAGCGTCCCCGCTTCACAACAGTCAGAGGTCTACTGCGGTAATTGTCGTTCGAAAATGGCTCCGTCTGATTCGGCTGCCGATACGTCACCGTCCGAGAACCCAGTGCAGTTGTCGGTCGACGATATCCTGACGATCACGTGCCAGCTTTGTCGTTCCAGTTTGTTGGTCAACGAATCCAAATTAGGCACTGAGGTCACTTGCCCGGACTGTCATTCATCGATCATTGTGGCGCGACCGAAAGGAAGGTCCAACAGCCGATCGAAACGCAACACCGGCAGGCCACAACCAAAAACGAATCAGCGAGTTTTTGATCCCGACGCCGAACTGAAGCTGGAAGAACCGGTCGAACGACCAACAGTTGATCGCTCGCCCGACTTGGATGAAGGGACCGAGGACCTGCTGTCGGCTCCGTTGCCTCAACTTGACCCGCTTCCAGAGGTTTCGGAATGGGGCGACGAATTGGTTGAACCGGAAGATGGTGACGGCCAACCCGCGAGCGAGCAAGGGTTGACGCGACGGCAACGCTACGAACGAATGCAACGTCGTATGATTTCCGAGGGACGGGAAGAAATGCGTCGACAGGCTCGGAAAGAACTGGCCGCTCGGAAATCCGGTGTCAAAGTATCGGAAGCGGATGAAGATTCGGATGAAGTGAATCCACGCCGAAAAAAACGACGGCGACGGAGAAAAGGAAAGGGTGGCAACGAATTACAATCGCCGCGCTGGGTGAATCCGGCGTTCGGTTGGTTACGTCAACGCTCGTTGATCGTCGGTTGGGTGCTGGCCGCCGGATGCTTGAGCGTTCCCTATGCGACGGATGCCGACTGGAGCCCGTTGGTTTCGTTGGATCGCGGCTACACGATGCTGACGCAATCGCCACTGGTTTTAGATGTCTGGCTGATTGTCAATTCAGTTCTGTTGATCGTCGGAAGCGTGGGGCTGTATTTTCTGTGCGGTCGCTCTTTCGCGGCCAATGCCGAAACCGCAGGCGGGCCGGTGGCAGGATCTGAAGGTGAGTCTGAAGCGGAATCTCGTCAGGTGCGAGTCGAAGCGTCCAGTATTTTTACCACCCTGCATTTTGCTCTGCCGTGGCTGTTGACCGGATTACCGTTTTTGTATTGGTCCATTCTGGTGTTGCCCGCTCAGTTTCTGATCGTGCCCCCGCTACTGGTGGGTAGTTGGCTCAATGGAAGTATCTGGAAGTTTGTGCGGGCGGACGGTTTGATCGATTCGGACAAAAAACGATCAGGGAGCAAGCTTTGGCGAAAGTTCTATGGCATACAGATTGTGGCGGCGGCGATTGCAATTCTTCCCGTGTTGTTGATTCGGAACGGCGGAGTACCTGCAGTCATTGGCTGCTTTTTGATTGGCGGGATAATGATTGGAATGGCCGGCATCTGTGGTCACCATTGTCGAGACCTTTCGAAATCGTTAGAACCGTCGCCATGAATGCGAGCAATGATTCCGTGAACGTGAAAAATAGTCCCGAACCGACGACCGTCAACGTCGCTTCCCGGTCAACGAACCGCAACTCCAAGCGAGCCCTTGGGGCGATCGCCGAGTATGTCTCTCGCGTATTGGCGGCCAGCCTCATAACCATGTGGGGTGCCTTCAATCTGGTTGCCAGTATTAAAAATGCCTCGAAAGCAGCGACTGAGGAAGGCCTGGCGGATTCAGGGTGGATCACGCTGGGGTTTGTGTTGGTCACGGCGGTTCTGCCGTTCTTGATCGGACTGAACATGTTCCGCAAACTCTACTCGCAGACGAGAGTCCGTTAGACGGTGCCCTAGGCCGACTACCTTGGACTTGGATACTGCTCGGGATTTGAACCAATCAGTTCGAAGCTTCAAATCGGATGCCAATCGGGCGCGAGGCCGAATTCCAACTGATGGTTGAATCTTTACTGATATTGCCCGACGTCCAACAGCAAGTGGTTCCCCAAAACCGCACCACCAGTACGTGAGTGATAGGAAATCGGCGGTGAACTTTCAGCGTCTGACGATTGTCATGGTCGTAAGACGCGAATGATGTTGGCGGCGTTTTGATTGGGCGCCGGTGCTCGGTCGCCGCAGTGCGGAGGATTCAGGATCCGATGCCGTTTTGTGGGACGTGGTTGGCTTGTCCGTCGGTCGGACGTTATACTAAGGTCCTTGTCGAAGCTTTGGGGCAGTAGCTCAGTTGGTTAGAGCAGGGGACTCATAATCCCTTTGTCGCGGGTTC
>CAZLYM010000276.1:0-1408 GCA_964563475.1 uncultured Pirellulaceae bacterium
GCTTTAAGTGTGCAGCACGAATTCCTGATCGCCGATCGTCAGCACGTCACCGGTAGAGAGTTCCAGATAGTCAAAAGATTCCCCGTTGACCTTGGCTGGGTTGGAGGCGCAAAGGTTCTTCACGTACCAGTTTCCGCCGTCGTTTAGCAGCAGGCAATGAAGTGACGCGACAGAATCAGAATCACAAACCAAGTGGCAGGTCGGACGTCGTCCGATTAAGAACTTGACCGAATTCATCGGGATGAGTTTGCGAGTTCGACTGCACGTTAAAGTTCCAGTGACTTTCGCGGAAGACTTTTTTCCGGCTGTCGCTGGAGTGGCAACTGCGGAAGCGGTTCCTCTTGATTCGTTTGGGCTGACTTTTTGCGAACCTTCTTCGTCTTCTGGGCCTTTTGTGTTCTCACCGGGAGCAAACGTCAATCGCATTTCCACATCATTGCCGTTGCCTGAGAAAATCACTTCATCCATGAACGATTTCATCAAAATCACGCCTCGCAAAGTCGGGTTGGTCCAAGATCCAACGTTCGAAGTGTCGAATCCAGGCCCATCATCACGAATGCGAATTCCAAAGCCCGTTCTGCGGATCTCCATCGCCACCAGAATTTTTCGATCCTTCCACGGAGCTGACGCTAATCGTTCGGTCACGATCTCGTCAAACTCGATTCCCGGAGAGTTTGGAGTTGGGATCTTGTAATGAGCACCAATTTCTAGGTTGCCACGATAGAGGGCGTTATTCAGAGCCTGACTGACTGCCATCGATACTCGCAGGCGATCGGTTCGGTTGAGCGGCGTCATCCCTTTGAGCATTTTCTCGGTGAAATCTACAAACGCAGGAATCTGAGCGGGGTCGTTGTCTAGAGAAAACTCAAAGTGAGAACGCATTGACCTTTGCAGTAGCCGGTTATAGTTGCGCTCACTCGATAGCATGTCGAACGTTTCTTCGACCGTTGAGATCAACATCTTGTTCAGACGAGATTTTGGAATGTAGCTGGCGGCGCCTGATTTTAATGCCACCGCTGCAATTTCCTCGCTACCCATCCCGGTTGTCAGAACCACTGGAATATCCGGGTAGTCCTTGCGCGCTGCCTTGATCAGTTCCAGTCCATCCATCCGGGGCATCTGAATGTCGGTAATCACCATGTCGATTGACCACGCCTTCAGTTGCTCCAAAGCGTGAACACCATCGCGAGCACCAATGACTTCGAATCCTGGAACCTTCTTTAGCAATCCCTCCATCAATAAGCGATCAACGTCCGAGTCATCAACGATAAGTACGTAATACATGGTATTCCTCGTTCGCAACAAAGAATCAGAATGAATGGCAAATTTTTATCTACTTGGTAATAAATAAAGCGTACTGCATTCAGCTGGCAATTCCAAATAAAAAATGTTACACCGGAGGAAATCC
>CAZLYM010000276.1:1508-4478 GCA_964563475.1 uncultured Pirellulaceae bacterium
GTCATCACTGCCTCTGAGTCAAAACATGCTGATCAACCCAAGTCTCCCATTTGTGCAGCGTCTGCTGGCGAAAGCCACCACCATCCTGTTGATTAGCTTGCCCATGATTTCACAAACGCTCGCAGTGGAAGAGCCTGCGGCACCCAAGGATGGAGATGGGCCTACGATTGTCATTGTCCATGGTGCTTGGGGAGGGGCTCATCAGTGGAAAGCAGTCGCGACCGCGTTGGAAGATGCCGGTGCGGGCTTGGTGCATCGAGTCACACTAACCGGCCACGGAGAACGCGTGCATCTGGCCTCCCCAAAAAACGATCTGTCAACTCACATTCAGGACGTGGTCAACGTGATCAAGTTTGAACAGTTGAAATCGGTCGTCTTGATCGGCCACAGCTACGGAGGTGCGGTTATCTCAGGTGTGGCGAACCAGATTCCCGACGAGATATCTCAACTGATCTATCTGGACTCCAGCTTGCTGGAAGACGGTGAAACATTTTTCTCCGTGATGCCCGAAGAAATCGAGCACTACATCCGGCGAGCCAACGAAGATGGAAACGGATGGTTGATCCCGGTCGACTGGGAAGAGGGAGAGGCTTCAGGCGATGTGCCTCATCAGCTGGCGACTTTGACATCCAAAATCACACTCGACAACCCAAAGCGATTGAAGATTCCGTCTGCCTATTGGCTCTTTGCGGACGGGGAGCCCGCTGAAAAGGACGAGCGATATCGGTTTATCGAACGAGCAAAGGAACTCAAGTGGCGAACCCAAGTGTTTTCTTGGGATCACAATCCACAGAAGAATCGACCCGAGGAACTGGCCAAAGAGCTATTCAAAGTCATTGCCGTTCAGGCAAACGGCCGAAGTGGAAAGCCTGAGAATTGAACGATTCAAATAAGTTGGGCATACCTGCCTTTGAACGTCTCTGTTTGGGTGGCGGACTGAAGTTCGCAGCGTCATTTGCGTCTCCCAAACGCGCGATTCAGGCGATCGAGTCAGTCAGTCGGAAACTGATTGACGTGGCCGAGCACGTAGGCGCGGAAGACGCGTTCCAGCCAACAAAGGTGCCTCGGATAATTGGGATCGATCATCGATCAACTTCATGGTCGGTTGTGATGGTGCTTGAGCACCTTGCAGTTTTCAATTCCGATGTGTTGAAAATTATTCGCTCGCTGCAACAGGAAATCGAGCCTCGGGGCGCTATTGAGATGTCCGACTATGATCCTGTCCAAGACGGGACATGGGAGGCCATTGAAGATTTTCGCCAAAGCGTCAGCGAGCTCTCTTGGCTGATCTCCGGCGATGCACCGATCACTTCCAGCGCGATGTTCCGGCATCCGTGGTACGGGCCCATGACCGCTCACCAATGGCTCTGTTGCGTTGCCATGCATCAGTATGTTCATCTGAGGCATGTTCGTAAGATTGTTGCGATTCTTGGTGTGGCGTGATTCCGTGCCTGCAAGAACAGCATCTGCTAAAAGAATTTGGCCAAGTCTTCGGCCCCGTCTTTGTCGGTGTCTTTTCGCCGAGTGTTTCCTTCAAGAATCGGAAGTGGGTCAATGAAGTTCCAGCTAGGCAACTGAGTAAATGCCACAGCCATCAAGGTCCCACCACGAAGCGCCCAAAGGATACCACCAAATGTTCCCAGTACGGTGACAGCGCCGACTGATACTCGAAGAGCTAGATTGACATCTGATGGTTGAGAGAAGTGTTTTAGATTCTCCCAGAGTTGAATTCCGGCCTCAGTAATCAATTGTGGCCCAGCGGATCCGAATCCAGGTAGTTCGGCCTCTCGTGCTCCCGCTGCCGTTTCTGCTGCGATCCCTGTTAAGATTTTTTTGACGAGCTCCGGTTCCTCAATTTCACGAAGGATTTCGGCGGACCTCAGTTCTTCATCGCTGAAGTTCTGTTGGAATGCAGTTCGAGCTTCGCGCTGTGCTGGCGGTTCTTGGGAGCGGATCACCGGTGAGGTCAAGATGGGCTGTAGTGAATCCTCGTCGTCTGTTTCATTGTCACTGTCGCTTTCATTTTCCGGGTTGTTACTAGCTTCGTCGGTGTCGGTTGTTTGGTTGTCTGGCTCATTCGGTTCATTTGTTCCGGAGCCGCCGTTGTCTGGCACGGGGGTGCCCGGTATGGAAGGAAGAACGTCCGGCGTAATGTCAAGCTCGGCAGCGACGTTTCCAGTAGTGATACTTCCGTCGGAAACAGTAAACGTGAAACTAACCTCCGTGTCATCGCCTGCGGCTGGGGTGTAGGTCCACGTGCCATCGCCATTGCTATTGAGTGTTCCGTTGCCCGCAGCAATCGACAAATTTTCTGCCGTTAGTGAGTCTCCATCCGGATCCGAAGCATTTACCAGTAGGTCGGATTGAGTGATGATGACAGGTCCGCTGTCCTCAACAAGATCCGGCAATGTGACGACTGATGCGATCGGTGCATCATTGACCGGGTCTACATGAAAAGTCAACGTATTAGTGTTGTCTGAAAACTGTTGGCGAGAATCTCTCACACTGAAGTCGAATGAATCGAAATTCTGACCATTCCTATCCGCATCAGGCGTGTAAGTTAGGTTAGGCAGGTCTGTAACAACAATGTCCTGGTTGCTGGTTACTGGCGTACCATTGAGTGCCAACGTCCCGCTAGTTGGGAGTGACTCGATACGAATCTGCAGAAGTGTGTCCCCCTCGATATCGACGAAACCAAAATCGGCGGCCGCGAAAGTGTGTGTTGCGTCTTCATTGATGGTGATTGCATCGTCCATGCCCATTGGCGATTCGTTAACGTCGGACAGTTCAATCGTGACAACGTCATCAGTAAAAGTCGTGCCGTCGTCGATTCGCACGGTAATCATGTGGGAACTTGCTGTTTCGAAATCCAACTGGTTGGCATCAGCGACAGTAATCGCGCCAGTGTTGGGGTCGATAGCGAAACGCCCGTTTGCGCTATCGAACAGTGAATACGTCAATGTATCGCCT
>CAZLYM010000277.1:0-4474 GCA_964563475.1 uncultured Pirellulaceae bacterium
AACTTTTGCCGAATACCGTTTCGGAAGAAGGCATTGCGATCGGTGTTGTTAAATGGGTTACCAACCTGATGGTAGGCAAGACGATACTCGGTCTCATCACCCATTGCGACTGCGGTACCAGCGGTGCGCTCACTACCTTTACTGCGGAACAACCCCACATTGGCGCTTCCAGGCACAGTCGTACCCGTTGGAACGTAATTTGTTGCCACGGCTGGTCGCACCGGGCTATCGGCTAAGGCATTCCGCCAATCAGAAAAGCTCAGTGTTGACACATATGGCCCGTCGACAAGATCGCCACCTGAGTCCCGTGCTCCCAGCAACGCGTCCCAAACGAATTCAGATGACACCGTACTCAAATTCACCTTGCCTGGGTAACGATACGTTGGAAGTTCATCAAACGGAGGTGAAAGCCTGTACCCAAAATCGGCTTCAGCAGTATCGTCCTGCAAATTGGCTGTCGTGGGTTCCACATATTCGTTGGCCCCAGCAAATCGAGAAGGCACTTCTAGAAAATCAAAAATCTGATGCATTCGATCGGTTTCATTGATTGCATCCGCTTCAAAGTTCAGCAGATGAGGGAAAGCTGCCGCATTTGGATGAATCACCTGTTTAAGGTCGTCACTTGGTGCGTTCATGAAGGCTTGGTGATCCATCGCTGAATAAGTATCGCCGATGCCGTCTCCTCGGGTGTCAAACACTCGAGTCAACCAATGCGCTGAAGTGTAGGGAACATTGACCAGTTCATACCGATTGGCGTACGGGCGATTGTTCCAAGCGAGCCACGGAAAAGGGTTTATATCCGGATTGTTATCCAAGTAAAAGCTGTTTAGTCTCCCCAGCGTGTTCTGCAGCTCGAAACCAAGGACATGGCCTGTAAGGGCGGTGGAAGCTTCCGGATCGACATCCCCCAAGACACTGGTTCGCCACAAAAGGCCTCGCTCTCTGGCGTCTGGCGTGTTCTCTTCTGTTCTCTCGTAGGTGCTTAAAGCATTCTGACTCATGGGCTGCGGTGACTCCATCGGTGGCATGGTTCCGGCCGCTGTTTCAGTCGCTCGGGCAACCAAGCCATTGAAAACAAACAAATCAATCGCCGAAGAATCAACGATTCGGTATGGGTTTGTTTCAGAATCATAATCCGCCAAGGGATTTGCCAATCGCTGCAGGTAGACGACGCGGTAGCCGGAAATTAATCCCCGGTGATTGAGCGGATGGCTTGGCCAATCGGCATCCATAATTGGCACCCGATCGATTGGTCTATCAAACGTAACAGACGCACCATTAACAACAAACTGAAAGCCATCGTCGATCGCCATGACATTTGCACTCGGGTCACCTGATTCCATCTGAGCGATCGCTGCATAGCCCTCAACTGGATCAGTGATTCCGAAGGATCGATCCGTTCCGGTACCATTTTGATCCAACGCAATCGCAACAACATCAGAGGATGAAACAGTATTTACGCCAGTTTCCCATGTAAACGTATCTGACGACGGATCGATTACGAAGCGTTGTGTATTCATTAGATCGTTAGGAGAAATTCCAAGCGTGGCGTCGCTAACCGTCCGTCCGATGTAGGTCGTAAACTCTCCAGACGTAGGCTCTTGTCCAGCACTACCGACCACTGCGTAGCCGCCCGGTGAAACAACAGACCTCGCTATCCCATCAGTCGAGGGAAAGTAAACTTTGTTACCGACGAACTGGTTGTCCGCAAGGGCGGGATCAGGCTGAACGAAATAGGCAATTCGTACCAAAGCATTTGAGTTACTTGCAACCGCTCCGTCGACCAACTGCTCAATCATCGGATTGTCGCGAACATCGCTTGCAGGGAGATTTAGATCGGGACGGATCATTGTTGTCGTAGAATTAGGATCAAACACAACCAATCGCCAAACCGGTGCCCCGTCAGGGCTAGTTAAAGCCAAATCAACTCCTGTCAAACCATTGTCATAAAGCTCCGGCGGCACTGCTGAACCCGTGCCAGTGCTTCCGGTCGGCGGTGAAAGCCAAGGATTATAAAGTTCGAAAAACGCCGAGGCGTTGGGAACCAGCCGGCTGTCGAAGTCGTCATCTGCATCAATCATGGCATCGGTTCGACTGCCCATGTTCATCTCTTCCGATTCCAAATCCTCGGTACGCACGTCATGCAACGCAAGCGTTTCGGTAATTAACAACTCAGGACGTTCCGCACCCCAGGCAACGAAGTAATTTGACTCACTGGTTCCGCTAAAATTAGCATTAGGCAATGAAGCGGCCAGCTCTTCATTCGTCGACAAGTCATCATCAACGTCCCAACCATCAAACGGTTCCAAATCAAACTCCATCCCCGTCATAATGGAATCAGCGTCACGGAAATCAACCACGTTGACGCACCATTGAGCCAACATGCGACGATGAGCTACAAGATCCTCCTCGTTCTCAGTTCCGTCTCCATTGAAATCAAAGAAATCTCCCGTGTCCAACATGCCCGCACCGTCGAACAACGTAGTCCCGTCTCGATCTTGATCTTCATACTCAGTCAGCAACACCATCAGCACGAATAGGCGGCGAGCAAAATTCTGACGTGCACGTAAGCCAGGACTGTTCGCTGAGGTTGCTGCTTCTCCATTGTCGATATTTCCATCATTGTCGACATCTAACTCGATGCCGGCCTGCAGACCGTCGAAAGAATCTTCGATCTCAGTCGGCTCATCAACCGTGTTCACGGTGCCGGCCTCCGAAAATCCTTCCCCAAAAATTCGATTGATATTCATTGGCAATCCCCGACGCACTTCGGGAGAAAGCAACAACCCCATTGCATTCGCCCTAGCTGGTCCGTCGGTTAACGTTCCGGCCGTTGTCAAAGCGTCATAAAGCAGGCGATTGATATCTTCAGGAATAGCGGGGACTTCGTAACTGTGAGTCGTCAACGCTCTCCGCAACCTAAATTTATCGGTGTCGGTAAGCGAATTGCCATCACCAAGCACATCTGCCAAAACCGAATTTGCATTCCCGTCAAGTCGACTGTCCAATAGGATAGAATCGCGATCGTTTGGTCGCTGAACTCGCTCGAATTCAGCAGGTGAAAAAATACTGTCGTTGCTCTCGACAACTCGCAACAGATCCACTTCGTATGGAGAATTCTCTAGGACGAGCGTGTTGGCCGCCAAAGGGACAGCGGGCATCGCCGCGTTCCACCATTCGCTGGACGGTGCCCCCGATCCGAAATCAACTCCCGTGAAAAAGCCCAAACCCGCTTGTCCACTCAAGTCGTAGGGTGATGAAAAATGATTGCCCCGCAAACTATCGGGATAGCCGACAAAGCGATGCTGCGAGCGAGCATCCAAGCCGTCGAGGCCAGGAACATTTTCTGCTGTCGCTGAATTATCATTCGCGTAGCGTGACTCAAGCAAGCGAGTTGCATCAAGCAAGAGCGTCGGGTCAGTGAGTGAGGTTCGTAACGCCGAAGCCAAACTTATCTCAGCAGGGCCAAAACCAAGACCTTGCGGAAACTCGGACGGCATAATTGCTGTACCCACCGTGGTCTGAAACACGTCATTCGTAGCAATCACCCCACTGTCTTCTAAGTTTCCATGCGCGTTAATGTTCAAACGTCCATCCATATCCAAAATCAGGTAGGAAACGAGCGGCTTGACGTACTGGCCATCTGGGGTGGATCGAACCGGCAACCCCGCATCGATCCAAATGCTATCGGCGACCCCATCGTTGTCGTTGTCGACAACGGTTGAAGAGATGCTCGAGAATCGCCCGAATGCCTCGAACGTATCGGCAGCGGTAAACCCGTTCCGGAAGAAACTTGGAGTGATGCTGTTACTATTGGCACTAAAAAAGACTTCCGCCAGCATCATGTTCTGAAAATCAACTGCGTCCCATGGTTCGTTGGTTGAGCTTGGGTTCGGCTGCTCTTCGGGCGTTCCGGTCGTTAAGTTAACTTCCCATCTTGTCAGGTATCCCTCGTCGTCCATTGTGGGAGTATTCCCACCTAACAGTTGTGCCCGCGTTTGACCGACTTGATTTGGAGTTTCAGCTTTTGATTCCAGAGCAGGCACATTTGGTAACACCGTCGCATCAAATTGCCCGGCCCCAGTGCCCGCGAACGCTTTACCGTTGATGATCACTCGCCTTTGGTCCATGTCGCCTAGTGCACCAGACAAATCATGCGTCCGATCAAGCGGATGAACGATCAATTCGTGCTCACTTCCACTAACACTTGGAGGGATATGCTGGATAATCCGAGCAGTCAGCCCTTCGAAATCCCCATCGACAATTGTTAACACTTGTCCCGCGTAATGGCCGGGAATGTCTACCAAGGGCTCAGGGGCTCCTGACAACAGGCTGACTCCATCGGTCACGAAGAACCGGATAAAGGGTGTCTCAGTGCCGCGATAGCGAGTCGGAACTCCGTCGATCACGACTCTAATTCCATACCCGTACATGTCGCCCAGTAGGTCATGGCCTCGCAGGGGATTTTGAGTGT
>CAZLYM010000278.1:0-2009 GCA_964563475.1 uncultured Pirellulaceae bacterium
GTCAGCAACAATCCTGCGATGCTGGCCGCGTTGGCCAACGCCGTGCGAACCACTTTGACTGGATCGATAACGCCCGCTTTGAGCATGTCGACGTATTCGCCGGTGAAGGCGTTGTAGCCAGTGTTGTTTGGCTTGCCATCGACGATGTCGGCAACGACCGAACCAGCGATGCCACCATTGTCAGCGATCTGACGGATCGGAGCATCTAAAGCACCCAAGACGATGTCGACACCAATTTTGGCGTCACCTTTGGCGGATTTGCGAGCGGCTGCTACGGCTTCTTTGCAGCGAAGCAGAGCGACGCCACCACCGGGTAGAACACCTTCTTCGATCGCAGCACGAGTGGCGTGCAAGGCGTCTTCGACACGAGCCTTTTTCTGCTTCATGTCGGCTTCGGTTTCGGCACCGACGCTAACCACGGCCACGCCGCCAGTCAGTTTGGCGAGACGCTCTTGCAGTTTTTCACGATCGTAATCGCTGTCGGTTTGCTCGATCTGTCGGCGAATCTGATCGATGCGAGCTTCGACTTCTTTACGCTTGCCCGAGCCCTCGACGATGGTCGTGCTGCTCTTGTCGATCACGATTTTCTTGGCAGTTCCCAACTGGCTAAGTTCCAGCTTCTCAAGTTGAATTCCAAGGTCTTCGCTGATCAGCGTGCCGCCGGTCAGCGTTGCGATGTCGCCTAGCATGGCTTTGCGACGGTCACCGAAGCCGGGAGCCTTCACAGCACAGACATTCAATGTGCCTCGTAGTTTGTTGACCACCAACAGAGTCAACGCTTCCGCGTCTACGTCTTCGGCGATGATCACGAGAGGAACACCCGCTTGGCCAACCTGTTCAAGAATCGGAACGATGTCGCGGATGTTGCTGATTTTCTTTTCGAAGATCAACACGCGAGCGTTCTCGAACTCGGTCGTCATCGTGGTCGGGTCACTGATGAAGTAGGGAGAGATGTAGCCCTTGTCGAACTGCATTCCGTCCACGTATTCGACAGTCGTTTCGGCTGTCTTGCCTTCTTCGACCGTGATGACTCCATCCTGTCCGACGCGATGCAACGCTTCGGCCAGCAAGTCACCAATGACTTTGTCGTTGTTGGCACTGATGGCTCCGACGTTGGAAACTTCTTCCTTGTTGGAGACCTTTTTGGCCATGGACTGCAGTTTTTCAACGGCCGCGTCGACTGCGATATCGATACCGCGTCGGATGGCGGTCGGATTGCTGCCTGCCACGATGTTGCGAAGACCTTCCTTGAAGATCGCTCGCGCTAGGACGGTCGCGGTGGTGGTTCCGTCACCGGCCAAGTCAGAAGTCTTTTGAGCGACTTCGACGACCAGTTTGGCACCCATGTTCTCGAACCGGTCTTCCAGTTCGATTTCTTTGGCAACGGTTACGCCGTCTTTGGTGACCGTCGGTCCACCAAAGGATTTGTTGATGATTACGTTGCGACCGGTCGGCCCCATGGTTACGGCCACAGCGTCCGCCAGTTTCTCGATGCCGCGAAGCATGCGATTTCGAGCATGATCCTCGAAGAGCAATTGTTTAGCCACGATGAAGTTCCTTGTTTTGATTTGTATTTGAAAGAACGAGCGATTTCATCGCTTCAGTTAAACGACCTTCGCCAAGATGTCAGACTCACGGAGAATCTTGACGTCTGAGCCGTCGACTTCAATTTCTGTGCCGCCGTACTTGCCGAAGATCACTTCGTCACCCACGGTTACCGAAAGCTCGCCACGCTCACCGCTTTCGAGCAATTTGCCAGGGCCAACGGCGACAACTGTGCCGCGCTGTGGCTTCTCTTGTGCGTTGCCCGGCAACACGATGCCGCCCGCAGTGGTTTCTTCAGCCTGCACAGGCTCGACAACGATACGATCATCCAGAGGACGGATTTTGATTTTGGCCATTTTTTAAGTTCCTTGTATGTCTTTTGAATTATTTTGTTATTGGTTGATTAGGCCGCTGTTCAATGTTTAGCAGGCCGCAAAATCAGTGTGTGGTTTTCGGTTTTCGGT
>CAZLYM010000278.1:2109-4463 GCA_964563475.1 uncultured Pirellulaceae bacterium
GCAGGCCGCAAAATCAGTGTGTGGTTTTCGGTTTTCGGTGTGTGGTTGGTGCTCACGTCACATCTAAAGCTGAACACACCGAACACCTGATGCTTACATCATTCCGGGCATTCCCATGCCACCCATTCCGCCCATGCCACCCATGCCCGGCATGCCGCCGCCCATGCCGCCCATACCACCCATGCCGTGATCATGATCGTGATCTCCAGCTCCTTCTTCTTCCACGGATGGAATTTCGGTGATCAGTGACTCGGTAGTCAGTAGCAGAGAAGCAACGCTGGCTGCGTTTTGCAAAGCGGTCTTGACCACTTTGGCGGGGTCGATGACGCCTGCCGCAACAAGGTCACAGTAGTCGCCTGTGTTCGCATTGAAGCCTTCGGACTTGCCCTTCATTTTGCGGACTCGGTTTACGATAACGTCTCCGTCGAAACCGGCGTTTTCCGAGATGTAACGAAGCGGGTACTCAAGCACTTTTCGGATGATCTTGACACCGGCTTCTTCATCACCGATCAGATCCTTGATCTTGTCGAGTGCCTTTTCGGCTCGTAGTAGCGCGATTCCACCACCGGGCACGATGCCTTCAGCCAGAGCCGCTGCGGTCGCACTTTTTGCGTCGTCCAGCAGATCCTTTCGCTCTTTCATTTCAGTTTCCGTCGTGGCACCGACGTTGATCTGAGCCACTCCGCCTGCCAGTTTCGCCAGACGCTCTTGGAGTTTTTCGCGATCGTAATCACTGTCGGTGGATTCGATCTCGCGGCGAATCTGAGCCACTCGGTCAGCGATGGCGTCCTTCTTGCCGGTTGCTCCAACGAAGACGGTTTCTTCAGAAGTGATGCGGACCTTCTTGGCTCGCCCCAAGTCTTTCAACTGAACCGATTCTAGGTCGACACCCAGATCCTTAAAGATCACCTGACCGCCGGTCAAAACGCCCAAGTCACCCATGATGGCCTTGCGACGATCGCCGTAGCCAGGTGCCTTGACCGCACAGCACTGCAGGATGCCTCGCATTTTGTTGACGACCAGAGTCGCCAGTGCTTCGCCTTCGACGTCTTCGGCGATGATCAGCAAAGATTTCTTTGCATTGCTGACAGCCTCCAAGAGTGGAATCAACGCCTTGTTTGAGCTGATTTTATCTTCGTAGATCAAGACGTAAGGGTTGTCCATTTCAACCGACACGTCATCCTGATTGGTGACAAAGTGAGGCGAAAGGAAACCGCGATCGAACTGCATTCCCTCGACCACGTCGACGTACGTTTCAGCGCCGCGGCCTTCTTCGACCGTGATGACTCCGTCCTTGCCGACTTTCAGGAACGCTTCGGCCAAAACCGCACCGATCGAAGGATCGTTGTTACCGGCGATGGTCGCGACCTGCTGAATTTCTTTTTTGCTTTTGCCATCGATCGGCTTGGACAGCTTTTCGATTTCGGCACAAATTGCGTCGGATGCCTTCGAGATGCCTCGTGAGAGTGACATCGGATCGAAGCCAGCGGCGATCATTTTCAGACCTTCGCGGAAGATCGCTTCGGCGAGTACCGTCGCGGTTGTGGTTCCGTCTCCGGCGACATCGTTGGTCTTGCTGGCTGCTTCTTTGACCAGCTGAACGCCAAGATTTTCGTAGGGATCATCCAGCTCGATATCCTCAGCGACGGTGACTCCGTCTTTGGTGATTTTCGGGCTGCCCCAGCCTTTGTCGAGAATGGCGTTACGCCCACGAGGGCCAAGAGTGCTGCGAACCGCGCGAGCCAGCTTGGACACGCCTTCGAGCAGGGGCTTGCGAGCGGCTTCATCAAATACCATCTGTTTTGCCACTGGAATCCTCCGATTATTGATTAATTAAGTGTAAGTTGGCGGGGATAACCCCGGTTTTGATTTGTTTGAACCGTCAGGTCGCCGCAAATTTGGCAGGCGCACCCTGAGGACGGGCCATACAAGGCAATCTGTGTGCCAAACTGCTAAGCCGCCAGAATTGATTTGCTCGTGGAGCCCGTGCGGTTTAATCCAAGCCGATTGGCCCGACTTTTTGGGTGTCGATTTGGCTCAGCTGAGCGAACCAAGTCGGCGGGCAGTGCTTCGGGCGGTGTGAGCTGGTCGCTTGATGCCTTGGAGTGCCAGATTTTTGGCGGGAGTCCGATTCGATCCAGATGCCGTGAGGCTGGTGGGAGGTGACAACTTGGCACCCTGTTGGAGTCCGCAGATGTTGGTGGAATCGAGACTGGGCTGAATTTGGGGCGGCAAGTGCGTGGCTCGTGTCTTGGGGCGGTTGCCGTGCGGCCGCCGCTTGGTGTGAGGCCGTCGTTTGGTGCTGGCTTTGAGCCGTGCTTTTCGTTGGGCCTATCGTATAGAATATAGGCATG
>CAZLYM010000279.1:0-4456 GCA_964563475.1 uncultured Pirellulaceae bacterium
TGTGCACCGGTGATGGCGCTTCACTTATCACCGGCTACAAGCTGTACTCCCTTCGGGAGAACTACTGCCCACCGGCTGCCAGAAATGTCGTGTTGTCATGCCAAAACTGGTATCAGACGCGAATTCTGAAATTTTCCATTTTTCGTCTCGGTCCATTTGGATGGGAAAAACGCGGGGCGACAGCGTAATTGGCGCTGTTTGGCACGGAGGTTGCCTAATAACAGATTAGTTCACCGGGGATGAATGACAAAACGTCAGCAGCCGGTGGATAGCATTTCAGCAGTAACTCTCTGGAGGAAAAATATATTATGAATTGCAATAAAACCAAAAACCGAATTGCGACACCATTCGGAGACTTTCAGGTCGACGTTGAAAACCTGTTTGAGCAGTTTTTTGGCGATCGAGAAGTCGCTCCGCAAGGGCGTTGGTCGCCACGCACAAACATCTCTGAATCGGACACGGCTTATCGCGTCAGTATCGAATTGGCTGGGGTCAAACCTGCTGACGTAAGCGTCGAAATGCAGGATGGGATACTGGAGATTTCTGGTAAGCGAGAGAAAGTAGAGCTGCCTGAAGGTGTACGGGCTTTGAAAGTCGAGCAACGAACGGGTGAATTCCGTCGTAAGTTCGAATTCCCGACCTTGGTAGATGCGGATCGTATTGAGGCGGCTTACGAAAACGGCGTGCTTTCGATCGAGCTACCAAAATCCGAGAAAGTACTTCCTCGCAAGATTCAGATCAAAGTCACCGAATGAGCTTGAATTTGTAACATCAAGCTGCCTCGAAACTTATGTTATGACCCGCTGGTTTATTCCAGCGGGTTTTTTCGTTTCATAGGCTCGCGTTGACTTGACCGATCGTAATGGTTTGGAGGTTGCTTCGGCCACTGTGGGTCCGAATCTTCTGGCACTGTGATTGCGAGACAAATTCTCAAAACTGTTCCAATTGATGGCGCCGTGTGATCAAGTGGATCACATTTCGCGAAACGAATTTTGTTACCAAATGTACTGTCGAACACTCTTATCGAGGGGATACCAACGTTTAAGTTGATTAAAAGCAAGGATTAAGGTTTCGGCACGCAACATGCAACGAGTAGTCGATGGAGTGACCTATACGGAAGCTTCAATACGGCATCGTTTTCCGGTGTCGCTATTGATCCGCCTCTTGCAGTTGTTAACGGGCAGCACTGGCGGTTTAATATTAGTATCCCTCTCGGTATCCAAGTTCAGGAGATTTATTATGAAACGTGCACTAGCATTACTCGTTGCCATGGGCGTCATGGCTCTGGCCGCACCTCAAGAAGCTCAGGCTCAGTATTATCGCGGTGGTTCCGGATTCGGAATTTCGATCGGCAGTTTCGGCGGCGGCTATGGTGGCTTCAACAGAGGCTTCGGCGGTTATAACAGCTTTAACCGTGGTGGCTTCAACAGAGGTTTCGGCGGTGGCTACTCATCATTCCGGCCTTCCTACAGCTACGGTCGCTCGTCCTTCGGCGGCTATGGCGGCGGCTATCGTGGCGGCTACCGTGGCGGTTGCGGTTATTAATCAAACGCGAACCCGGCGATCCGCTTGGTCGTTGTGAAAACTTTGTAGCGAACGCAAGGGTCGCCGAGAATGTCTCGGCGACCTTTTTTCATTTCTGTCATTGAGCAGCTTCGAGTTCGTGCTCGATTCCATCTAGTTCACGTCGAAGAATCTTCAAAAGCGTCTGAAGAAATACGACGACCATCGGGCCGATCACAATTCCGATCGGGCCCAGCGTGGACACACCACCGATAACGCTCAGCAAGGCCAGCAAAGGATGCAGGTTCGACTGGCCATGCAACACGATCGGCTTGATGACGTTGTCAGCCATTGAGATCACCGCAAATCCGTAGATTGCCAGACCGATCGCGGCGGTCATGTTTTGATCGACGAAGTACAAATACAGACAGCACGGAATCCAGACGGATGCTGCTCCAACGAAAGGGACCATGGCCAGCACCGCCGACAGTAAGGTCAGCAAAAAGATTGATTCGAGGCCACAAAAATAAAACCCGATCCCAGCCAGTAGCCCTTGGGTCAGTGCCGACAGCAGTGTCGCAACCGCAACGGCTCGGCTGACACGCCCGAACTCTTCGATCAATTCGACTTCGTGTTCGTCGTCCAGAGGGGACAGTCCTTGGACGGACTTGATCATTCGTTCTCCGTCAAGCAGGAAGAAATACAAGCTGAAGATCATAATCGCGGTGCCAACCAGAATGCTGCCAACAAACGCAGACGTCGCGCCGCCCAGTTTGGGAAGTTTGTTGCGAGCAATTTGAGAAAAGGAGCTCACGTACGATTCGATTTGTTCCTCTGACGGGTTAACCGCTTGCGTGAACAACGCTCGCAAACGGCCTCCAAGGAAACCGACTTTGAACGTTTCAAAATGGCTACTGGCGATGCTGAGTTCATGCTGGTACTCGCGAAGGTTCACATGTCGCTGCCGTTCGAACTCGGCCGGATCATCGGCTGCGTCTTGAAGGTCCCAGTTGGCCGATTTATCGATGTCTCGCGCTTTGGAAATGTGTTGGTGAAAAAGCGACCAGTTGTCTTCCATGCGTTTTGTTTGGGTAGCACCGTCTTCTTGAGCCGATTCACCTCCCGGAGGCCAGGGTAAATTGCTGGCCTGAGCAATTTCGGCTGCATTCTGGAAGATCTCAGCGACGCCGAACGCTTGCTTCTCCATTTCGTCGTTGACCAGTTGGGAATGCAGGCTGTCGAAACGTGATTCGATCTGGAGAAACTGCTCGGACAGCGGCAGTTCTAGGTTCAGTCTTTTTCGAATGTTGCTAACACCCTGGGCAAGTTGCGGAGACCGATACTGTCGGAAGAGCGACTGGCCTTCGCCAATCGCCAACGCGAACAGGATGCCAATCGGTACGAGGACGGTCAGTAGAATGCTGAGCGTCGTTAATCCGGCAGCCAACGGTTCGTGGTCGTTACATTTTTTTAGAAACCATTGATGGAATGGCTCGAAAATAACAACCAGCAGTGCCGCCAGAAACATCGGGACTAAGAACCCGGCCATCACTTTGTAGAACACGATGCTCAACAGAACGATGACCACCAGCAGCAGGCCAAACGAAACGAGTCGATTCATTGAAATCGCCCCCACTGCATTGTGACCGTGGGTCACAGGCGGTTCAGGCGTTCCGGCGGTCTCGACGGATGGAGTTTTTGCAGCGGCCGGAGTAGGTGCGGATTTGTTTTTTTTCTTGCGTTTCATGGTGGATATTGTAACCGTGTCGGCTCGTGCCGCGAATCCGAGATTGAGCACGTACTCAGGTGGTGTAAGTATTTGGCAAAGTTGCTTCGTTTGGGTTATCATATTGGCATCACTTCCACCGTCTCTCACCCGGGAACTTTCAAATGAGCTCGAAATTCAAGCTGCTGCCGTCGCTGGTTGCAGGTGCCGTGATGCTTGCCGTGGCGTTTGCGTCGACCGATGTTGTATTTGCGCAGAAGCAAAATGAAAAATCGATCCGGTTACCGGCAGCCCCGGAAGCTTGGTTGAACTCACCGCCGATCTCAAACGAGATCCTTAAAGGGAAAGCGGCGATCTTGTATTTCTTCGAAGAGGGCTGACCGAAGTGCGAGGGTCGATGGCCCGAACTGTTGGCAGTTGCCAACAAATTTGAAGGAAAGCCGATCGCGTTCATTGCCGTCAATTCAGGCAGCGACCGAGACGAGGTTGTTCGCTATGTCCGCCGCAACGAAGTTTCGTGGCCGGTGATTGTGGATTTGAGCCGCGAATTTGAAGCGGCAGCGGGTTTGGGGACGGTCAGCTTGAAGAACATCTGGCAATTTGCGTCGATCGATGCCAGCGGAGCGATGCGCAAGATAAGCTCTTCTGGCATCGAAGAGTCTGCCACGAAGTTGCTCGAAGATGCCAAGTGGAATGTCGATCCGACAGAACTTGATCCGTCGTTGCAAGATCTTTGGATGGCGGTCGAGTTCGGAAACTACGCCGCGGTGTCTAAGCAGTTGACCAAGGCTTCAAAAAATCGAAAGCCTGACATTAAACATGGCGCCGAGGTATTGCTAGCGTGGGTGAATGAACAGTTGTCGTCGAGTCTGAGTGCCGCTAAGTCTGCTCAGGAATCAGGAGAACTTTGGTCTGCCTACAAGCAGTTTCAGATGGTAGAAGAGCAATTTCACGGTTACGAAATGGACGTCAAAATACCTTCGGTTTTGAAGGAGTTGAAAGCTGACAAAGCGGTTGCCAATGAGTTGGCAGCTCAGAAGGCTTTCAACCGCGCCGAGCGCCGGTTTTCGAAAGTCGGGATGGAGCGAGCGTTGGTGATGTTGGAAGGTCTGATCGAAAAGTATCCCGGCACCGAAGCAGCGTCTGTTGCTCAGGAATTGATTGACTCGCAGTGAATTGGTGGCAGGCGTATCCCTTACGTGATGTCCGTAGGGACGCGGTGTTGGT
>CAZLYM010000280.1:0-4454 GCA_964563475.1 uncultured Pirellulaceae bacterium
TTTTCTCATCGGCCAGCTAACCGCACGGGCTCGCACTTTTCGTTCGGGCTCGTTCCCTTCTTCCGCCACGCTCCCTGAAGGCTGGCCCTTTCGTGCGAGCTCACCAAGCAGCTCTTGTTCCTCAAAATGCTTGGTCAGAAATCGAGGCCAGTAGCTTTCCAATAGCCGGCGACATCGGTCGTAGGTCGCCGGAGTCGATAGCAACGTACTGGCCGTCGCCAACAACTGAGTAATCGCTTTCGAATCGTTTTCATCAAACCAACGATCAAATATCTCCACGTTGTCGATCATCACCGACCCCGGACCCATCAAGTCAAATCCGACTCGCAGCCGGTCCAGATTTTCAATTGGCAAATCGTCGAAGTGGACGGCAAACCGCTGCCACTGAGAACCCGCTCGATCCACTTTGTCGGTCGCAAGCTTGTTGCCAATTTCTCCAAACCGATAGTAGGTGGTAGACCCTGATTTTCCTTCGAGTGAAATGCGTAATGGCAGTGGGCGATCCGATTGCTCCATTTTCAGCCAAGCGGATACAGAAAGCCTGCCCGTTTCCGGTGCCGAAAACTCATTGCTGCGAATCCACACCGGAACATTATCTTTGTTAACAAGCTTGATCGCACTGGCTCCTTGGTAGGCGTCACTCGTCGCCCGCTGCACGTTGTCCGCACCGATGCCACCCGGTCCATGGGTCCACCCAGCCAAGGGTAAATTCGAAGCCGCGCCAGTCGGCTCGTCATGTGAAGCGGCTTCACCAACCTCAGCCTCAAAGCCCGGATTGGCTAGGCCATCAATCGGTTTTGCCTCAGTCGACCGAACCAGTAACGATTGAAGTCGATATATCCGCTTTTTCAATTGCAGGTCAGCATCCGCAGGAAATTCTACCGAATAAGCACTCAATCCTGCCTTCGCATCGTTTGATCTCCCTGCGACCAGACTCCATGCCGGAACCGAGAACGCGACGAACCACTTCCCACCATCGTCAAACGGCTTCAGCTGATCCGAATTCAATAGAGTCTCCGAGATCGACTCAAACGTTTGGCTTATGCGAACGCCGTCCGTTGCCGCGGCATCTGTTTGGTTTAACTGCATCCGCACGTTGATTGGCCAAGGCGACGAATTGACAGCGTAAAACCAAGCACCGTCTTTCGTCGAAACCTGTCGCACCACTACCGGTAACGATCGATTGGGGATCTCGGATGTGCCGTCTGAATCAACCGCCAAAACATCTGCAAAACGAGTCGACGGCAACTGCGAATAGACTCGCCCCAGTTCGGTCAACTGCTCGCCCTCGACCGCTGGAATGGCCCAACTGCTGTCGACCAGCATTTGAGTATCGGTTGCAAACAATCGTTCGATAAAACGACGCCGATTCAAATCTCCCGCAGGCATCAATTGCTGCCTGCGCATCAGAGGATTCTGTTGATTGCGAAAGGGCGGTTCTTGTTCCAGCTGAGCAAAATGGACCCAACCGCTTCGATGGGCGAACAGGTCTCCCGGATTCTTGCGACTTCGAAATAACTCGTTCATCTGATCGAGGGCATCAACGTGAACGTCGACGCGTTGCGATGCGAGCGAATCACTGGGCGAAACACGATGCGGGTTCAACACGACCATCGATTGATTGCTCGCCTCGTCCGACAGCCACGACAAATCAAAACCCATCTTCAACATGGCATTGAAATAGTCGCTGGAAGAGTGCAGGGCAGGGTTCAGCAACGTGGCGACCTCGGCGTTTCGATACAAATCAACCGGAGCCAGATAAAGCGTTCCGTCCTTCAGATTCTCGCTGACAATTCCTCCCAGCCGCTGGTAGAAAGCTGACATCTGAGCCGCTCGCCACTTCAACCAGTTTTCACGCTGCGGACCAGTCAGAAAACCAGCCACGTCCTCTCGGCTTTTCAGGTTTTCTCGATCCACGTCCTCGCTATTGATCGAAGCCAGAAAACGCTCCATCGTCGAGCGATCGTAACCCCAGTTTTCGCCCGGCAGCAACGTCACGGTATCCGGACTGCAAGCCATGGCAACACCGCGAAACGAGTCATGGTGCTGATAGCGTTCGACCAATTCCTCAAGCACTCGCTCGACCGCGACTTGGACTGTAGGAGCCAGCGGGTTATACCGAGGCAAGCGATTCGCACCCTCAGCCGGAAGCATCCGTCCGTTGTAGTCAAACATTTCTGCTTCGCCGGTCGAATCAATTCCCGGCAGTGGTCCGTTGAGTGACAGAACTGGAACGAGTTTCAGCTGTTCTCGTTCGAACATTCGAAACATCAACTCAACCACGTCTTTGCGAATTGGGTCGTTGCCAGCCGCCAAAAAACAACCGGTGTCATAAAGCGGTCCAGGTTGCAACAACTGTCCCGGATACAGACCGCTTCCGTCCGCCGCCACTGTCACAAATGCACCTGCCAGATTTCGAGCCTTCAAATGCTGGATCAGTCGATCGACGCCTTGGTAAAAAGTGACCCAATCATCCAACGACTGGCCCAGCGATGAATCGAGGTACTCACTGGCACCAAAGTTTTCCACAAAGGTCGGCGCCTCAAGCAACGCCATCATCCCTCGCCTCGGTAAACTCACACCCGAATTCGATTTCGATTTAGCCGCGTTCAAACCGTTGGGAATCGGGATGCGAGCTGGCCCCGTCAAAACGCGAACGTTCAGAACTTTTGAACTATGGTTAGGATGGCGATTGGCAAGCACCAGCCACGCGGCCAACTCGTTTGGCCAGTGATACAGTCGATACGTTTGCACGGTAGGCGATTCATTTTCCACGATCGATCGCTCGGAAATCAGCCCCGAATCTTGAGGCAACGTGGAAACTTGGCCCGCCGCATCGAATTGCAGCAGACTGATTCCCAATGCAGCATCTCCCGCCACCACGCAATCGATTTCGATCAGGCAAGGCCCTCTGCCGGCAGGAGCCGAAATCGGAACCGCCTGCCATCCCCCCGGCTCAAATTCCAATGCCGCCCCATGAACGGTCTCAACTAATTGCCGACGGGCGTTCGCGTAGCCATGCCGAGCACGCTTGGCCCCCAGCTTTCCTGTTTTCAAATGAGCGATTGAGTTCGTCAACTCGTTCGACCAACCGACACTGTTCGGGTTCATCAATTCCGAAGCAGAAAACCGAGAATGCTGCTTCCAACCTTCTCGCTTGAACATCGACGTGGGCTCGGGAGGAACCGTTTCCCCCAGCACCACAAATTGAACTTTTCGACTCACCTTCGGTTGCCGGACAAGACCACCAGAAAAACCGCTCGGCTGCAAGTCAAGCGTCAGATCGTAGACGCCCTCATCAACCGGAGCATCAACACGCATCGGTACCGCGTCGGCCGACCCGGTTGCATCGCACGTCAACGCAACTGACGCCGCCCAAGGGATGATCCCACTTTTTGACTGCCTTGCTTTCGTTACCGCCACGCGACACTGACAAGCGGTTGACGCGAACGACGTTCGATTCGCCGACACCGAAAACCTAATGGGTTCGCCCGGACGAAAAATCAGATGCGGTCGATCAATATCAAAACGTAGCCGATCTCCCGGGACTCGCGAAATCGAGCACCGGTTTCCCGTTTGATCCAAGGCTCGGTGATCGCCGCCCGCAACCAAGTCGCCCAGTTGAACCGAGTAAACACGACGCTGGTCCGGCTGATCCGCAGGAGCCAAATCCACGTTCACAATCGATGTCGGAGATCCACTCAGTGAGACATCCATCGCATTGTAGTTCGTCTCAACATGAGGAAGAACCACGATTCTGTTTGGCTGAAGCTGCATCGCCGCATTCGCACCGGCAGACAGCCCTCGTGGCAAGCCGTTGGCAAACCTAGCGGCGCCCTCGACCGTGACATGCCCCACCCATCGTCGAGCCGCTCCACCCCCGAGTGAAACTCTCAGCCGCAAATTGATTTGCGCGCCCGTCGCTCCGCTGGGCGCTTCAGGCAACGACTGGCCCACAACGGAAGAAGTCCATGCACTAAGCGACAACATGATCCCGGCAACCAACACCGCGCAAAGCCACTCACGCGACAAGCGAAACTTTTCGCTCGACACGCCAGCTGTTTCGGCACGGCTTACCCCGTTAGAGGCAATCGTTCTCGGACATCCTTGTCCGGACATTCAGTTCTCTCAATAGGTCTCTGCTGCCACGAAACTGCAACCGCCCGTCGCAATCTCGCCTTCCCGAAAATCATCACCCCAATCGAGAAACGATTCCTTCGTTTCGACGGGAATTCGCTGGGAATATTACGGCTGAGAGTACCAGAATCGAAGAGTGCGCCCCCAGCCCATTCGAGGCATGCCAGCACGCCACGCAAGCACCAAGTCGCTGCCCCCCAGCGTTGTTCCAGAGCACTCACCTGATACACCGCAAGATCAAGCCGCACTATTTCACGATCAGCACGGCGGGGACGAGTGATTTTGATTGTTTGGGCTTGATAAATAAGTTACAGTTA
>CAZLYM010000281.1:0-1140 GCA_964563475.1 uncultured Pirellulaceae bacterium
CATCCTTTCAGGATGAAGTCGCCCGGGCACAGATGCTCCGTATAGGGTTGGGGGGATAAAATGGCGATCAGAACTAGGGCAGCCGAGCAAAGAATCGCTGGCGACTCGGATCGCTCACAATTCTAACACTTGGATTTCGCGTTCAACATCATGTCTGACGTCTTCATGGAGTTTCTGAATCACCGTTCGGACTTTCTTCAGCTGGCCATTGTACATATTGGTGACGACTTTGGATCTTCGGATTTGAACTTTGCTTGATCGAAGAGCCCGACAGAAATGCAAACGAACTTGGACTTCCGTATCCTTGATTTTGGAAAACCGCAGGCATTTATTCATCCAGCGGATCACCTTTCGTAGCGTCTTCTTATGCGGGTCAGGAGTCAATCGGAACTGTTCGTCGATTTCGTCGCACAGCGAGTTAACGAAACCCTGTTCGTCTTGTGACAGAAACAACAGATAGGTCAGAAGTTCTTTGTTGTCTTTTTTAAAACGAGCCAAACTTAAGCAGGCGTCAAGTAATTCGCCATGATCCAGTTGGACCAGCGTCTTTTTCAGTTCGGCGATGGAAGCGGCTTTCATGGCGCAGCATGGGTGTAAAGGGGAGGTCAGACGTGCAGGCTGACTAGGTACTGACCGGCGGTTTTATCAATGCGACTTTTCACGGTCAACTCTGGATGCAGACGAGACATGCGGTCAACCAGCCAATCGGCGGCGGCAGTCGCGTCTTCGTTGGTTGGGCAGCGAGCCATCACTTCGCGGCCTCCTTTGCGTTCAAGTCGCTCGGCAGTTGCGATGATCGGAGCGGGATCGACCACGATCAGGTTTTCCGGCCACTGCACTACTGGATCCTTAGTGCCTTTGCCCGTGTTGCAGCCAAGATGGGCAAGCCGTTCAGGAGGCTTGGGCGATTTGTCTTTTTTTAATTTCTTGGCGCGGGCCTTGGTGATCCGGGAATCGACGCTGGCTCCGCGAGGATCGTTGGACGGCATGTCAGGGTCAACGGGTTCGTCACACAGCCAGCATCGCCAGCCATCTCTTTCACCCACATCTTCGAGGTGGCTCATCAGTTTGCTCACAAATATAAAATTGGTCGTTGATCGGATGCAAAGACGTGTCGTGCGCGATCTTGCTAGACATAAT
>CAZLYM010000281.1:1240-4447 GCA_964563475.1 uncultured Pirellulaceae bacterium
CATAATCTACCAAATCACGCTGACAATTGGATTTGGATGTCGATCTTTTGGATTGCTGCTACAATTTCCAGCCAATCGGACGTATTCGGCTGGCTTCCCATGTTATCGAGCCATGTGTGACGGCCGGGGCGTGCGATTGTCGCGATACCAACCAAGAAGCAAAGATGAACATGAATTCGAATTCCGAACGTCAAGATTCGCTTGAGATTACAGGCGATTCAAAGCCCGTCGTTCCGGCTTTTACCTGCCTTGTTTACGTTCATACCAACGAGGACGGGACGGTCGTCGGTCGAGTCGCGAACCTAGCGGGCATTGAGGCTCGCGGTGCGTCGGAGCGATTCGTTTTGAGCAAAGTCACTCAGGCATTCAAGTCGCAGCTTCTCAAGTTCCATGAAGACGGACAGGACGTTCCTTGGATCGAGTCGCCTGAGCCGCCGTCGAAAAACGAACGTGTTCGTTCGATCCCGATGCACTTGTAGTGCCCTATCCTGTCGAAGCCTCCGCGGTAGGAAGTTGCATGCGTCATCATAACCCGTTGCGTCAGCGAGGGATTTGTCCCTCACTTACGTGTCGGGTTGGGATTTGCTGGACAAGGACTTACGGTAATCCACGTCATTTCCTGGCGAGATGCGTGCGATATAGCTGCGTGCTGAATCAGTCGTCAAGCTCAATGATCAGTCCGACAGTTGTTTGCGGGTTGGATGGATCGAGCGTGATCCGACTAGCAATCCAGCCTTCGCTTTGTTCCAAGATGCGATTCCTGTCCGGATCGGAAAACAGCTGTGAAATGCTGGGCCGCTGCGCCGTGGACTCCACATCTATTTTGCGAGGCATGTTGATGCCGGCAGTCGGATCGTCGCTCACCCATACTTGACCGGTAGAATTCGTGACAAAAATCCTAGCGTTACTTTGGTCAAGTCGGTCCAACGCTTGAACGACTCGGTCCAGCAAGTTCATTTCAAGCGTGACCATTCCAAATATTTTTCCGGTTGTCTGATCAAACACTGGAGTCGACGCCAGTAAGCTTACCGTGTGGCGTTTGTTACTAGTCCGCTTGTTTTCAGCCGAGTTGTTTCGGCAGCAAGTTGTCAGCAGGATATCGCCCAGTGACAGCTCGCCAAACTGCGCGGGAAGTTCTTGATTGATCAGGGATGCGAGCTGACTGGCGGGCACGCGACGAACGAACGCCATTTCACCCGCGTGCCGTTCTACGCGGACGATCGGAGACACGTGCTCGTCTTCGATCGCTGAGTATTGCAGGTTGCGGTAGTTCGGATTCGCACGGATCAATCCTGTAAAAATTGTCGCCAAACGCTCCTGCCATACGTCCTCGTTGGAATCGTTGTCTTGTGCGTCTTGGCCTGTAGGTGGGGTTGCACCTTGTGCGCCAGTTCGCACGTCAACAATTGCTTGGATGGGTGGCAGTGTCGACATGAAGCGAGTGTTACGTATTAACTCGATGGCGGTCGACTGGAGTTGGACCTCCAGTTCGTTGCTGTAAACGCTTAGTTCATCGAACTGCCTTTGTTGCTGGGCAAGATGTTCATGGCGAAGGGTGACGGCCAAAGTCGATGCGGCAACGCAGGCAACCAGAAGACTCGCAGCGATAATCTGTGCCCAAATCTGATGATGCCGTATCCAACGATTGATTCGCTGCACAAATCTTTCACGTTGCGCCGACACAGGCTCGCCAGCCATCCATCGTTGAATGTCTTCGGCCAGTTCCATTGCGGTTTGGTAGCGAGCATATTGTCTGCGAGCCATGGCTTTGGCACAGATCGCCGCCAATGCCGGATCCACTCCGCTATCGACCTCCAATGCATTGGGAGTTGGTTGACTGGCGATCGCGGACAACATCTCACGAACTCCGGAATCCTTGGCCTGTTCCTGTGCTTCTTGATGGGGAGCGTTGCCCGTCAAGATTGCAAACAGAATCGCTCCTAAGCCATAAATGTCGGTGCGTTGGTCCAGTTCATCGATGCGACCGGCCGCTTGTTCGGGGGCCATGTAGAGGGGAGTCCCCAAGACTTGGCCGTGCATGGTGCTGTTGGAACTGATTCCGCCAGAATCGAGCTCAGCAAGGTTCTCGCTCGGGTTTGCTTCGTCAATGACCTTCGCGATGCCCCAGTCGATCACGATCACTTGTCCAAAGCTGTCGATCGCAACATTCTGAGGCTTGAGGTCGCGATGAATCACTTGGCGAGAATGAGCGTGACCAATCGCTTGGCAAACGTTGATGAAGTCTCCCAGCAATCGGCGGATAAGCATCCGGTCGTCGTTGCCTTCGGCCCGGCGCTCGTGATACTCCATGATCGCGTCATGCAATGTCGTCTTTCCGAGGAAGCGCATCACGTAGAAGGACTTCCCGGTACTGTCTTCGGTTCCAAGTTGGTGGATCGGGACGATCCCCGGATGAGACAAGCGTCCGGTGATCACGGCTTCACGATCAAAACGCTCGACGACCGCGGCTGAATCGTTCCCTGAGATTTCCTTGATAGCGACGTAGCGTTTAAGGCTTTCATCAAACGCTAACCAGACTCGCCCGAGTCCTCCTTGGCCGATTTTTCTAATCAATCGGTAGCCGTGCATGGCACGTCGATGATTGGATGAATCGGAGACGCCGATACCTGCGGCGGCCTGAATTCCCAATAGACGCGCAACGTTTCCGGAGGGATCAATGGCTTCAAGCGTCCCGGCGATCACGCTTTCGTCCGATCCGATTGAGCCATTTTTTGTTTGTTGGGTCAGCAGCTCGTTGGCCTCTTTCGCCAAGTTCTTTCGAGCCGCGTCGTTGATCAACTCAGCATCGACCAGATGGTCAAGCAACGTCACATTGCCATGGAGCGTCCAGCTACGAATCGCTTCGGAGAGTTTCCGCTCGCTGACGGCACCGTTTCGCAAGACCACGACAGTCGCGGCAATGCTTTCTTGCTCCTTCGGAAACTGTGATTCGCAAAAATCTACGGTTTCCTCGAAGCGGGCGTCATTGTTGGGAGGTTCGGGAACCATGCCGTTTGTTTTTGTTGTGGACATCGAGTTAGCGAGCGATAGTCTATTCTGGATCAGTATTCCACATTTTAACGTTCGATTTTATTGGGTTCCGACCGATATCTAGGCCGAGGGTGCCTTTAGACGGATTAGCGCGTTCATAGGCGTGCTTTCCTAGAGGAAATCGCAGATCGAGACGGATTTTCCGAAACGTTTATT
>CAZLYM010000282.1:0-4377 GCA_964563475.1 uncultured Pirellulaceae bacterium
GGGAGCCATGAACCGGCTGTATCCAAATCAAATGTACCTTGGTCATGGCACTACCGTGATGGGTAAGGCATGGGGTGTCCTCGCGATTGCACAACTTGATCCACCGCTATTCCGAAAAATGATGGACGAATGTCAGCATGACTTCGATCTTCTACGTTTGAGCGACGGGAGCTTTGTGGCAAATCCCGTTGGGGAAAAGGGGCACTCGAAATTGGATCTCCATCATGGAGGCAACAAACAGAAGCACCGCTGGACGACGGCTTTCAACGCGCTGATCTACGCTTTGGGAAAGAAAAGCCTCCGCATTGCCGGCGGGACACCAGAGCTTTCCAGCCGATGAATTCCTACTTCGCTCTTCAAGCAATCACCGTTGCCGTTCCTCCGCCAGCGGTTTGCAAAACGGTACCGGCGACCGTTTGAGCCCGTCGTACGAAGGCGAACCCCATCCACTGGTCGAACTGAGGCGACCACGCAACTGAAGTGACTCGCCCCACGACCTTCTCTTCCGCTTTTAACTCATCGCCGGCGGACGCTGAATCGGCCCCCAACTGCACCCGCACCAGCAACTGGTTGACGCGACCGAGTGCATCCAAACGAGCGACCGTTTCCTGACCAAGGTAGCACCCTTTGTTGAACGAGATTGCCTTTTCGTCTCGCTGCAATTCTTGCGGCAAATTAGAGTCGTCGGCTTCAGTCCCCGACCACGGCGTCGCACGCTCGATACGGATCGAGTTCAGTGCCGCGATCGATGCTGGCCCTACGCAAACCACGTCCAGCGCGGTCAGTAACGCTTCTGCGTTCTGTTTCTTCTCCGCCAGCCACAATCCAAAGCCAGCCATTTCGATCGTGGCCGCTCGCACATCGTCACCTAGCCGCTCCGGAACAAAACACTCGTTGGGCTGCCTTTCGGCCGAGCCAAACTTTCCCATGTTTTCTTCGCTCGGATAGAAGTACATGGCAATCGATTCCGTCTCGTCCGCCAGTTGCACGTCCTCGCGAATGATGTACCGATCCAAGTGCTCAAGCAACAGCGTCGCGCTGTCCTTGTTGGCTCCAACTAACCAAATTACGTCAGCAAAAGCCAGCACGTGAACCAACGCCATCGTCTTGCCTTTGCCATTGAGCACAAAGGCTTCGCAGCAACTGCCGACCGAGAGCTTTTTGATATCGGCCGTACAAAAGTTGTGCAGGAACGCGTGCCGATCCTCACCAGTCAGTGAGATCACAAAATGATCGTCCAGTGATGCGATTGCGGTTCCCGCGATCAATGAATCGTAATCGGACTGCAAAGAATCATTCCACATTGCTACCACCCTGCCCTTCCTTGGATTTTGCTAGTCGACAGCCGTGGGCATCACGCAAAACCACGCAGCGTTTCGCGCTGGCTGTCAGTCGCTTCAACTCTTCGACCGATTCAATCACGCTTAGGCCAAGGTCTTCCAATTTTCCTCTCGCCACTTTTGATCGAAGGTACACCGGATGGTCTTTCAAAATCGCCGCCAAGTGTTGCATTGATTTTGGAAGCGAATCGGGAATCGTTTCCTCAAAACGTGCGGCACAGGCTTTACGAATTTCTTTTCCGGGTGTCGTGGAGATCTCAGACCAGACGACGATCGGAGCACCCTCAGCAACCAACCGACTGCCCACGTCCAACGCCGCCACAAAATTATGCCACGATTGTTTGTGGGCCTGCGATTCGATCGACAGCACTGCCGCTTCAAAATCCGTCTCGCAATCCACCGTCCAAAGTTTCGCTGCTTCTTTGGCAGCTTCGGCAGCGGCAGACTGACGAACGCCCGCAACAAAACTGCTAAGGCACTCACCCGGGCCGGCAGTGGCCTCAATCGTAAAGAACGCCCCGAGTGAATCATTGGCGAGTTCCGTTTCCGCGAGACAATCAGCGATCGAATCACCACTGCCACTGTCCAAGTACCGTGCGGTGACGGCCGAAGATCCAAAGGTCGGATAAACGCAGTTTTGAAAGCGCGGATCAAGGTCGAAACTTGGCCCTCCCACAGGAATCACCACGTCCGCGTCTACTAGTATTCGATTGACATGAATGGGATCGCCCGCCTCGTTGGCACAAAGGTAAGACAGACCGGCCGAGTTCTCGGGGTCGTGAACCTGACAGTTGATCGAGTGAAATTCCTTCTGCAGCTGGAAAATGGGCGGTGGCTGGAGCGGTTGGTCTTCGCCGTCGACCACTTTCGACTGGCACTCGTCCGCCGAGATCCCGAACGTTTCAGTCAGCACGCCCGGCAGTACGACCGTGATATCGCTGGGTTCGACGTTCAGGGTCAGCAAATAGTCCAGCAGCGCGTTGAGGACTTCGGCTGGACGAACCAGATCGTGCTGCAAAGCGATCGCGACCACGTCCCCCGTAAACACGGATTCCTTGAGCGGCGGGTAATCCACCGGCTGATCGAGTGCTTTGGCCAGCAAGCCGGCAATATCTACGCCGTTCGAATCCGCTATTTTTTGCGGCCGCACAAAACGGCTATCATTGAGTTCGGCGAGTGAATCAGCGGTCAGGGTTGGCGGCATCGGATTGGTTTAAGAGTGGATTGGGTAACCTGTTTTCTGTCAAATCCCAGCATACCGTCTTGCTGATGGTTTCACTACCATCGCAAAAGGCCAGCGAGAGACACTAGACGGCTCCACTGGTGGCACTTTCTCACTTTCTGTTTACCCAAAGCGTGATGTTCGGTCTAATTGTGGACTGATGGCGCCAATAATTGAATTGAGACTACACACTTAGATGCATGCCGTCTTTCCCCTCCAGAAAGTTTTTCACGATGGATCGTTGCCGTTTGATTGCGAGGTTATGCCTGCCGTTGCTTTTCGCGCTAGTTTGCGGCTGCCAACCGTCAGCCCCCACCAGTGGCGATCCATCCAGCAACACAGCAGCCACCAATGACGGCGTTCCGGCAGATCAGATTCTGACGCTGATGAAAGCCGTTTACGCTAACGCTAAAAACTATTCGGACAACGGGAGGCTGTTTCTCAGCTATCGCAAAGATGGCTTGCTGACCGAAGAGCCCCAACGCTGGTCGACGGCTTGGTCGGCTGACGGCAAACTGGCCATGGAAGTTTTTGGAGCTCATATCAAAGGGGACGGGCAGCGGGTCAGTTGCTACATCTACGATATCGATAGTGCCAATCTGGACGGGCAACGAATGGTGGTGCCATACGAGGCCAACGGACAACCGCCGATCGACCAAGTCTTTCGCGATCCTATCGCCCGTGTTTTTCTAGGAGGCTATTCCGAACTACCGCTCAACGAAGTCGACAAATCACTTCGAGAAAAACTGATTCCGGCTCCGTTGAGTCTGCTGACTGGAAAACTCCCGTGCATCTGGTTGCAAAACCCTTCCGGCATTGAACGTCTGGCCGACGAAACGCTGGGGTCGCATGAGTGCTATGTGATTCGATCGCTGGCGCAAGGGCTGGGTTGCGATATTTGGATCGACAAATCGACCGGGTTGCTGGTCCAGATGAGTCTGCCGCTTAAATTACTCGACCCACAAGTTATGGCGGCTCCCAATATTACCGACCTGCAAATGTTAGCAAGGTTTGAAAACGCCACCATCGATTCGGCGATCGATCCGAAAATGTTTCAGCTGCAAGCCCGTAAGAACTCTTCGCCCGTCCGATCCTTCGTCACGTTACCGCAGGCGCTGCCGGTCGAATCAATTGGGCAGGTGCTGGATGACTTTCGGTTGACTCAGCCCGATGGAAAAGTGGTTGACCAATTGTTTTTCGACGGAAAGCCAACGGCCCTACTGTGGCTGGGCGGCGAAAAGTCATATTCGGCGATCAAGCGTTTGGAAGCGTTAGCGAACGACCTTCCGACAAACCGGTTCATCCTAGGTGTCATCTATTCCGACCCAGACCTCGCCAACGGACCATCGGAACCTTACCTTGTCCGGCCCGAACTGACCGCCGCGATGGCCAGTTCGAATTTACGGATGTTTTATGATCCAAGACTGGCGGCCAGCGATCAGTTGGCGATTCGTGACCTCCCGTCGGTGGTTTTGATGGACGGAGATTCCCGAGTCCAATTTGCCACGTCGATCACGGGAGACGAATGGGCCGACGATTTGCAAGTTGCCATGAAACGAGTCGCTGCTGGAGAAAATCTGGCGGACGAAATGCTGTCGCAGTATCAGCAATTCATGACTCGCTACAAAACGGCGCTCGAGCGTGTCGATGCGTCATCGCTCTTGCCGCGTCACTTGAACTTGAATTCATCCACGTCTACGGCCGGAATGGGTCCCCTGCCTGCTCGCACGTCGCCGCCGGCACTCGTCGCGCGGCGAGCGTGGGTTAGCCGCGACTTCAAACAGCCCGGCAATATTTCTGTCTCCTTTGGACGCC